>NZ_NKCO01000004.1:0-325398 GCF_002245615.1 Mycobacterium neumannii | reverse complement strand
GAGCAAATCACGTGCCGTCAACGACACCCCGAGCGAACAGGAGGCCACGCCGGCGGCACTGACCGCCTGAACCATCACCTCGAAGAATCACCCGACGACGTCGTACACCACGTCCCTGGACTTGACCGAAGTCGGCGTACCGCAAATCCACCACTCCGCCGCCGAAGAGGGCGAACGTGGTCATCCGCCTCGGCACGTTCCAGCGACCGCGGCGCTCGAAGCCGCTCATGATCGCCAGCAGCATCGTCGACGGCGCAGGCCGGCACGGGCCGCCGCTGCGCCCCCGGGTGATCGCGCCGGGCAGGTCAGCCGACAAACGGTCCAGCTCGTCGTACGTCTGCGCGGCATACGCCCTGGTCAGACGGTCCTCGTACTCATTGAGTTGAAGTCGGCCCTGGGCGGCGGCATCAGTGAGCAGCTGTGCCACCTGAATTCGATCGGTGTCAGCAGCACGCATCGGACCGCTCCGCGACGCTGGATTGCTCATCGGATACGAGCGTACGACGAACCGTGGCACATGCAAGCAAGTAGGCCAAACTGTGGCCTGACTCGCGAGGGCGAAGAATCTAGATGGGCGAACTTATTGCCCGGCTGCCAGAAATTCGGCGAACCCGAGCACGCCCGTCCGGTTCTGCGGAACCAGGTTGGCGCCCGACCGCAATGCGTTCCCGATTCGTCCAGGCACGGGCACCGCTAGGGTCCGGCGCCGGCTCGCCGTGGCCTCGAGATACATGCGCGCCAACTCCGGGTGGGTGTGCACCTCGGGCCCACCGACGTCGGGCGCCCGGCCCGCCGGTTCGGTGCCGACCAGTTCCACCAGCCGAGCCGCGACGTCGGCGGTGTCGATGGGCTGAAACCGAACCCCGCGAAACGTCCACATCACGGGGGAGTACCGCTGCAGCGCGAAGATCGTGTGGATCAGGTCGTGGAACTGTGTCGCCCGCAGCACCGTGTGGCCGACGCCGGACGCCTCGAGGACCTGTTCGGCGCGCAGCTTCGTGCGGTAGTACGGCAGCGGAATGCGGTCGATGCCGACGATCGACACGTGCACGATGTGCGCGACGCCGGCCCGGCGGGCCGATGCGACGAGGTTGCGCATCGCCGTGACGTCCTTGTCGCCGATTGGTTGCGTCGCGCAGTTGACCACGACCTCGATACCGTCGACCGCCGCGTCTAGGCCCGCACCCGTCAGCAGGTCGGCCTGGGCCCAGTGCACGCCGGTGTATCCCACATGGCTTTTGCGGCTCAGCGCCCGAACGTCGTGGCCGGCGTCGATCGCCTCCGGTACCACGCGGTGGCCCAGTGTGCCCGTTGCCCCGGTGACGAGAACCGTACGTGACATCAGCCTCACACTATGCCCGCGGTCAAGCCCTTCGGGGACGCCGAGTTCTGCGCAGACGCGCCGACACAGCGAGAATCACACGGTGAATTAGGGTGTTCCCGACGAGAGGCGAGAACCGTGACGCCAGACCAGCAGGAGCAGCAGGAGCGCAGCTCTCGCCTTGGCGGCTTGAACACTCTGCAACAGCGGTTCGAGAGCTCGCCCGTGGGCAGGGTGGTCATCAGTGTCGGCATCGTGGTCTTCGTGGTCGTCGGAATCGTATGCAACCTGCCCGACTCGCCGATCAAGCGTGAACTGCTTCCCGTCGTCGAGCCGATCGCGGTGCCCGCCGCGCTCGACCAGAGTTGGGCGATGTATGCCAACCCGAGCAGGCGCCAAGACTCCGTCGAGGTGCAGGTGCGCTTCGCTGACGGTCAGACCCGGGTGTGGACGTTCGAGCCTGGCGCCAGCGGCGTCGGGTGGTGGGACCGTTGGCTGCTGCTCAGGTATGCCGCCCTTCTGGACTCCGACTTCCGGCGGCAGCTGGCCCACTGGGTGGTCCGCGAGGTGAGTCGGCCGAACGACAAGGCCGTCGGCGTCACGATGCTGCTGCACACCGAGACGTTGACGGCGCCGGGTGAGGAGTCGGCCGAGACCCGGCGTCCCGTCGCCTCCAAACTCCTCTACCAAGAGGTTCTGGTGGGCGCGCGATGACCGCCGGGGATCGAGTCCGGTCGGCGTGGGGTTCCGCCGCCGACCGCTGGAACGCCTTTTTCTTCACCGCTCGGCCCGCCTACCCGCTGGGTCTCGTGCGGATCGGGTTCGGTCTCGTCATCGTCGCCTGGTGCCTGACGCTGATCCCAGATCTTCTCGGCGTCTTCGGAAGTCAAGGGGTGGAGCCCGAGCATCCCCGGGTGAACTTCCAGTGGAGCGTCTTCCAGATATGGCCGGGCGACAATGCGCTTCTCGTCGGGTGGGTGGTGCTGCTGGTGGCCGCCGTCGCGATGACTGTCGGTTGGCACAGCCGGGTGGCGGCGGTCCTCGTTTTCGTTCTGCTGCAGTCGTTTCTGCGACGCGGTGAGCATTTCTTCAACGCCGGGGACTCGATCCTCACCGTCACCGCATTGGTTCTGGCGCTTTCCTCGTGCGGTGCGGCGTTGTCGCTGGACCAGCGACGGCTCGCCGGTGCGTTCTGGTCTGCGCAGACCAGGGCGGTATGGCCGGTTCGGCTGCTGCAGATCCAGCTGTCGATCATCTACCTGGTGACCGTCCAGGCGAAGCTGGCGAACAAGAGCTGGGTGGACGGCTCCGCGGTCTTCTACGCATGGGGGACCGACGGCCGATGGGCGCTGTTGCCTGCTCCGGAGTGGTTGGCGGCCAACGCGATTCTGGTGAACCTCATCGCGTGGGGCACCCTGTTGATCGAAGTGGCGCTGGCGATCCTCGTCTGGAGCAGACGCTGGCGGTACTGGGTGCTGGGGGCGGGCGTGGTGATGCACCTGGCGATCATGGTCAACCTGAACGTCGCGTTCTTCAGCGTCGCGATGTTCGTGCTGTACTTGGCGTTCGTTCCCGGCGAGGCGATCGAGCGGCTCCCGACGCGGTGGAAAGCCAAGCGCGACAACCGCTTGTCAGATCAGCCGCCGCCACCGCCGTCCGAACAGTCGGCGGTGCCCTAGGACTCGGCGGAGCTGGCCCACCTCGGCTGGCGCTTCTCGAGGAAAGCGAGCATGCCTTCGCGGGCCTCCTCGGAGACGAACAACTGGGCGCTCTGCGCGGTGAGCTCTTCGGCGCGACGGTCGAAGGATTCCAGGATGGGCGCTGTGACCAACGCCTTCGAGGTCGCCAACCCCTGCGGCGACGCCTTGCCGATCGCGGCGGTCAGTTCGGCGACGGTGGCATCGACATCGTCGGAGGCGATCGTGATCAGCCCCATGTCGGCCGCCTCCGCGGCTCCGAACTTCTCGCCGGTGACGAAGTAGCGGCTCGCCGCGCGACTGGTCATCCTGGGTAGCAGGGTCAGCGAGATGATCGAGGGCGCGACACCGATGCGTGCTTCGGTCAGCGCGAACGTGCTTCGGCGGCCGGCCACCACGATGTCGCATGCGCCGACCAGCCCGAGCCCGCCGGCGCGGACGTGCCCGTCGATGGCGCCCACCACCGGGACCGGCAGCTCGAGGATGCGGCGCAGCAGCCGGGTCATCTCACGGGCTCGGTCGACGGCCAGGTCACCCGGGTCCCGCCCCGCGGCTTCACTGAGATCGGCTCCCGCACAGAATGTCCCGCCGGTATGACCCAGTACGACGACCCGCACGTCGGCATCGGCGACGGCGTCGGTGAAGCCCTGGTGCAGCTGTTCGACCAGCGCGGTCGACAAGGCGTTGCGGTTGTCCGGTGAATCGAGGGTGAGTTGGGCGACGGCCCCGTCGACCGCATAACCGACCAGTGCGCTCATCAGTGCGGCCCCATCAGTAGGAACGGGGCAGCCCGAGCGAGGTCTGCGCGATGAAGTTCAGGATCATCTCCCGGCTGACCGGCGCGATGCGGGCGAGCTTCGACGCCGTGACCGCGGCGGCGATGCCGTACTCCTTGGTCAGGCCGTTGCCGCCCATCGACTGCACCGCTTGATCGACCGCGCGCACCGAGGCCTCACCTGCGGCGTACTTGGCCATGTTCGCCGCCTCGGCGGCACCGACGTCGTCTCCCGCGTCGTAGAGCGATGCCGCCTTCTGCATCATCAGCTTCGCCAGTTCGATCTCGATATGGTTCTGCGCCAACGGGTGTGACAGCCCCTGGTGAGCGCCGATCGGTGTCTTCCAGACTTGACGGGTCTTGACGTAGTCGACGGCTTTGTTGATCGCGAACCGGCCCATGCCGACCGCGCTCGCGGCGCCCATGATGCGCTCGGGGTTCAAGCCGGCGAACAGCTGCGCGATCGCGGCGTCCTCGGAGCCGACCAACGCGTCGGCGGGCAGCCGGACCTCGTCGAGGAAGAGCTGGAACTGGTTCTCCGGGCTGACCAGTTCCATCTCGATCTTGGTCGCGCTCAACCCTTTTGTGTCGGTCGGCACGATGAACAGCGCCGGGCGAAGAGATTCGGATTTGTGGGCTCCCTCTTTATAGGCACGGCCGACGACGAGCACCGCCTGCGCTTGATCGACGCCGGAGATGTACACCTTCTGGCCGGACAGGATCCAGTCGGCGCCGTCGCGGCGCGCGGTGGTGGTGATGCGGTGGCTGTTGGAGCCGGCGTCGGGTTCGGTGATC
Organism: Mycobacterium neumannii; assembly: GCF_002245615.1. Taxonomy (NCBI): domain Bacteria; kingdom Bacillati; phylum Actinomycetota; class Actinomycetes; order Mycobacteriales; family Mycobacteriaceae; genus Mycobacterium; species Mycobacterium neumannii. Next base: position 320,810 of record NZ_NKCO01000004.1, on the reverse strand, counting down.
GCGAACGCCATAGTGATCGACCCGTCGGCGATGCCGGGCAGCCAACGCTTCTTCTGGTCGTCGGTGCCGAACTTGGCGATGATGGTGCCGTTGATCGCGGGCGAAACGACCATCAGCAACAGCGGGCAGCCCGCCGCCGACATCTCCTCCATCACGATCGACAGCTCATACATGCCTGCGCCGCCGCCACCGTACTCTTCGGGCAAGTTCACCCCGATGAACCCGAGTTTACCTGCCTCCAACCATAACTCGTCGGTGTGTTCGTCGGCGCGCGCCTTCTCCAGGTAGTAGTCCTGGCCGAAGTTCGCGGCCATCGCGGCGACCGACTTGCGTAACGCCTGCTGCTCTTCGGTCTCGACGAAACTGCTCACTGTTCTCCTTCGGATCGGGCGACGACTCGGGCGATGACGAAGCCGACGTCGACTTGCTGACCGGGTTCGACGTTGAGTTCGGCGACCACACCGTCGCTGGGTGCGGTGACGGTGTGCTCCATCTTCATGGCTTCCAGCCACACCAGCGGTTGGCCTGCGGTGACGGTGTCGCCGGCCGCGGCGCCGACGCGCAGCACCGAACCGGGCATCGGCGCCAACAACGAGCCGTGTGCGACGGCGTCGTCGGGGTCCCCGAACCGCGGTCTGGCGATGAGATGCACCGGGCCCGAGGGTGAGTCGACGAACATGTCCTGGCCGTAGCGCGCCACTTCGAACGGTCGGTCCACGCCCGCCACGGTCAGCACGACCCGCGTCGGTGATGCCGAAAGGAGCGACACGTCGTCGTGGCCGGGCAACTCGAGACCCGAGCGGGTGAACCGGTATCGGACGTCGTGCTCGGTGCCGCCGGTGTCCGCGTACCGCTTGATCTGGTGGCCCGACACCAGATTTCGCCAACCGCTGGGGGCGGCCGCGAATGCCGTCGCAGCGCTGCGGTTCGCGGCCGCATCGGCCAGGGCGGCGGCAACTGCCGACAACGCCACCGTGCGGTCGTCGGTGAGCGGTGCCGACAATGCTCCCAGCCCGTGGGTGTCGAAGAACGCGGTGTCGGTGGCGCCGTCGAGGAACGCCGGATGACGAAGCACGTTGACCAGCAGATCGCGGTTGGTGCGCACGCCGTGAATGCGACTGCGCGACAGTGCATCGGCGAGGATGGTGGCCGCCTGGCGACGGTGAGGCGCATAGGAGATCACCTTGGCCAGCATCGGGTCGTAGAAGATCGACACCACCGATCCGTCGACCACCCCGGAATCCACCCGGACGTTGGCCGGGACCTCGAACCGGTGCACGGTGCCCGCCTGCGGCTGCCAGCCCTTCGCCGGATCCTCGGCGTAGAGGCGCGCCTCGATGGCATGGCCCCGTGACGGCGGCGGTTCGGCGTCGAGCCTGCCCCCGTCGGCGACAAGCAATTGCAGCTCGACCAGATCCAGGCCGGTGGTCTCTTCGGTCACCGGGTGTTCGACCTGCAGCCGGGTGTTCATCTCGAGGAAGTAGAAGTCGCCGAACGCGTCGGCCATGAACTCCACGGTGCCCGCTCCGGTATAGCCGATCGCGGTCGCGGCCAGCCGCGCGGCATCGAACAGCTTGGCGCGCATGCCTGGTGTGCGCTCGACGAGTGGCGAGGGCGCCTCTTCGATGATTTTCTGGTGGCGCCGCTGGATCGAGCACTCGCGTTCACCGACCGCCCAGACGGTGCCGTGTTGGTCAGCGAGCACCTGGACCTCGACATGGTGGCCGCTGGCCAGGTAGCGCTCGCAGAACACCGTCGGGTCACCGAATGCGGATGCCGCCTCCCTGCGGGCGGCTTCGACTTGGCCCGGCAACTCCGACAACTCACGCACCACGCGCATACCGCGGCCCCCGCCGCCCGCCGAAGCCTTGATCAACACGGGTAATTGGTCGGAGGTCACGCCGTCGGGGTCCAGCTCGTCGAGTACGGGGACACCCGCGGCGGCCATCATCTTCTTCGCCTCGATCTTGCTGCCCATCGCGGCCACCGCTGCGGGTGGCGGCCCGATCCACGTCAGACCCGCCTCACCTACCGCGCGCGCGAATTCGGCGTTCTCCGACAAGAATCCGTATCCGGGGTGGACGGCGTCGGCGCCTGAAGCCGCAGCCGCGGCGATCAGCTGATCGGCGTCGAGGTATCCGGTGCGGCCGCTCAGGCGTACCCGCGCGTCGGCCTCGCCGACATGCGGGGAGTGCTCGTCGGGGTCGGTGTAGACGGCGACCGTGCCGATGCCGAGTCTCGTGCATGTCGCGAACACCCGACGGGCGATCTCACCGCGGTTGGCGACCAGAACTCGAGTGATCATGTGCTTCTCCCGCGCCGAGTCTGAGGATGTGATCGAGACATCCGGGAGATATAGCGCATAAGTTCAGTTTCGGGGGACGAGGACATCGCGCTCACATCCGGAAGACGCCGAAGTTCGACGTCCCCTCGATCGGGCCAGTGGCAATGGCGGACAGACACATTCCAAGGACGGTGCGCGTGTCGCGGGGATCGATCACTCCGTCGTCGTAGAGCCTGCCCGACAGGAACATCGGAAGCGACTCGGCGTCGATCTGCGCTTCGACCGCGGCCCGCAGCGCGGCATCGGCGTCCTCGTCCACGGCCTGGCCGCGGGCCTCGGCGGCAGCGCGGCTGACGATCGACAGCACTCCCGCCAGCTGTGTTCCGCCCATCACCGCGGATTTGGCGCTGGGCCAGGCGAACAGGAACCGCGGGTCGTACGCGCGGCCGCACATTCCGTAGTGACCCGCGCCGTACGAGGCTCCGATCAGCAGCGAGATGTGCGGCACGGTCGAGTTTGATACGGCGTTGATCATCATCGAGCCGTGCTTGATCATGCCGCCTTCCTCGTACTTGCGGCCGACCATGTATCCGGTCGTGTTGTGCAGGAACAACAGTGGGGTGTTCGAGCGGTTCGCCAACTGGATGAACTGAGTGGCCTTCTGCGACTCCTCGCTGAACAAGACGCCGCGCGCGTTGGCCAGGATGCCGATCGGGTAGCCGTAGAGCCTGGCCCACCCTGTCACCAGTGACGAGCCGTACATCGGCTTGAACTCGTCGAATTCCGACCCGTCGACGACGCGGGCGATCACATCGCGCGGATCGAACGGGATGCGCAGATCCGGGGGCACGATGCCGACCAGTTCTTCGGCGTCGTAGAGGGGTTCGACGACCGGTGCGGGCTTCGGGCCTCGCTTGTCCCAGTTCAGCCGGGCGACGACGCGCCGTCCGATGCGGATGGCGTCGGCCTCGTCGAGCGCGAAGTAGTCGGCCAGACCCGAGGTGCGGGCATGCATTTCGGCTCCACCGAGAGACTCGTCGTCGGCTTCTTCGCCGGTGGCCATCTTCACCAACGGCGGCCCGGCCAGAAACACCTTGGACCGCTCCTTGATCATCACGACGTGGTCGGACATGCCGGGGATGTAGGCTCCACCTGCGGTCGAGTTGCCGAACACCAGGGCGACGGTCGGAATGCCGGCCGCGGACAACCTGGTCAGGTCGCGGAACATCTGCCCGCCGGGGATGAAGATCTCCTTCTGTGTCGGCAGGTCCGCCCCACCGGACTCCACCAGAGAGATCAGCGGCAGCCGGTTCTGTAACGCAATCTGGTTGGCGCGCAGGATCTTCTTCAGCGTCCACGGGTTGCTGGTGCCGCCCTTGACGGTGGGATCGTTGGCGACGAGCAAGCATTCGACGCCCTCGACCGCGCCGATGCCGGTGACCACGCTGGCGCCGACGGTGAAGTCGCTGCCCCACGCGGCGAGCGGGCTCAACTCCAGAAACGGTGAGTCGGGGTCGATCAGCAGCTCGATGCGCTCGCGGGCGGTCAGCTTGCCGCGGTCGTGGTGCCGCTGCACATACTTCTCGCCGCCGCCTGCCAGCGCTTTGGCGTGTTCGGTGTCGAGCTCGGCGATCTTGGCGGTCATCGCGGCCGCCGCCTCACCGAACGTGGGCGACGCGGCGTCGAGCGTGGATCGAAGAGCGGTCATGATTGGAATCCCAACGTCTTGGCGGCCAGGGAGGTGAGTATTTCGGTTGTGCCGCCACCGATCCCGAGGATCCGCATGTCGCGGTACTGACGTTCGACCTCGGACTCGGCCATGTAGCCCATGCCGCCGAACAGTTGGACGGCCTGGTTGGCCACCCATTCGCCGGCCTCGACGGCGGTGTTCTTGGCGAAGCACACTTCGGCGATCAGGTTGGTCTCGCCATGAATCTGCCGTTCGACGACGTGGCGGGTGTACACCCGTGCCACGTCGATCCGCCGCGCCATCTCGGCCAGCGTGTTTTGGACCTGCTGTCGTGAGATCAGCGGGCGGCCGAAGGTTTCCCGGTTTCGGCACCACTCGACGGTGAGGTCGAGGCAGCGTTGCGCGCCGGCGTAGGCCTGCGCGGCGAGTCCGACCCGTTCGGAGACGAACGCCGCCGCGATCTGCAGGAAGCCCGAGTTCTCCGAGCCGACGAGGTTGGCGGCGGGGACCCGAACGTCGGTGTAGGACAGTTCGGCGGTATCCGAGGAGCGCCAGCCCATCTTGTCGAGCTTGCGGGTGACTTGAAATCCGGGAGTCCCCTTGTCCACGACAATCAACGAGATTCCAGCCGCGCCCGGCCCGCCGGTGCGCACCGCGGTCACGACGTAGTCGGCGCGCACACCCGACGTGATGTACGTCTTGGCGCCGTTGATGATGTAGTCCTCGCCGTCGCGATCTGCGCGGGTGGTCAGGTGTCCGACGTCCGAGCCGCCGCCCGGTTCGGTGATGGCGAGGCTGCCGATCTTCTCACCAAGCAGAGTGGGCCGCACATACGTGTCGATGAACCGCTCGTCGCCCGAAGCGATCATGTGCGGCACCGCAATTCCCGAGGTAAACAGCGAGGCGAACACTCCACCGGGTGAGCCGGCGTAGTGCATCTCCTCGCAGATCACCACCGCGTCGACCCCGTCGCCGCCGCCCCCGCCGACCGCCTCGGGGAAACCGGCGCCCAGCAGGCCGGCCTGGCCGGCCTTGAGGTGCAGGTCGCGCGGCAGTTCACCACGGCTTTCCCACTCGTCGACGTGGGGGAGCACCGCACGCTCGACGAACGTCCGCACGGTCTTGCGCAGTTGTTCGCGTTCGGGAGTGTGCCAAATGCTCACGCCAACAGCTCCTCTGGGATATCGACGATCCTGCTGCGCAGCCATTCGCCGAGCCCCTTCGCCTGCGGATCGAACCGTGCCTGGTAGGCGACACCCTCGCCGAGGATGTCTTCGATGACGAAGTTGACCGCGCGGAGGTTGGGCAGCACGTAGCGCGAGACCGGCAGATCCGCTGTCTCGGGCAGGAGTTCGCGCAACTTGTCGATAGTCAGCATGTGCGAGAGCCACCGCCACTGCCGGTCGGTCCTCACCCACACGCCGATGTTCGCGCTGCCGCCCTTGTCCCCGCTGCGGGCGCCGGCAATGAGGCCGAGAGGCTCGCGTCTCGTCTCGCCGAACGGAGTCGGCTCGGGGAGGGCGGCCGGCGGCACGGGCGCCAGATCCAGAGTTTCCCCCGCGGGCGGTATGTCGACACGGGAACCGTCGGCGTGCACCGCGACGTGGGGCACCTCGGCGGCAGCGACGTAGGCCGGCTTGAACACGCCGTAGACCTGCCCTTGCGAGGGCGGGCTGGTGGCGTGGAAGCCCGGATAGCTCGCCAACGCGAGTTCGACTGCCGCGGAGGAGAACTGGCGACCCACGTTTTCAGGATCGGGGTCACGGACCACGCAGCGCAACAGGGCGCTCGCGGCTTCTTCCGTGTCCGCGTCGAGGTGGTCGGTGCGCGCCAGGGTCCACTCGAGCTGGGCCGGTTTGACCGTCAGGGCCGCCTCGAGTTGGCGCCGTACCAACGCCGCCTTGGCCTCGATGTCGAGGCCCGTCAGCACGAGCGTCATCTCGTTGCGGAATCCGCCGATGCTGTTGAGCGAGACCTTCAGCGTGGGCGGCGGCGGCTCACCGCGCACACCGGAGATCCGCACCCGGTCCGGTCCGTCGCCGGACAGCTCGATGTTGTCGACGCGCAGCGTCGCGTCGGGGTTGGCGTAGCGCGCCCCGCCGATCTCGTACAGCAGTTGTGCTGTGACGGTGTCGACGGTGACCGCGCCGTCGGTGCCCGGGTGTTTGGTGATGACCGAGGAGCCGTCCGAATGGATCTCGGCGAGCGGAAACCCCGGCCGGGTCAAAGCGCCGAGATCGGGAAAGTCGCGGACGAAGAACGCGTAGTTGCCGCCGGTGGCCTGGGCGCCGCATTCGATGACATGTCCGGCCGCGACCGCGCCGGCGAGCCGGTCGTAGTCGGTGCGATCCCACCCGTGGTGTGCGGCGGCCGGCCCGACGGTCACGGATGCGTCGGTCACGCGCCCGGTAACCACCACGTCGGCGCCGGAGTCGAGGCACTCGGCGATGCCCCAGGCGCCCAGGTAAGCATTAGCCGCCAGGACCGAGCCGAAGCCGAACTCGTCCGCGCGCCCGAGCAGGTCGTCACCCTCGACGTGTGCCACGTTGACCGTCAATCCCAACCGGTCTGCGAGCGCCCGCACCGCGTCGGCGAGCCCGGCCGGGTTGAGCCCGCCGGCGTTGGTGACGATGCGCACACCCCGGTCGAGTGCCAGACCGAGGCACTCCTCGAGTTGGGCCAGGAACGTCTTGGCGTAGCCGCGGTCAGCCGACTTGGCGCGGTCGCGCGCCAGGATCAGCATCGTCAGCTCGGCGAGATAATCGCCGGTCAGGTAGTCGAGATCGCCGCCGGTGAGCATTTCGCGCATGGCCGCGAGCCGGTCGCCGTAGAACCCCGAGCAGTTGCCGATCCGGACCGGACCACGTGCAGAGATCACGCGGGCTCCCTTCGTCGCGGACGCTGCCAACCAACCGGTAGGTTAACGATGACCAGCGGTACCGCGTCAAGGTTCGGGGCATCGACTTCCGCTGTTTTGGAGGCTACGCAGGTCGTTGGCTATCCTGAAAGACACTTGCCGGGCGCCTCACCGCGCGCGCGGCGCCAGACTTACCCCCTCAAGAGGAGATCTCGACCATGGCTGTGCCCAAGCGCAGGATGTCGCGCGCGAACACCCGTAGCCGGCGCGCGCAGTGGAAGGCCAAGCGCACGGAGCTCGTGGGCGTCAACGTCGCCGGTCAGCAGCACAAAGTGCCGCGCCGGCTGCTCAAGGCCGCCCGCCTCGGCCTGATCGACCTCGACCGCCGCTAACCCGGCGCCGGGCGCACCGGGTCCCGGCGCGCCTCTCAGGTCACTCTCAGACAGGGGGTTGACACTGTGGCTGTGCGCATACTTGTCGTCGACGACGATCGCGCGGTGCGCGAGTCGTTGCGCCGTTCGCTCTCATTCAACGGATACTCAGTAGAACTGGCCGGGGACGGCGTCGAGGCGCTGGAACGAATCGCCAGCGATCGGCCCGATGCCCTGGTGCTCGATGTGATGATGCCGCGCCTGGACGGCCTCGAGGTGTGCCGTCAGCTCCGCAGCACCGGTGACGACCTGCCGATCCTCGTGCTGACGGCGCGCGATTCGGTTTCCGAACGGGTCGCGGGTCTCGACGCCGGAGCCGACGACTACCTGCCCAAGCCGTTCGCGCTCGAAGAGTTGTTGGCCCGGATGCGGGCGCTGTTGCGTCGCACCGGCCCCGACGACGGCGTGGAGTCGGCCGCGATGACCTTCTCCGATCTGACGCTCGATCCTGTCACCCGCGAGGTCACCAGGGGGCAACGCCAGATCAGCCTGACCCGCACCGAATTCGCGCTTCTCGAGATGCTGATCGCCAATCCGCGCCGGGTGCTGACGCGCAGTCGCATCCTCGAAGAGGTGTGGGGCTTCGACTTTCCGACGTCCGGTAATGCCCTCGAGGTGTACGTCGGTTACCTGCGCCGCAAAACCGAAGCCGAAGGAGAGCCGCGACTGATCCACACCGTACGCGGAGTGGGTTATGTGCTGCGCGAAACACCTCCCTGATGTCTGTTCCGAATTACGGGGCTGTGCCCCAACCCGAATCGCCTCGACCGCCGTCGAGAACCAGTTCGGTGTCGCTGCGGTGGCGCGTGATGCTGCTGGCGATGTCGATGGTGGCGATGGTCGTCGTCCTCACCACGGTGGCGGTCTGGGCGGTGGTGTCGCGCGCGTTGTACGACGACGTCGACAACCAACTGCGCAACCGGGCGCGGTTGCTCATGGAAAGCGGCTCGCTGCAAGCCGATCCGAGTAAGGCCATCGAGGGCACCGCGTACTCGGACGTCAACGCGATGCTGGTGATCCCCGGCCGAGCGATCTTCACGGCCAACCAACAGGGGCAGACGCTGCCGCTGGGCGAGCCCGAAAAGGCCGTCCTGCGAGGGGATCTGATCATGTCGCTGCGCACCGTCGATCATCAGCGGGTGCTCGCGATGCACCTGTCCAACGACAGCTCGCTGTTGATCTCCAAGAGCATGGTTCCCACCGCCGCGCTGCTCCGACGGTTGAGCACCGTGCTGATCATCGTCGGCGGGATCGGGGTTGCGGTTGCCGCGATCGCGGGTGGTGCCGTCGCGCGTGCGGGCCTACGTCCTGTGGCGCGGTTGACCCAGGCCGCCGAGCGCGTCGCGCGCACCGATGACCTGCGGCCTATACCGGTGTTCGGCAGCGACGAACTCGCCCGTCTCACCGAGGCGTTCAACATGATGTTGCGCGCGCTGGCGGAGTCGCGCGAACGCCAGGCCCGCCTCGTGACGGATGCCGGCCATGAGCTGCGCACCCCGCTGACGTCATTGCGCACGAACGTCGAACTGTTGATGGCGTCGATGGCACCCGGTGCGCCGCGGTTGCCGGAGGACGAGATGGCCGAACTGCGGGCCGACGTGATCGCCCAGATCGAGGAATTGTCCACACTGGTGGGTGATCTGGTGGACCTGACGCGCGACGACGCGGGTGTCACCGTGCACGAGACCGTCGACGTCGCCGAGATCGTGGACCGGTCGCTGGAACGAGTTCGCCGCCGCCGCAACGACATCGAGTTCGAGGCGACGACCACACCATGGCTGGTTTACGGCGACTCGGCTGGCTTGGCGCGCGCCGTGCTCAACCTGCTCGACAATGCCGCGAAATGGAGCCCTCCCGGCGGCCTGGTGACGGTCCGACTGATGCAGATCGACGCGATGAACGCCGAGTTGGTGGTCTCCGACTACGGCCCCGGCATTCCTCCCCAGGAGCGTCCGCTCGTGTTCGAGCGGTTCTACCGGTCCGCAACGGCCCGGGCGATGTCGGGCTCGGGCCTCGGATTGGCGATCGTGAAGCAGGTCGTGCTCAAACACGGCGGTTCGCTGCGAATCGAAGACACCGTTGGGGGCGGGCAACCACCCGGTACATCGATGCATGTGGTACTGCCGGGGCGGTCCGCGCATGAGCACGCCGCCGAGTGGGTCGTTCCCCGACACGCCCCTGCCGAGTAGCCCGGCGCGGGGACCAATGTCAACGATGATTGTCAGCGGCGGGAATGGGGGAGCGAGGTTTGGGTATCAACCGAACGTTCTCTAAGTGGATTCTCAGCCCGGCGGGGCACTGTTGACCTGAGTCGAACGTTGTCCATTTGGTCGGAACACGCAAAGAACGAGGGAAAAGGAAGAGCCCGAGCGACATGACGAACCACCCGAGGTATTCGCCGCCCCCGCCGCCCGGCCGCCGGCCGATGGGCGCTGAGCATGGGACGCCCGGCTACCCTGGTGGCGCCCAGCGCCCCGGCCCGTACCAGCAGCAGCCCTACGACTGGCGCTATGCGACGCAGCATCAGGTGGCTCACCAGCATCCGACTCAGCAACAGTTCCGTGCGCCTTACGATCCCTACCGCGGCGCGGCTCAGCCGCTGCCCGGTCAGCCGCGGCAAAAGCGTTCCCGCGCAGGGGCATTGACGGCTGGAGCGCTTGCCGTAGCGGTCGTGTCGGCCGGCATCGGCGGCGGGGTGGCGCTGCTGGCGCAGCCCGACCGGCCCTCGGCATCGTCATCGATCGACGGCGCGGCGCCCAGTGTGCCCGCTGCCAGCCTGCCGGTGGGTTCGGTGGAGCAAGTCGCGGCGAAGGTGGTTCCGAGCGTCGTCAAGCTCGAGACGGATATGGGGCGGGCATCCGAAGAGGGGTCGGGCATCATCCTGTCCTCCGACGGATTGATCCTGACCAACAATCACGTGGTGTCGGCGGCCCAGGGCGGTCCCGGCGGCCCCAGTGGCCCCTCAGCGGGCCCGGGCGGGGCCCAGACCAAGGTGACCTTCTCGAACGGTCGCAGCGCCCCGTTCACCGTCATGGGCACCGACCCGAGTAGCGACATCGCCGTGGTGAAGGCTCAGGGCGTCTCCGACCTCACCCCCATCACCATCGGTTCGTCGGCCAACCTGCAGGTGGGTCAGGACGTGGTCGCCGTCGGTTCACCGCTCGGCCTCGAGGGCACCGTCACGACCGGGATCATCAGCGCGCTGAACCGTCCGGTCGCCGCCAGCGGCGACGCTCGGAACCAGAACACCGTCTTGGACGCGATCCAGACCGATGCCGCCATCAACCCCGGCAACTCCGGTGGCGCGCTGGTCAATATGAACGGCGAGCTGATCGGCGTCAACTCCGCCATCGCCACACTGGGCGCCGACGCCGGGCCTCAAGCGCAGGGCGGTTCAATCGGCCTCGGCTTCGCGATCCCGGTGGACCAGGCCAAGAGGATCGCCGACGAATTGATCAAGAACGGCACCGCGGCGCACGCCTCGCTGGGCGTGCAGGTCGGTAACGACGCGTCCATCGACGGCGCTCGGATCGTCGAGGTGACCGACGGTGGCGCTGCTGCCGCGGCGGGGCTACCCAGCGGGGTCGTGGTCACCAAGGTCGACGACCGGGTGATCGGCAGCGCCGATGCGCTGGTCGCCGCCATCCGGTCCAGGGCGCCCGGGGAAAAGGTCACGCTGTCGTATCTCGACCCGTCGGGCAAGCCGAAGTCGGTCCAGGTCACGCTGGGTAAGGCGCAGCAGTGATGACGCCGACCGACGTGAGCACCCTGAGAGTGGCCGCGCCGCTGTCACGGGCCGCATATACGGTTGCAGTCATGGAGCAGCCAGGGGAGTTGGTGGGCCGAGCACTGGTCGTCGTGGTCGACGACCGCACCGCACACGGCGACGAGGAGGACCACAGCGGTCCGCTGGTCACCGAACTGCTCACGGAGGCCGGATTCGTCGTCGACGGGGTCGTCGTCGTGTCGTCCGACGAGGTCGAGATTCGCAACGCTCTCAACACCGCGGTCATCGGCGGGGTGGACCTCGTGGTGTCGGTCGGCGGAACGGGTGTCACCCCCCGCGACGTGACGCCAGAAGCCACCCGCGACATTCTCGATCGTGAACTCCTCGGCATCTCGGAGGCCTTGCGCGCCTCGGGGTTGTCCGCGGGGATGGTCGATGCGGGTGTTTCCCGTGGCCTCGCCGGAATCTCGGGTAGCACGCTCGTCGTCAACCTTGCCGGCTCCCGCGCGGCGGTCCGCGACGGCATGGCGACCCTCAATCCGCTCGCGGTACAGATCATCGGCCAGCTGTCGAGCCTCGACATCTGACCATGAGCGGAAAGCGCGGAAATGTGATCTTAGTCACAATTGGACGTCATCGTGGGTGACCGGTCGAGGCCTGGTCGCGATCTAATCGACAACGTTTTCGGCGAGGTCATCCCAGGAATATCCGCCGCTGAGCGCGACGCCTCGACTCCCGACGACGACGCCGAGCGCGAGCGTTGGATGCGGGAAAATCGTCCGCCGCATCACAATTGACTCATCGAGCCACCAGTCGACGCCGCTCCCGTAGCGCGGCGGCCGCTTGCTGCGGTGAACCCGACCGACCGGTTCACGTTACGTCCAGGTTACGGCCCGAGCGCGGGAACGCGAGGTGTCCGCGCGGCGAACCGGCAGCCCCGGTAACGTCCCTCGCTCGTGTGGCGATCTCCCGTTGCCGGGTTTGTGCCCGACCGTTATGTTCCTCGTGTCACAAACGATGAACAGCACGTAACAGCGACAGTGAGATCTCTCATCGAGTCGCGGGGGTCTCGGACCTCTGGGACTAGAGGTGGGCCAGGCACCAACTGCAGAGCACGGTGAGCCGGGGGCTGACCGTCGACACAGCTAGGGAGAACATGAAGGTTTTCGGTCGGGTGCTGATGGCGCTGGTTTTGGCGATAGCCGGAGCCCTCGCGTCGTTGTTCGTGAGTTCGGGCACCTCTCACGCGGGGCTGGACAATGAGTTGAGTCTGGTCGACGGCAAGGACCGGACGCTGACGATTCAGCAGTGGGACACGTTCCTCAATGGGGTGTTTCCTCTTGACCGCAACCGGCTGACCCGTGAGTGGTTCCACAGTGGCCGCGCGAAGTACATCGTGGCCGGCCCGGGTGCCGACGAGTTCGAGGGAACCCTGGAGCTGGGCTACCAGATCGGCTTCCCCTGGTCGCTGGGCGTGGGCATCAACTTCAGCTACACCACCCCCAACGTTCTGCTCGACCAGGCGCCGCCGAACCTCGACCCAAGCGCGGGCTTCTTGACCACCCCGAACCTGTTCCCCGGGGCGTCGATCAGTGCTGATCTCGGTAATGGTCCGGGTATTCAGGAGGTCGCGACCTTCTCGGTGGACGTGGCCGGCGCCGAAGGTGGTGTGGCGGTGTCCAACGCGCACGGCACGGTCACCGGCGCTGCCGGTGGTGTGTTGTTGCGCCCGTTCGCGCGGCTGATCTCCTCGGCCGGTGACAGCGTCACCACCTACGGCGAACCGTGGAACATGAACTGACAAACGCTCTCCCGAGCAACAGAACAGCCCCCGGAACCCTCCGGGGGCTGTCTTGTTTCTGACCGCAGGTGGAACCGGACATTGCCATTAGGTAAACAGCAAAAGCACTTTGCTAGTGATCTTGATCACTGCGCGTTACAGCACAGAAACTGTGACCGCGCCGTGCGTAGCGGTCCGATGTGCCGCAGCACACGGCGCGACGATCGGCGCAGCCGAAACAGCGAGCTTGAAGTCCCGCGATACCCGCGGGATGGGTGCGGAATCCGGTCGTGGCAAGCCTTATTCGCGGCATGAACCAAATTGGGCCGCGCTTGGGCGGTGCCGATAACCCGCGCGCTCGCGTTGCCGGTTTCCGTCAGCGCCGTTATGTTCCTCGTGTCAACGGATGGGCAAAGCGTAAGAGCAGCATATGAGGTCTCTCATTTGCTCAAACGCCACTCATGCGTCGTGCGGCGCTAGCGCCAGCTACGGCTGACACCAGTTGCGGGTCCACAGGGGGTCCGCATCGACTAGCTAGGGAGAACATGAAGGTATTCAGTCGGGTGCTGATGGCGCTGGTTTTGGCGATAGCCGGAGCCCTCGCGTCGTTGTTCGTGAGTTCGGGCACCTCTCACGCAGGGTTGGACAATGAGTTGAGTCTGGTCGACGGCAAGGACCGGACGCTGACGATTCAGCAGTGGGACACGTTCCTCAATGGTGTGTTTCCTCTTGACCGCAACCGGCTGACTCGTGAGTGGTTCCACAGTGGCCGCGCGAAGTACATCGTGGCCGGCCCGGGTGCCGACGAGTTCGAGGGAACCCTGGAGCTGGGCTATCAGATCGGCTTCCCCTGGTCGCTGGGCGTGGGCATCAACTTCAGCTACACGACCCCGAACATCCTGCTCGATCAGGCGCCGCCGAACCTCGACCCGAGCGCGGGCTTCTTGACCACCCCTAACCTGTTCCCGGGTGTGTCGATCAGCGCCGATCTCGGTAACGGCCCGGGCATCCAGGAGGTCGCGACCTTTTCGGTGGACGTGGCCGGCGCCAACGGCGGTGTGGCGGTGTCCAATGCGCACGGCACGGTCACCGGCGCTGCCGGTGGTGTGTTGTTGCGCCCGTTCGCGCGCCTGATCTCGTCGGCCGGTGACAGCGTCACCACCTACGGCGAGCCGTGGAACATGAACTGACAGACGCTCTCCCGAGCAACGAACAGCCCCCGGAACTCTCCGGGGGCTGTTCCGTTGCGATCAGGTTTTGTCGGCGCTCGTGGTTTTCGCGGTGTCGGGGTCGGGACCGGTGCCGGGGGCTGCGCTGTGTGCGCCCGAGGATCCGTTGGTCTCGGCGAGGATGTTGCGGATCTCGGTGAGCAGTGTCAGCTCGGTGTCCTGGGCCTGCTCGACTTCACCCTTTTTGCGCAGCCGGTTGTAGGGCAGCACGACGAGGAAGTAGACGACCGCCGCAACCAGGATGAAGTTGATCACTGCGGACAGCAGAACATTCAGGTCTATCGTCTGGCCCCCGCCGATGCCGATGCGCAGAATGCCGTAGTCGGATTCACCGCCCGCGCCGATGCGGCTGATCAGCGGCTCGATGATGCTGTCGGTGAACCTGGTGACCAGTCCGGTGAACGCCGTACCGATGACCACCGCGACCGAGAGGTCGACGATGTTGCCTCTGGCGAGGAAATCTTTGAAGCCCTTCAACATGTGTCTAGATCCTCCCTGCCTGGTATGTGGTCGACAGCTACGCACGTTAGCCGCGTTGCCACCGGACAGGGCAGGAATACCCGGCGTGGAGTGGCCCGCCCTCAGTGCAGCGTGAGCGTCACCGTCTCCACCAGCGTCGCGGCGGCCAACTCGTTGGCGGCGTGGGCGGGCAGCGCCACCAGAACCACGCGATCAGTCCCCGCGCCGGTCCCCGTGGGCTTTTCAGACACCAACACGACGATCGCATCGCTGGCCACCACCCGCGGCCGGGTGTCGGAATCGCCACCGGCGGCCAGCACGTCGACCACATCGCCCGGGCGGATCAGATCGAGCACCGCGGTCTCGTCAAGCGACAGCGGCACGATGCGCGCAGTCGGGCCCGCCGCCGCTTCGGCGAGCCGGGGCGTCAGCAGGCGGACATCGGTGAGCGCCTCGCCGCGGCGGACGGGGCCGGCCAGTGTGGCGCCCACGACCGCGGCGGCATCAGTCTGAACACCATCGGGAACCGTTGCTGCGTCGAGCTTTTCGCGCCGAACGTCGTCGGCGGTCAGCTCGCTTCCCGGGCTCAGGTCGCGCGCGGCGACGACGGCGTCGACGTGCTGGTCATCGGGGTCGGGACGCACCGCGGCGACGGCGGCGAGCACCACAAGAGCGCCCGCGGCGATGCGGCGGGCAAGCACCGTGCGCGTCCAATCGGGCCGCACGATCTCGGTGATCCGATGCAGCGGCGACAGATTGAGTGAGTCCCCCATGCGGCCAAGTTAGGCAGCGCATCGGGAGGGTGGGCGAGGTACTCGCCGTCCTGTGGATAACTTCGAGCGTCAGCTCGATGCGGCGGCCGCTGCCGGAGAGCCCGACGAGCTCGAGGAAGTGCTAGAGGTGCTCGAACTTGCCGAGTCTGACGTTTTCTTCTCTGTCGACGAAGTCTTCTCCGACGAGGAACTCGACTCCGAGGAGCTGGACCCGTTGCTGGAGCCGTTTGACGAGCTCTTGGCGGATTCACGGCTGTCGGTGCGGTAGAAGCCGCTGCCCTTGAACACCACGCCCACGTTCCCGAACAGCTTGCGCAGCCGGCCGTTGCACTTTTTGCACGTGGTCAGCGAGGCGTCGCTGAACGCCTGGACTGCGTCGAACTTGTCGCCGCACTCGGTGCACGCATAGGAATACGTAGGCACGGGACCCCTCCCTGGTGGTCAGATCTGTTAGCACTCTACCGACTCAAGTGCTAGAACCGCTACGTGGCGTGCGTCATTCCCGGCCCGGCCGCCCGGTCGAGGGCCACAAACCCGCGCCGCGGTGTCAGCGCGTGGGTCATCGACACGTCGTGCGGTTCGGTGGGTAGCCGGTCGACGAGTTCGTCGTCGCGCACGACCGCCACGAGCCGCGCCGACCGCGATGCCAACCGCAGTGACCGGTCGTAGAAGCCGGCACCGCGGCCCAGCCGCGCACCGCCGCGATCGACCGCGAGCGCGGGGATCAACAACGTCGTGGCAAGCGAGATGGTCTCCGGTTCGAGCCGCGGCCCTCCGGGTTCCCGAAGGCCGAACCGCCCCTCCGTCAATTCGCCGGGCACGTACTCGCCCCACTGCAACGGCTGCGGGATACCCGAGACGTCGTACAAGGCGACCGGCAGCAGCACCCGCACGCCGTGCCGGTGAAGAGCGTCGATCATCTCGGGGGAGCCGGGCTCGGAGCCGACCGGAACGTAGGCGCAGACAGTCGTTTCGGTCGAGACGAGTGCCGACACATGCTCGGTCAACGCGTATGCCTCGGTGTCGTGCTCGTGCGCGGGCAGGGCCCGGCGAGCCACCAGAATCGAGGCCCGTAGCTCCGCCTTGGTCGCGCTCACGTCATCTTCCCCAATCGGTCTCAACACGCCCGACCTCGCAACGTTCAACCTGCCCATGGACGTTAGTGTGTGAACGATGACACGGCCTCTGGTCTCGATCCCCCACACGGCGGTGGTTCCTGCGGCTGGCCTGGGCACTCGGTTCCTGCCGGCCACCAAAACGGTCCCCAAGGAACTGCTCCCTGTCGTCGACACACCGGGCATCGAACTCGTCGCCGCGGAAGCGGCCGAGGCGGGCGCGGAACGGCTGATCATCATCACGTCCGAGGGCAAGGACGGGGTCGTCGCGCATTTCGTCGACGACCTCGTGCTCGAGGGCACTTTGGAGGCCCGCGGCAAGAAGTCGATGTTGGAGAAGGTGCGTCGCGCACCGGCCCTCATCAAGGTCGAGTCGGTGGTGCAGGCCGAGCCGCTGGGCCTCGGCCACGCGGTCAGCTGCGTGGAACCGAAGCTGAGCCCCGAAGAGGACGCGATCGCGGTGTTGCTGCCCGACGACCTCGTGTTGCCGACCGGCGTGCTGGAGACCATGTCGAAGGTGCGGGCCAAACGCGGTGGTTCGGTGCTGTGTGCGATCGAAGTGCCACGCGACGAGATCAGCGCTTACGGCGTCTTCGACGTCGAACCCGTCTCCGACACGAACAACCCGAACGTGTTGCGTGTGAAGGGGATGTACGAGAAGCCGAAGGCCGAGGACGCCCCGTCGCCGTACGCCGCGGCCGGTCGATACGTGCTGGACCGGGCCATCTTCGATGCGCTGCGGCGCGTTCCGCGCGGCGCGGGCGGTGAAATCCAGCTGACCGACGCCGTCGCGTTGCTCATCAACGAGGGACACCCGGTGCACGTCGTCGTGCACCGTGGCTCTCGACACGACCTCGGAAATCCCGGAGGCTACCTCAAGGCTGCGGTTGACTTTGCGTTGAAGCGCGATGACTACGGGCCGGAACTCCGGCGGTGGTTGGTGGAGCGATTGGGGCTGATCGACTGCTGATGAGCCCCGACGCATAGATAGGGGTGCAGTGCGTTCGGTCGAGGAACAGCAGGCACGAGTCGCGGCTGCGGCGGTGGCGCCGCGGCCGGTACGCGTGGCGATAGCCGAGGCGCAGGGGTTGATGTGCGCCGAGGAAGTGGTCACCGAGCGTCCGCTGCCCGGATTCGATCAGGCGGCGATCGACGGGTATGCGGTCCGCAGCGTCGACGTGCTCGGCGTCGGCGAAGCCGGCGACGCGGCAGACGGGGACGAGCCGACCGACGGCGAAGTGAGCCTGCCGGTGATGGGACTGATCGAGGCCGGCGCCCGGACACCGAGCAGACTGCAGCCGCGTCAGGCCGCGCGGGTCCAGACCGGCGCCCCGATGCCGACGCTGGCCGACGCGGTGCTCCCGCTGCGCTGGACCGACGGCGGCGATGCCCGGGTGAGGGTGCTGCGTGGCGTGCGCTCGGGCGCCTACGTCCGGCGAACGGGCGACGATGTCCAACCGGGCGACGTCGCGGTGCGGTCGGGCACGATCATCGGCGCGGCGCAGGTCGGCCTGCTGGCCGCGGTCGGCCGGGAGCGGGTCCTGGTGCATCCGCGGCCGCGGTTGTCCGTCATGTGCGTGGGCGGTGAACTCGTCGACATCTCCCGCACACCGGGCAACGGTCAGGTGTACGACGTGAACTCCTACGCGCTGGCCGCCGCGGGGCGTGACGCGGGCGCCGAGGTGAACAGGGTCGGCATCGTCGACACCGACCCCAAGCGACTGCGCGAAGTCGTCGAGGGTCAGCTCAATCGCGCCGAGGTGGTCGTCATCGCCGGGGCGGTCGGCGGAGCGGCCGCCGAGGGGGTCCGTTCTGTGCTCGCCGAACTCGGGGAGATGGAGGTGACCCGCATCGCCATGCACCCCGGCTCGGTGCAGGGGTTCGGCCAACTGGGCCGCGACGGCGTTCCGGTATTCCTGTTACCCGCCAACCCGGTCAGCGCGCTGGTGGTGTTCGAGGTCATGGTGCGTCCACTGATCCGGTTGTCGCTGGGCAAGCGGCATGCGCACCGCCGCATCGTGCAGGCTCGTGCGTTGTCGCCGATCGAATCGGTCGCGGGCCGGACGGGATATCTGCGCGGTCAACTAATGCGGGATCAGGACACCGGCGAGTACCTCGTCCAGGCGCTCGGCGGTGCGCCTGGCGCGTCGCACTTGCTGGCCACGCTGGCCGAGGCGAACTGTCTGGTCATCGTGCCCACCGAAGCCGAATCGGTTCGTACCGGCGAGATCGTCGACGTCGCTTTCCTGGCACAACGCGGCTGATCCGCGCGGGTATCGACGTGAACCTGTGGCGGTCGAGTTCGATACATCCGGGTTGGCCCATGTCTGCGGGTCCGCTGCGGGTGGCCGCCGGCGTTGTGCGGTTGCGCCCGGTCCGGCTGCGCGACGGAGCGCAGTGGAGCCGCATCAGGTTGGCCGACCGCGCGCACTTGGAACCGTGGGAACCGGCCGCGGGTGTGGACTGGGAGACGCGACACGCGATCACGTCGTGGCCCTCGGTGTGTTCGGGGCTGCGGTCCGAAGCGCGCAAGGGCCGGATGGTGCCCCTCGTGATCGAATTGGACGACCAGTTCTGCGGGCAGCTCACGATCGGCAACGTCACGTACGGGGCACTGCGATCGGCCTGGATCGGGTATTGGGTGGCCAAGGCGGTGAACGGCGGCGGGGTCGCGACAGCGGCCTTGGCGTTGGGTGTGGACCATTGTTTCGGTCCGGTCGGACTGCACCGGGTCGAGGCGACGGTGCGCCCGGAAAACGCAGCTAGCCGAGCGGTTTTGACGAAGGTCGGCTTTCGGGAGGAAGGGCTGCTGCGCCGGTACCTAGATGTCGACGGCGCCTGGCGCGACCACCTGCTGGTGGCCATCACGATCGAAGAGATCACCGGCTCCGCGGCCGCGACGCTGGTGCGACAGGGGCGCGCCGAGTGGGCATAGTCGTGTGATTTCGCGAGACGTACACCGGGGTCGCGAACCACGGCGAAACACCGCCCTGGTGTACGTCTCGCGAAAGCCGAACGCCCTCCGCTGTTACCAATGTGACATTTGTGACTGTTGGTGCTTGTCTTGTGTGAATTACAGGTGTGTAATTGCTTCGGCGCGCCGCCCACGGATGCGCAGGTCACAGACCTAGCCTTTAGGGGAAAGGAGCAGGCGACATGCCAAGCATCCCCCAATCTCTTCTGTGGATATCTCTCGTCGTTCTCTGGCTCTTCGTGCTCGTGCCGATGCTGATCAGCAAGCGCGACACCGTGCGCCGGACCAGTGATGTCGCGCTGTCCACACGCGTCCTCAACGGCGGCCGCAATTCGCGGCTTCTGAAACGACGCGGTCCGGCGGCCGGCCATGCCAGCGATCCGGACTGGCGCCCCTCCGAAGAAGACCTCGACGAGGAGATCGAACCCGAACCCGAACCCGTCAGCAGTCGCGCGGTGGTGCGCGCCGCCGCGGTCGCCGTGGAGGAGAAGGCCGCACCCGACTACCTCGACGTCGATGTTATCGGCGAAGACTCCGGCGCCCTGCCCATCGGAGTGTCCGACCGTCCGGAAGCCGAAAAAGAAGAGCTGACACTGCAATTCGACGAGCCGGCGGATGAGGCGGTCGACGAGGCGGCCGTCGAAGAGCAGGAACCCGAGCCCGAGGACGTCGACGCCGACGACGAGTACGAGACCGTTGACGACTCATCCGGCTTGGAGGCGCCGTCCGAAGCCGACCTGCGGATGGCCGACTCGCTGTCCGAGGCGCGTCGGCGCAGGCATGAGTCCAAGACGGCGGCCGCGGTGAGCGAGCGCAAGTACCGGTTCCGCAAGCGGATGTTGACAGCGCTTGGCGTGCTGTTGGTGGCGACGGCGGCCGCGGCGTTCACGCTGAGCGCGACGTTGTGGTGGCTGTGCGGCGCTGTCAGCGGGTTCACCGTCCTGTACCTGGGCTACCTGCGGAGGCAGACCCGGATCGAGGAGCGGCTGCGTCGCAGGCGTGCGCAGCGCATCGCTCGCTCGCGGCTGGGCGTCGAGAACACCGATGACCGCGAGTTCGACGTGGTGCCTGCGCGCTTGCGGCGGCCGGGTTCGGTGGTGCTGGAGATCGACGACGAGGATCCGATCTTCGAACATCTGGACTACGCGCCGTTTGCGCGGCACTTCGACCTGCCGCGGGCTGCGGGGCAGTAAGCCGACCGCAGAACATCGGGGCCGTCGATTTTCGGCGGCTGTCCGGTGACTGGTAGCCTGCTACCGGTATCAGGGGCTATGGCGCAGTTGGTAGCGCGACTCGTTCGCATCGAGTAGGTCAGGGGTTCGATTCCCCTTAGCTCCACAGAATTTGATCAGGTCAGAGTCGAGGCTTCCGCCGGCCGATGATCGCACCGGAAGTCACCGGAATCTCGCGGCCGGCGTGACGACCCACCTTCGTTTTATGGCTCGGTTTACCGACTTGCGAAGTGGGGCACAGTTCGCGGCAGTGGGTGGCGATCGGTGAGGGTTGCACCGGTGCCACCCGCGAGGCGGTCAGCGGGGTCAACCTCTTTGTTGAGCAGACAGCTCTGCCTCGCTGCCCGTCGCCCGCGAGTCACTTGCTCGCAGTCGTGGCCAGTCCGCCGTCGACGGGGATGATCGCCCCGGTCAGGAACGCTCCGGCGCGACTGGCGAGGTAGACCGCGATCCCGGCCATGTCGTCGTCGCGTCCGATGCGACGCAGCGGCGCCGACGCCGCGATCTCATCGCCGAACGCATCCAAGGTCGCGGCCATCATCTTCGACGGGAACGCGCCTGGCGCAACGGCATTGACCGTGATGTGCTGCGGCCCCAGTTCGCGGGCGAGTACACGGGTGAGCTGATGGACGGCCGCCTTACTGGCGCTGTAGGAGTACGTCGGCAGTTCGGGCACCCGGATGCCGTCGACACTGCCGAGGTTGATGATCCGGGCCGGATCGTCCGCGGTGCCTGCGGCACGAAGCGCGGGCAGGAACGCCTGAACGAGCCAGAACGGCGACTTGACGTTGACGTTGAGGATCTTGTCCCACGCGGAGTCGGGGAAGCTTTCCAGTGGCTCGCCCCAGGTCGCACCCGCGTTGTTGACGAGGATGTGCACCGGCTCGCCGCCACCGGTCACCTCGTCGGCGAGCCGCAGGCACTCGTCGTGTCGTGAGAGGTCCGCAGGGATCGCGCGCACCTGGCCGAACCGGGACAATTCTTCCTGCGCGCGTTCGCAGGCGTCGGCTTTTCGCGAGCTGATCACCACGCTGGCACCGGCCTGCAGCAGACCGCGGCTCATCATCACGCCGATGCCGCTCGTGCCACCGGTGACGACGGCGCGCTTGCCGGTGAGGTCGAAAAGTTCTGTATGCGTGCTGAACTGACCGTCACTCATCGACAAGCGCCTCCATCATCGCCATGGCGGCGCGCGAGGCCGCCCCGCTAGAGACTAGAAGATGAGCCCGGATGTCTTGCTGGTGGCCGCGGCGAACCGGTTCTGGACGTCCTCCCAGTTCACTACATTCCAGAATGCCTTGACGTAGTCGGCTTTCACGTTCTTGTACTGCAAGTAGTACGCGTGCTCCCACATGTCGACCTGCAGCAGGGGGATGATGCCCAGCGGGACGTTGGCCTGCTGGTCGTACAGCTGGAAGGTGAGCAACCGCTGACCCAGGGTGTCGTAGCCGAGCACACCCCATCCGGAGCCCTGCAAGCCGTTGGCCGCGGCGGCGAACTGCGCCTGGAACTTGTCGAACGACCCGAACTGGTCGTCGATCGCGGCAGCCAGCTCGCCGGTCGGCTTGTCACCACCGTTCGGTGAGAGGTTCTTCCACCAGATGGTGTGGTTGACGTGTCCGCCGAGATGGAACGCGAGGTTCTTCTCGTTGAGGAAGATCGCCGCATGGTCGCCGTTGGCGCGGGCCTCTTCGAGTTTGGCGATTGCGTCGTTGACGCCCTTCACGTAGGTGGCGTGATGCTTGCTGTGATGAATTTCGTTGATCTGACCCGAGATGTGCGGTTCCAGTGCGCCGTAGTCGTAGTCAAGATCAGGCAGGGTGTACTCAGCCATGAGCTTCCTTTCTGGAGGGGGTCGACGCTGTGTACCCGCGCTGGCCGAGATTCCACAGATGGCCTCGGCGTCGCGCAGAAGGGCTCCGCGCAGCCTATGCGGGAGGCCCAATATCTGTCTAGGTGTTCAGATGTTGTGCTAACTTGGCGGTTGCGGGCGGCCGCCGAGTACATCGATGCAGCACATCATGTAACGACTTGTCTTCCGACGGGTGGCGGAGCGCCGCGGCCGACCCGCGCCAACCCCGACGATTTGCTGGTCGATCGATTCGGTGATTGCCGTGCGACCGACGCCGCTGACGGGTGACTCGCGCGGTTCCTTGCTCGTGGCGAGGAGCAGCCCGTAGCCTCGTGAGGTGGCCGGCCTGACCGGCGTTCGCGCCGACGAACTCACTGCGCTGGAAATCTTTCGTGGCTATCGGTCCGAGGATCTCGTGCCGCTCGCGGCCCAGCTGACGCCTCTGAATGCCGCCTCCGGCCAGGTGCTCATGCACCAGGGCGAACTCGCGTTGTCCTTCTTGTTGATCGGCTCCGGCGCTGCCGAGGTCACGCACGTCGGCGACGACGGGCACGACACCGTCGCGCGGCTGACGCCGGGCATGATCGTCGGCGAGATCGCATTGCTGCGGGACACCACCCGCACCGCGACGGTGATTGCCACCGAACCGGTGCGCGGTTGGGTCGGGGCGCGCGACGCGTTCGCGATCCTGCTCGAGATCCCCGGCATGCTCGACCGGCTGCTGAGCACCGCCCGACAGCGCCTCGCCGCATACGTCAGCCCCGTTTCGGTCCGCATGCGTGACGGAACGGAGTTGTTCTTGCGGCCGGTGCTGCCGGGCGACAACGAACGGACATCCAAGGGTCCCGTCGAATTCTCCAGCGAGACGCTCTACCGGCGTTTCCAATCGATGCTCGTTCCGAGCAGGTCGTTGATGCGCTACCTGTTCGAGGTCGACTACGAACACCACTTCGTGTGGGTGATGACCGACGGTCCCGACGGACCGGTGGTCGCAGATGCGCGGCTCGTTCGCGACGAAGCGGATCCGGCCGTCGCCGAGGTCGCGTTCACCGTCGCCGATGCATACCAGAACAAAGGCGTCGGATCGTTTCTCATGGGGGCGCTCGCGATCGCGGCGAAAGGCCTTGGTGTACAACGTTTCACCGCGCGTGTGCTCGCCGAGAACTACCCCATGCGCACCATCCTCACCCGCCACGGCGCACACTGGCAGCGAGATGACCTCGGGGTGGTCACCACGACCATCGACGTGCCGCGCCCGGCCAATCCGCCGTTCTCGACGGAACTGACCAGGCAGATCCGCGATATGGCCACTCAGGTCGTGCGGGCGGTCGGCTGATGCGCGTTCCGCTGTCCAAGGACACCAGGCTGTGCATCTCGTTGGCGGGTCGGCCGAGCAACATCGGCACCCGGTTCCACAGCTACCTCTACGACCTGCTCGGCCTGGACTTCATCTACAAGGCATTCACCACAACGGATATCGCCGCTGCGATCGGGGGAGTGCGGGCGTTGGGCATCCGCGGTTGTTCGGTGTCGATGCCGTTCAAGCAGGATGTGCTGGGGCTCGTCGACGACATCGAGCAGTCGGCTCGCTCCATTGGCGCCGTCAACACAATCGTCAACGACGACGGTCGGCTCACCGCGTCGAACACCGATTACCTTGCGGTGCAGGGGCTTATCGCCGAACACGGTTTGCAACCGTCACAGTCCGTGCTCGTGTACGGCAGCGGGGGGATGGCCAGTGCGGTCGGGACCGCGCTCCGCGACGCCGGATTCGACCACGGCACCATCGTGGCCAGGAATCCTGAGACCGGTCGTTCCTTGGCCGACCGGCTCGGCTACGACTACCTCGCCGAGGTCGGCGCGCGCACCGCGGACGTACTGGTCAACGTCACTCCGGTAGGGATGGCCGGTGGGCGTGAGGCCAACGAAACGGCGTTCGGCGAAGAGGCCATCGCCAACGCGCACACCGTCTTCGATGTGGTCGCGATGCCGTCGGAGACACCGCTCATCAAGGCCGCGCGCGCGGCGGGCATCGGCGTGATCACCGGTGCTGAGGTGATCGCGCTGCAGGCCGCCGAGCAGTTCGAACGCTATACCGGGGTTCGGCCGACCGCCGAACAGGTCATGGCCGCGTCCGCGGTCTCGCGCGCCTGAGTCACGGGGTGATCTTGGTCTGTTCGTCGATGACCCCCGTGGCGTCCATGAGGGCTGTCATCTGATCCTCGCGGCCGTCGGCGTTGAGTTGCAAAACAAACAACCCGTCTTGTCCAGGGATCACGACGGTTTTCTGCGCGATCGCCCGTAGGACACCGTCTTTGGTGTACGTTCCGCCGATCTGCACCGCTTCGAAATCAGAGAGCGTGGAGGGCGAACCTTCCTGTGCGCCATCGTATCCGGGTAGGTTCATGATCTCGCCGGGCGCGAACTCGAGGATCTTCGCCGGGTCGACGTTGCCGGTCAGTTTCGACACCAGCGCGATGATGGTCGGGGGGTCTTGTGCCATGGCCGAGTCATCGGAAACTATTGCGGCATAAGCCCATTGGGGCTTACGTGGTCCGGCGTCGCTCCAGCCGGGCGGAATCGGCAGATCGATGGTCGGCGAAGCGGGGTCGCCGCGCTGAACCGGGGTCTCCGTGATGTCGTTCTCGCGGATGTAGTCGACGATTGTGTAGTTCGCGCCCTGGGCTTGCGGCGACGTGGGGGGTGCGGGCGAGGCACTGGTTTCCGATGTGGTCGCTTCCTCTGAGGTCGTCGTATCGGACGTCGCCTCGCCCTCGGTGTCCGAGCTGCAGCCGGCGAGGCCAAGGCCGAGTGCCACGGCCGCGACCGCGATGATGCCGGCCCTCATAGACGTACCCATTTGCTCCTCCATCGGTCTGGTCTGCGCCGTAGCCTACGGCCGCCATTCGGCGTTTGCAGTAGAAAACGCCCGTAACAGCGGTTACGCAGGTGTTGCCGTTCGGAACAATATTTTGCTACGGGCTTCCTACGTGGTTAGCTGGGAGACGTTTCTGCGTGACAGCGGCGATAGGGTGAGAGGGAGACGCGATGCGGGGTCGGAATGCTCGACTGAAGACGACAACGCGTTCGCTGGGGGCGATGGTTCTGGCGTTGTTCGCAGCGATCGCCGTGGCGGTGGCGTGGACGACCGCGACCGCGGTTCAACTGGCGGCGAGCGCGTTGATCATGGGCGGTACCGAACATCCGTTGACCTCGCCACCCGATGACCCCGCATACATCAGCCAGTACTTGAGCAACGCAGTTCTGGGATTCATCAATCCGGCCTCGGGAACTGCAATGACGAGTCCCGGCGTCCCGCCCATCGACGACGTCGACGGCAATGTCTATGCGGTCGTCTACCCTGCGGCATTCTTCCCGGTGTTCGGGAGCAAGACCTTCGATGATTCTGTGGACGAAGGCGTGACGAGTCTCAACGGCTGCGTTCGAGGAAGCAGTTCCGCCTGCGTCTACAACCCCGGCGCCAGCTACGACATCGAGGATCCGGATCAACCGGTGACAGCCCCTCCTGCAGATGAGGATTACGTCATCTTCGGCTATTCGCAGAGCGCCGTCGTGGCTTCGTTGGTGAAGCGGGACCTCATCGCGAACCCGAGGGACGCCGGCGAGACCTCGTTCTTCCTGCTGGCCAATCCGATGCGCCCCAACGGCGGCATCCTCGCCCGCGGCCCGGAAGGCCTCACGATCCCGATCATCGGCATCACCTTCTACGGCGCAACACCTACGGACAGCTGCGATCAGGGCCCCTGTATGCCGACGGTCGACGCCGCGGCCCAGTACGACCTTCTCGGAGGCGACGCACCCGCCAGCCTCACCAACGTGTTGGCTATCGCCAACTCACTGGCCAGTTACTACTACCTACACGGCGATCTGCAGAACGAGAACTTCGACGACGCCGTTTATCAAGGCTCTTACGGCGACACCGACTACTACCTGTATCCGGCTGAACGGCTGCCGATCCTGGTGCCGTTCGAAGCACTTGTGCCGTCGCCGATCCTGACGGCGCTGGATGCACCGCTTCGGGTGCTGATCGAGGGCGCCTATGCCCGCGACGTGAACCCGGGTGTCGCGACGAAGGTCGGCTTGCTGCCGTTCCGGAACCCGATCGCCACGGCGATCAATCTGGTGAAATCCATCCCGACGGGCCTCGACGACGCGATCGAGGAGGTCTCCGGGGACCGCCCGCTGGGCACCGAGGAGACCACCAGCCCCTTCGGCGTCGGCGGGCCCGAATTGCCCACGCACCCAGCAGAAGACAGCACTGCGACGACGGTCGAAGACAACGCCGTGACGAGGATGTCGTGGGCGCACGCGGGAGACGCTGACCGAAGCGAGCAGACCGTCGTCACCGACGGCCTAGCGCCCGTCACCGGTGACGCCGGACCCGAGGGTGACCAACTCGGCCAGACGCCTCCGGTCGAAGACACGACCATTCAGGTCGTCGAGAACCCGACACCGTCCGGCGACGAAGGTGCGACGACGAACCTCCGCGAGCAAGTGGTGGTCGAGGGAGGCGTCGACAGCACGGGCGCCGAGACGACCGGAAACGGCGCCGTCACCGGCAAGGCACCCAGGATGGGGTTCAAGCCTGCGCTTCCCAAGCTGCCGAAGCTGCCCAAGTTGCCGAAGCTGCGCGGACCGATCTCGTTCGACAAACCGGTTCGGCTGGGTCCCTCGCCCGCGAGTCGACCGGATCGCAACGAGGCCAGCAGCGCTGAGACGGTTTCGGAGCCGAACAGCACGCCTGCCGGCGGTGAGACGGGCGGCGAGTCCGACGCAAAGGACGCCGCTGCCTGACGCGATCAGCGGGAGCAGTTGAGCGAGACGGTGATCGATCTGCTCACCACGACCGTGATGAACTCGCGGTCTTCACCCTTGCCGACCGCGAACGTCTGGGTGACTTCCTGTGGGTTGCGCACGCTGGTGACGATGCACTCGTTGATCGGGCCACTGCCGACCCGGTCGATGACGACGTCGTAGCCCTGGTCCTCCAACTCGGCGATCGTGCGCGGCGCGTCACCCGGTTGCACCGGTTGTGCGGCGGCAGGACCCGCGGGCACCAGAATGGCGCCCGCCGCTGCTGCTGTTGCTGCCACACTCCGAAGAGCACCCATGACAGCCTCCAATCATGAGGGTCGATGCCCCCACTTGTTGATCGCCGAAGGGCCGCCGATCGTTGCATCGTCGCGGCCGCGGTGCTGATGATCTGCGTGGGCGCCTGCGGAACCGATCCCGGCTCGTCTCCTGCCGACCAGTCGTCGTCTGAGGGGCCCGCACAAGTCAACCCGGCCAGAATCGATCGCGCGCGCACCGCGCTGCCGGCCGGATACGAGGTGACCGACCTCGTCGGCCCCGTCGGCCCGATCACCGCGTGGGGATACGGTGCGAAGTGGACCACCGACCCCGAACGATGTGCCGCGCTGGCCGACCCCGCCGCGGGCGCAACCCGCACCGACGGATGGTCCGCGTCGGGGCCCGGCGGCATCGTCTACGCCGTCGTCGCCGCCGCGCCGGGAGAGCTCGACCCGGCGGTGGTCGACGAGTGCGCGCGCTGGACCATTGCGGGCGGACGCACGACGGGAACTGTCACGCTCGAACCCGCCCCGGCCATCGACGCGGCGTCGACCATCGCGATGGCGACGTCGAGCAGAACCGTCGTGGAAGGCGGCACTGAAACGCTGTCGCGCGCCGAGACCGTCACGGCTTACCTGGGTGACCATGTCGCCTTCGTCGCCGTCGTCACCGACCCCGGTTCACCCAATCCTCAACTCGGTCCGGATTTCGCCGCCCACCTGTTGACCGAAACGGTGTCCGCGTTACGGGGCTGAGCCGTCGTTGCCCGGTACATTGTGCGGCGATGTCGAAGAGGGCCATGGTCGCGGTCGCGAGCGCCGCTGCGCTCACCGCGTGTGGGAACGGCCAGCCGAGCGACGATCTGTCGCACGCCGACATCGGGCGAGTCAAGGATGTGCGGACCAGCTTCGGACCCGGCTTCAAGGTCACCGACGTCGGGCCGACCGGGATCGACCCGCGGTTGCTCGCACGCCAGGAACTGCCCGAGGGCGTGAAGTTCGAGCCATCCGACTGTGCATCGTTCGCCAACCAGCAGATGGTCCCGGCGGGCGCCAAGGGCAATATGGCGGCGACGACGGCCGAGGGCGATGGCAACCGGTTCATCACGATCGCCGTCGAGACGTCCGAAACCGCGTCGGTCAATGCACCGGCCGAGAACTGTCGCAAGGTCGGATTCGCGGGCGGTGCGATGCGCGGGCTGGTCGAGGTCGTCGAGGCGCCCCAGATCGAGGGTGCGCAGACGCTGGGAACTCACCGCGTGGTGCAGACGACGGTGGACGGTAAGCCTCGCACCGGCGAGCTCTACAACTACCTCGCCAGCTTCGGACCGTTCCTGGTGATCGTCACCGCGAACCCGTTGGTGCTGCCCGACAAACCCGTCGCGAAGGTCGACACGCAGCGCGCTCGTGACCTGTTGGTCGCGGCGGTGAACGCGGTCAGGGCCTAGCGCACGTCGTGCGGACGGAACTGGATGCTGATCCGGACACCCACGGGGCGCGTCGTCTTGGGGATCGCGTGCTCCCACGTGCGCTGGCACGACCCGCCCATCACGAGCAGGTCGCCGTGCGCATGTTGCAGCCTTAGCGACTTGCCCCCGCCGCGTGGCCGAAGCGCGAACGTCCTAGTCGCACCCAAGCCGATGATCGCGACCACGGTGTCTTCGGTACTGCTGCGACCGACGGTGTCACCGTGCCAAGCCACGCTGTCGTTGCCGTCGCGGTACAGGCACAGCCCCGCGGTGGTGAACGGCTCGCCGAGTTCACCCGCGTAGGCGTCGTTGAGGCGACGGCGGAGTTGTTTGAGGCGTGGATGCGGCGGCGGGTCATCGACCAGGTTGTGGAAGCTGACCAGGCGCGGGACGTCGACGACGCGGTCGTACATCGGCCGGCGCTCCGCACGCCACGGGACGACCTCGGACAGCTCGGTGAACAGCGAGTCGGCATCGTCCAACCACCCGGATCGAAAGTCGATCCAGGCCCCGTTGCCGAGATGGCGGCGTTCGGCGTGCTCGAACAGCGAGCTCTGCAGCGCCAGCTCCATAGCCGCGATTCTATCGCACAAGCGTTCGATGCGTCAGAGCCGCACCGCGCCGGGTCCTTGTTCGGCGAGAACGTCTCCGGGGTTGGTCAGCGCGCAGGTCTTCAGGCTCAGGCAGCCACAGCCGATGCAGCCGGTCAGGTTGTCGCGCAGGCGTTGCAGGTGCAGGATGCGGTCGTCGAGGTCTTGGCGCCAGCCCGCCGACAGCCTGGCCCAGTCCTTGCTCGTGGGCACCCTGTCGTCGGGCAGGGTGGCCAGTGCTTCTCGTATGCGGGACAAGGGGATTCCGAGCCGCTGTGACATCCGGATGAACGCGACACGGCGCAACGTCTCGCGGGCATAGCGACGCTGGTTTCCCGAGGTGCGTCTGCTCTGGATGAGGCCTTCGCGCTCGTAGAAGTGCAGTGCCGAGACCGCGACACCGCTGCGAGCGGACATCTCGCCGGGAGTCAGCTCGTGAATCAACTCCATAACATCAACCATAGTTGAGGTGGGGTTGCGGGTTACGGTGCTAGATGTGACGTTGGGCTGCGACTCCGAGGTGGGTCGGCTGACTGCGGCCATCCTGCACCGGCCCGGCGCCGAGTTGCAGCGGTTGACGCCACGCAACAACGATGCGCTGTTGTTCGACGGGCTGCCGTGGGTGGCCAGGGCTCAGGCCGAACACGACGCGTTCGCCGCGTTGTTGGTCGAGCGGGGCGTCGAGGTGATGCTGCTGGCCGATCTGCTGACCGAGGCGTTGTCGCACAGTGGCGCGGCACGGATGCACGGGATCGCTGCGGCGGTCGATCCACGACGGCTGGGTTTGCCGTTGGCGCAGGAACTTTCGGCGTACCTTCGCGCGCTGGAACCCGCACCGCTGGCCCATGTGCTGATGGCGGGTATGACGTTCAACGAGTTGCCGCTCTCGGGTGCGGAGCTGTCGCTGGTTCGGCGGATGCATCACGGGGGTGACTTCGTCATCGATCCGCTGCCGAATCTGTTGTTCACTCGCGACTCGTCGTTCTGGATCGGCCCGAGAGTGGCGATCACGTCGCTGGCGCTGCCGGCGCGGGTGCGCGAGACCTCGCTGACCGACGTGATTTACGCACATCACCCGCGATTCCTCGGTGTCCGGCGGGCCTACGAATCGCGGTCGGCGCCGGTCGAGGGAGGAGACGTGCTGTTGCTCGCGCCTGGTGTGGTGGCCGTCGGTGTGGGGGAGCGGACCACACCGGCCGGCGCGGAAGCATTGGCGCGCAGCCTCTTCGACGACGACCTCGCCCACACCGTGCTCGCGGTGCCGATCGCGCAGTCGCGAGCGCAGATGCATCTCGACACGGTGTGCACGATGGTCGACGTCGACGCGGTGGTGATGTACCCGCCGGTCGTGGATTCGTTGTCGGCGTTCACGATTCATCGTGACGGGAACGGCGGAGTGCGCATCGACGACGAGGTGCCGTTCGTCGACGCCGCCGCGACGGCGATGGGTATCGACCGGTTACGCGTCATCGCCACGGGGTTGGACCCGGTGACGGCCGAGCGTGAGCAGTGGGACGACGGCAACAATACGCTCGCACTCGCGCCGGGTGTGGTGGTCGCCTACGAGCGCAACGTCGAAACCAATGCGCGGTTGGCGGATGCCGGTATCGAGGTGCTGCCGATCCAGGCGTCCGAACTTGGCACCGGCCGCGGCGGCCCGCGGTGTATGTCGTGCCCGGCCGGCCGCGACCCGCTGTAGCATCTGCTGTTTCGCGAGACGTACACCAGGGCCGTCAGCTTTCCGGCTCTCACGACCCTGGTGTACGCCTCGCGAGCGGAGACCATCCGCGACGCTCAGCGGCTTCCCGTAGCCGGTGCAGCGTGAAGCCGCGGCTGTGCTCCTTGACCACATGGATGTCGAGCCAACCCTGATTCTCGACCATCGCGTTGCGTCCGATGTCATGAACGAACCGAGGTCGGTCGGTCTGATGCTGCTCACCGTCATAGTCCAACGCGATCATCGGCTCGTCCCAACCCATGTCGAGGAAAGCCTCGGCGGCACCGTCGCAAACCCGGATCTGTGTGCGAGGCCGTGGATACCCTGCGTCCAGGACGAGGAGGCGCAGCCACGTCTCCTTCGGCGACTGAGCACCGCCATCCATCAGGTCCAGTGCGATGCGAGCGCGCTTCATTCCCCGCCAACCGCGATACCGCTCTACGAGCGGCGCTACGTCGTCCACCTTCACGCCGGTCGCCGCCGCTAATGCGTCGAGGTGCCTTACGGCTAAGTCGCGGTTCAGGTGTCGAGCCAGATCCAGCGTCGTGCGAGCCGGCGTGGTGACTGCGAGTTCACCGATCGTGCAGATCTCATCCCAATCGATCCGTTCATTCCGAACGACCACACCTGATCTGAGTCGCTCGCGCGGGCCAATCAATTCGATTACCGTTCCGGGTGAGACCCATTGGGCTCCATGAAGTGAAGCCGCCGCTCGCCCGGCGACGATGCCCCGCCGATTGCTCCAGAGCCAAGCCGCGTGCGCCTCGAGCTGGAGCGATGGCAAGGCCGCCCGTGGCACGTATACGCGGGGGTGAACAGACCTGTAGCGCCAGCGTAGTTGGCTGCGAGTGAGACCGCCCTCAAGTAGTTCGTTGCCGAGAAATGCTCGTTCCATGCGTCGGATGCTGGGTGCGCGCACTGACAAGTCGACCCACGATTCGCGATATCTACACCAGGGCTGTGGATAACTCGTCGACTGCGACCCTCGTGTGTGTTTCGCGAAAACAATTAGTGTCGGAGAGCCGACTAGCGTGGCTTCCGCGCCGAACTCTCAACGCCAGGACGGCAGCCAGATCTGCATGTTCCAGGTATTCTGCGATATCGGGATGCCGGTCAGGATCGGGTACATCCACGCGAAGTTCGTCAGCACCAGTGCGACATAACAACTCACCGCGATCAGCCCGAGCGTTCGGCGTTCGGCGTTCTGGTTCGCCTTGTGCAGGATGTCGCCGAGAATCAACGCGATCATCATCACCAGGAACGGCGCCATCGTCGCCGCATAGAAGAAGTACATCTGGCGGTCGATGCCGGCGAACCACGGCAGGAAGCCCGCGCTGTAGCCCACCAGCGCGACTCCATAACGCCAGTCGCGCTTGACGAATGCCCGCCACACCGCCCAGCCCAGCACCGGCACCGCCAGGAACCACATCGCGGGCGTGCCGACCAGCATCACGGCCTTCACGCACGACTGCGCCCCGCACCCGGGCACGTCCTGGTTGTCGATCGCATAGAGCACCGGGCGCAACGACATCGGCCACGTCCACGGCTTCGATTCCCACGGGTGATGGTTTCCGTCGGCGTTGGTCAACCCGGAGTGAAACCGGTACGCGGCATGCGTGTAGTGCCACAGCGAGCGCAACGCATCGGGGATCGGCAACACGCTGTCCGGGCCGATCGACTGCCCGACTTCATGGCGGTTGGTGGCCGTCTCCGAGGCGAACCACGGCGTGTACGACGCGAGGTACACCCCGAACGGGATGAGCACCAGCGCGTACAGCGACGGCCCCAGATCGCGACGGAATGCGCCCAGCCACGGTCGCGGGACGCGGTACTGACGGCGCGCGAGGATGTCGAAGACCATCGTCATGACGCCGAAGAACGCGATGAAGTAGACGCCCGACCACTTTGTGGCGCAGGCCAATCCGAGCAGAACCCCCGCGCCGAACCGCCACCACCGGACCCCGAGCCGCGGCCCCCACACCGTCTCGCCGATGCGACCCTCCAACAGCGCGATATGCATGCGCTCGCGCACCTGGTCCCGGTCGACGATCAGGCAACCGAACGCGGCCACCACGAACGTCACCAGGAACCCGTCGAGCAGCGCGGTCCGCGAGGCGACGAAGCTGACCCCGTCGGCGATCACCAGCAGCCCCGCGATGCCACCCACCAGCGTCGAACGGCTGATGCGTCGCGTGATCCGCGCGACCAGGATCACGACGATCACGCCGCAGACGGCGCCGGAGAACCTCCAGCCCAGCCCGTTGTAGCCGAAAAGCGCCTCGCCGATCGCGATCAACTGCTTGCCGAGTGGCGGGTGCACCACCAGGCCGTAGCCCGGGTTGTCCTCGACGCCGTGGTTGTGCAGCATCTGCCAGGCCTGCGGCGCGTAGTGCTTCTCGTCGAAGACGGGGGTACCGGCGTCGGTCGGCGATCCGAGATTGAGGAACCGCGTCACCGCGGCCAGCGCGCCGATCACGGCGGTCATCACCCAGCCCTGCAGCCGGTCGACCGGGCCGAAGTCCGCGGCGGGCACCTGCGGCGCGGGGCTGATGACCGGGACCGCGCGCGGCTCTTTGGTGGCGGGGGCGGTCACGAGAGCGATCGTAGGCTGTCGGCATGAGCCCCGGACGACTGCTCATCGGCGCCACGCCCCTGGGTCAGCCCTCCGACGCCTCGGCGCGGTTGGTCGGCGCGCTGGGCAGCGCCGACGTCATCGCCGCCGAGGACACCCGCCGGGTCCGCACGCTGGCCCAGTCGCTGGAGGTGAGGCTGACCGCGAAGGTGGTCAGCCTCTACGACCAGAACGAGGCGTCGCGGATCGCGGGCCTGCTCGACGGGATTCGGGCAGGCGCGTCGGTGCTGATGGTCAGCGACGCCGGGATGCCGCTGATCAGCGACCCCGGCTATCGCCTGGTGACGGCATGCATCGAGGCAGGACTCCCGGTCACCTGCCTGCCGGGCCCGTCGGCGGTGACGACGGCGCTGGCGGTCTCCGGGCTACCGGCCGAGAGGTTCTGCTTCGAGGGGTTTGCGCCCCGCAAGCAGACCGCCCGCAAGACGTGGCTGACGACGTTGGCGACCGAGCAGCGCACCTGTGTGTTCTTCGAGTCGCCCCGCCGGCTGGCCGGCACGCTCGCCGACGCTGTCGAGGTGCTCGGGCCGGACCGCCGCGCCGTAGTGTGCCGGGAGCTGACCAAGACGCACGAGGAGATCCTCCGGGGCCGGCTGGACGAGCTCGCCGAATGGGCCGCCGACGGCGTGCTCGGCGAGATCACCGTCGTGCTGGCCGGCGCCGTCCCGAAAGCGGACCTCGAGACCCTGGTGGCCGCGGTCCACAAGCTGGTCGACGACGGCGCGCGGGTCAAGGACGCCTGCGCCGACGTGGTCGCGGCGAATCCGGGCTCGCCGTCACGGCGTGAGCTCTACGACGCGGTGCTGCGGTCGCGCACGTGAGGCAATGATCGGTGCCGCCTTGTGCAGGCACTCCTCCCACTCGCGGTCCGGATCCGAGTCCGCGGTGATACCGCCGCCGACACCGAGCACCGCATTCCCCGACGCGTCGAACTCCACCGTCCGGATCGCCACGTTGAGTTCGCACCCCGCCACAGGAGACGCCAGCCCGACTGTGCCGCAATAGATTCCCCGCCTGACCGGCTCCCACTGCTCGAGCAGCTGGCGTGCCCGCGTCTTGGGTGTCCCCGTCACCGACGCCGGTGGGAACGTCGCGTCGAGCACCGTCGACATCGGCACGTCGACGGGCACGCGCGCGGACACTGTCGACACCAGATGCCACACCCCGGGCGCCGGCTGCACGACCAGCAGTTCGGGCACGTTGACGGTGCCGACATCGGCGACGCGGCCCAGGTCGTTGCGCACGAGGTCGACGATCATGATGTTCTCGGCGACATCCTTGACCGAGCCGCGCAGCGCGTCCGGATCGGCCGAACGCGGCAGCGTGCCCTTGATCGGGCTCGACGCGATGTGCTCACCGCGCCTGCGCAGGAACAGTTCCGGCGACAACGACGCCACCGCCCCCCAGCTCCCCGCCAGGTACGCAGCACGCGCGGGCGACGTGCGGTGCACGGCGTCGGCGAAGAAGTCGAGTGGTGAGCCCTCGAGTCGGCCGCGGAACTGCGTGCACACGCACGCCTGGTAGACCTCCCCGGCGGCGATCGCATCGAGGCAGTCCAGCATCCCCCGGCGGTGCGCCTCGCGATCGGCTTCACCCCACTCGACGTGCGACGGCCGTGGCTCGACCGGCACCCGCAGCGCGTCAGCCAACCACCCGGGAAGCGTTGCGTCGGAGAGGCTTTCGAACCACCAACGCCCGTCACCGTCCTGGCGCAGCACGCAGTCCGACCAGCCGCCCGCAGCCTCGGGAATCCGCGGACCGAGACCGTCGGCCGCCGCATCCGGATACGACAGAAAACCGAACCAGCCGCCCCCGACCGCCTCGCCATCACCCGACCCGCAGGGAACGTCGAAGGCACGCGACGCGTCGACCGGCGCGACATCGACCGTCGGCGCGATGACCGCGCCCGAGCCGAACCACTCGCCGATCACGGCGGCAGGCGGCGCCAGCCCGCGATCGGCGGCGGCGTATCCGACGGCGCGCAGAACCGCTGGGGCGCTGCCGAGGTCGCCGAGCAGGTCGATGCGCACCGACTCAGCTTGTCAGATGCTCCGCGTGACTTCCCGCGGGATCTCCACCCCGGTCAACTTGTCCGGGTTGCGCATCACGTAGAAGTGCGAGATCCGGCCCTCGGTGATCTCGAGGTTGATGAGCCCCTCGAAGTGGTCGCCCAGGTAGAGCTTGAGCGCGGGCGCGTTGTTGTACATCGCCGGTTCTACCCGGCCGGCCTCGCCCGCCACCCGCACCAGCCCGATGAGCACCCTGGCGACCTTGTCGGCACCGACCACCGGTCGCCGCGCCGCGCTGACCTTGCCCGCCGAGTCGGCGGTCCACTGGACGTCATCGGTCAGCATCTCGAGCAGCGCATCGACGTCACCGGAGGACGCGGCCGCGAAGAACCGCTCCGTGATCTCCATCGACACCTCGGGATCGACGGGCTCGAACCGCTTCCGCCGCGACTGCACGTGTTCGCGCGCCCGGTGCGCCATCTGCCGCACGGCGGCCGCCGACTTGCCCACCGCCTCGGCGATCTCGTCGTGTCCGAAACCGAACACCTCGCGCAACACGAACACTGCGCGCTCGTCCGGGCTCAGGGTCTCCAATACGACCAGCATCGCCATCGAGACCGACTCGGCGAGAACGACATCCGATGACGGGTCGTGTGCGTCGAGCAGTAGCGGTTCGGGCAGCCACGGGCCGACGTACTCCTCGCGCCTCCGCGACTGTGCCCGCAGCGCGTTGAGTGACTGGCGGGTGACGAGCTGGGCGAGGTAGGCCTTGGTGTCGTGCACCTTGGCGAGGTCCACGTCGGCCCAGCGCAGGTAGCTCTCCTGCAGGACGTCGTCGGCTTCGGTTGCGCTGCCGGTGATCTCGTAGGCGATCGTGAACAGCAGCGGACGCAGCACCGTGAACCGCTCGGCGTGTTCGTCACCCGTGTCGCTCATCGGATCGCGGGCCTTTCACTCTGTGGCGCCACCACCACGTGCTCGCGGCGCGGGTTCGTCTTCCAGGTGTAGGAGCCCGCCTTGTCGGCCTCGCCGCGGATCCACTTCAGCGTCAAGCGGCACACCTGCTCTTTGACCAGGGCACCGGTGCGACCGCCGATGTACCAGCGACGTGGGGTGTCGTCGACGTCGGCGAACTGGAACGTACCTGCCTTGCGGCCCAGGCTGATGCACTGCCCGGCCATCGCGTGGTTCACCGAGGCGGGGTCCTGTCCGGCGAGCCGCGCCAGCACCGTGTTCGCGGCTTGCGCGCCGAGCGGAAGGGCGGCCTGGCAACTCATGCGCCACGGCACGTCCGACGGTGAGGCCGCATCTCCGGCACCCACGATGCGCACGTCGTCGACGCTGGTCAGCGTCTCGTCGGTGAGGAGCCGTCCGAGCTCGTCGGTGGCCAGGCCGCTGGCGGCGGCCAGACCCGGCACACCGAATCCGGCGGTCCATACCGTCACCGCGCTCGGCACCTCGCGGCCGTCGGCCACCACGACCCGGTCGGCCGCGACTTCCGCGACGGCGCTGCCCTCGACGATGATGACGCCCAACTTGGCCAACCGCTTGGCCACCGATCGGCGCCCGCTGGCCGCCAGCGAAGGCCCGAGGACATCGGTCACCAACGTGACGGGGCGACCCGCCTCGGCCAGCTCTGCCGCGGTCTCGATCCCGGTCAACCCGC
Source organism: Mycobacterium neumannii (assembly GCF_002245615.1). Taxonomy (NCBI): domain Bacteria; kingdom Bacillati; phylum Actinomycetota; class Actinomycetes; order Mycobacteriales; family Mycobacteriaceae; genus Mycobacterium; species Mycobacterium neumannii. The sequence continues at coordinate 283,234 of NZ_NKCO01000004.1, read as the reverse complement.
CGCCGACCACGACGACCGGCGCCGACTGCAGAACATCGGCCATCCGCGCGGTCAGCCGCTGCGCCTGCTCCAATTCACTGAGGGGGTAGGCGAATTCGGCGGCCCCCGGCACCGCCGCCGGCATGGTGCCCGTGCTGCCGACGGCGTACACCAGATAGTCGTAGGGCAACGACGCACCGGAGCTCAGCATGACGGTGCGGGCGGCCGCGTCGATCCGGTCTGCTCCGTCGACGACGATCCGCACGGCGGGCGACAGCACGGCCGAGTAGTCGGCGACGGCGTCGTCGTTGCCTGCGACCAACTGGTGCAGGCGGATCCGTTCGACGAACTCGGCGCGCGGGTTCACCAGCGTCACGCGGGCGTGCGGGGCGAGCCGATTGGCGGCCATCACGCCGGCGTAACCGCCGCCGATCACAACGACGTGGGTGCTGGGCTCGGTCATTTCGATCTCCTCGGGTCATCCGGCCTGCCGCGCCCGCCGGGATGGCGGTTCGGCTCAGAGCCGGTCTGACCTCAAGACACCGGGCATCTCCGCAGTGTGACATCTCGAAGGCGAATGTGGCACAGGTCACTGCCGGCTGATGCTGCGAGGGGTCGTGATGCCCGCCAGCTTGTCCGGGTTGCGCATGGCGTACAGGTTCGTGATCTTGTCCTCGATTACCTCGAACACGAACAACCCCTCGAGGTGGTCGCCGGTGTAGACGACGACGGCGGGCGCACTGTTGTAGACGGCCGTCTCGAAACGGATTTCCGGTGTCTCCCTGGCTACCTCGAACAGCCGCGCCATGAGCGCGGCCACCCGGCGGGCGCCGACGACCGGCCTGCGGATCGCGGTGGCCTTGCCGCCGTGGTCCGCGGTCCAGGTGACGCCGGGCGACAACAGCGACATCAGGCCGTCGATGTCGCCGGTGGCCGCCGCGGCCAGGAACTGTTCGGTGATCTGCTCGGTTCGCTGTTCGTCCACCGGGCCGAAGCGGTTGCGCCGCGCGTGAACGTGTTCGCGGGCGCGGTGCGCCATCTGGCGCACGGTCGACGCGGATCTGCCCACCGCGCCCGCGATCTCGTCGTACTCGAAGCCGAACACCTCACGCAGCACGAACACCGCGCGCTCGTCGGGGGTCAGCGTCTCGAGCAGCACCAGCATCGCCATCGACACCGATTCGGCCAGCACGACATCAGAGGACGCATCGCGTGACTCGAGTAGCAGCGGCTCCGGTAGCCACGGACCGATGTACTCCTCGCGGCGACGTGACCTGGCGCGCAGCGCGTTGAGTGCCTCGCGGGTCACCAACTGCGCCAGATACGACTTCGTGTCGCGCACGGTACTCAGATCGACGTCGGCCCAGCGGAGATAGCTGTCCTGCAGCACATCGTCGGATTCGGTTGCGCTGCCCAGGATCTCGTAGGCGATCGTGAACAGCAGCGGCCGAAGGACGGTGAACCGCTCGGCATGGTCTCCCGGTGTGGTGGTCACCTCTTCGTGACCACCTTCGCAGCGGGAACCGGCTGTTGGGGACGGGGCCCGCCCTTGAGCCAGAACGTCCAGGCCGGCTTGCGGGCCGAGCGGCGCATCGCCCACAGGGTGCCCTTGCAGACCGCCTCTTTGAACTTGGCGACGGCCCGACCCGCGAAATAGACGTCCACCGTGGTGTCGTCCTTGCGGGTGAACTGCAGCGTCGCGGTGCGGCGCCCCAGGCTGATGCAGGATCCGGCGTACGCGTACTCGAATGCGGCGGGCGTCGTGCCCGCGATGCGGCTCAGCACGGTGTTCGCCGCCTGCGGAGCGAGTTGCGTTGCCGTGGCACAGCACATCCGCAGCGGCTGATCTGACGGAGCCGCACAGTCACCGGCCGCGACGATACGCTCGTCGTCCACGCTCGTCAGTGTCTCGTCGGTGATGAGGCGACCAATTGCGTCGGTACCTAGTCCGCTCGCCGCCGCGAGTTCAGGAACACCGAACCCGGCGGTCCAGACGGTGATCGCACTCGGGCGCACCGCTCCGTCGGCGAAAACCACCGCGCCGGCGCGTACCTCGGTGACCACGTCGGCCTCCATGACCGTCACGCCGAGCTTGGCAAGCGCCTTGGCGGTGGAGCGTCGGCCAGGTTCGGACAGCGACGGTCCCAGGCGCCCGCCGCAGACCAGCGTCACGTTGCGGCCCTGTTCGGCGAGTTCCGAGGCGGTCTCGATGCCCGTCAGGCCTGCGCCCACGACGGTGACGGGGGCGGCGGGATGCAACCGTTCCAGTGCGGTGCGCAGTCGCTGTGCCTGCTCGAATTCCGCTATCGGGTAGGCGAACTCGGCCGCACCGGGGATGGTTTTCGGCACCGTGCCGGTGCTGCCGACGGCGTAGATGACGTAGTCGTAGTCGAGTTCGCGCCCGGACGCCAGGCGCACGGTGCGTGCGGCGGTGTCGATGCGCGTCGCGGTGTCGACGACGAGCCGGATGCCTTCGCCGAGCAGCGTGCCGTAGTCGACTCCGGCGTCGTAACCGGCGGCTACCAGCTGGTGGAGCCGAATCCGTTCGACGAACTTCGGCCTGGGGTTGACCACCGTGACGTCGACGTCCTCGCGCGTCCGCAGGTGGTTGGCCGCCAGGATTCCGGAGTAGCCGCCGCCGAGGACGACGACGCGGGTGTGGGCGGTGGAGTCTGTGCGTGCGATGAAATCAGTCATGCCCTCTAGACACCGGCCGGCGCCGGGACGTGACAGTTTGTGATGCGCGTCACATATGACGTCAGACCAGGCCCAGTGCCAGCATCGCGTCGGCGACCCGGATGAACCCCGCGATGTTCGCGCCTGCCACATAGTTGCCGGGTTGGCCGTACTCCTCGGCGGTGACCAGGCAGCGGTTGTGGATCCGCCGCATGATCTGCTCCAGGCGCTGTTCGGTTTCGACGAACGTCCACGAGTCCCGCGAGGCGTTCTGCTGCATCTCCAAGGCGCTGGTGGCGACGCCGCCGGCGTTGGCCGCCTTGCCCGGTGCGAACGTCACACCCGCGTTGGCGAAGTGCTTGAGCGCGGTTGGTGAGCACGGCATGTTCGCGCCTTCGGCGACGACGCGGCACCCGTTCTCGATCAATGCCAGCGCTTCGTCGCCGTTGATCTCGTTCTGTGTGGCGCACGGTATCGCGATCTCACACGGAACGTCCCATACGTTGCGGTCGGCGACGAACTCCGCTGTGCCACCGCGCATCTCGACGTAGTCGGCGATCCGGCCGCGGCGCACCTCCTTGATCTCCTTGAGGACGTCGAGGTCGATGCCCTTCTCGTCGACGACGTAGCCGCTCGAATCCGAACACGCGACCACGGTGCCGCCCAGTTCCTGGATCTTCTCGATCGCGTAGATCGCCACGTTGCCCGAACCGGACACCACGGCGCGCTTGCCCTCGAACGTGTCGTTGTTGGCCTTGAGGATCTCGTTGACGAAGAAGACCGTCCCGTAGCCCGTGGCCTCGGTGCGGACCTGGGAACCACCCCACGTCAGTCCCTTGCCCGTGAGGGTGCCCGACTCGTAGCGGTTGGTGATCCGCTTGTATTGGCCGAACAGGTAACCGATTTCACGCGTGCCGACGCCGGCGTCACCGGCGGGTACGTCGGTGTACTCGCCGAGGTGGCGGTACAGCTCGGTCATGAACGACTGACAGAACCGCATGATCTCGCTGTCGGAGCGGCCCTTGGGGTCGAAGTCGGCGCCGCCCTTGCCGCCGCCGATCGGCATTCCGGTCAGCGAGTTCTTGAAGATCTGTTCGAAGCCCAGGAACTTGACGATTCCGAGGTACACCGACGGATGGAACCGCAGGCCGCCCTTGAACGGCCCCAGCGCGGAGTTGAACTCGACGCGGAAGCCGCGGTTGATCTGCACGGTGCCGCGGTCGTCGACCCAGGGCACCCGGAAGATGATCTGGCGTTCGGGCTCGCACAGCCGCCGGATGACCTCGGAGTCGACGTATTCGGGGTGCTTCTCCACCACCGGTCCAAGGCTGTTGAGCACCTCGTAGACGGATTGATGGAATTCGGTCTCGCCTGCGTTGCGTTTGGCGACCTCTTCGTAGAGGTCGTGCAGTTTCTCGTGTAGTCCGTTCACTTTTCGAATCACTCAGCCTGGTAGCGGGGGAACACACCGGTCGGGGCCGGTAGGGCGGTGCCTGGCTTCAGCCGGGTGCTGATAGCGGCGAAGGTTCGGCCGTCGGGGTTCTGCCCGAGCAGATCGAGCAGCTTGGCCGACGAGTCGGGCATCACGGGCTGCGTCAGCAGCGCGGCGATCCGCACGACCTCGAGCGTCGTGTATAGCACTGTGCCGAACCGACGCTGATCCTGCGCCGCCTCCGACTTGCGCAGCACCCACGGTTCCTGGGCGGAGAAGTACCTGTTCGCCGCGCCAAGGACCGACCAGATCGCCTCGAGCGCCAGGTGCATCGCCACGGCGTCGTAATGGCCACGCACCCGGTCGATCAGCGCGTCGGCCGATTCGAGCAAAGCCGCGTCGTCGGCGATGAGGTCCCCTGGCTCAGGGACGATTCCGTCGAGGTTCTTGGCCACCATCGACAGCGAGCGCTGCGCCAGGTTGCCCAACTCGTTGGCCAGGTCGGCGTTGATGCGGCCGATGATCGCGTCCTCGCTGTAGCTGCCGTCCTGACCGAACGGCACCTCACGCAGGAAGAAATAGCGCACCTGGTCGAGCCCGAACGTGTCGACGAGGTTCACCGGGTCGATGATGTTGCCCACCGACTTGCTCATCTTCTCGCCGCGGTTGAGCACGAATCCGTGCGCGAAAACCCTGCGCGGCAACTCGATTCCCGCCGACATCAGGAACGCAGGCCAGTAGACGGTGTGGAACCGGATGATGTCCTTGCCGATCATGTGCAGATCGGCCGGCCAGTAACGCGTGAAGGCTTCCGACGAGGTGTCCGGGAAGCCGACGCCGGTCAGGTAGTTGGTCAGCGCGTCTACCCACACGTACATGACGTGGTCGGGATGGTCGGGCACCGGCACGCCCCAGTCGAAGGTGGTGCGCGAGATCGACAGGTCTCTGAGCCCGCCGGAGACGAAGCTGACGACCTCGTTGCGCCGCACTTCGGGCTCGATGAACTCCGGGTGCGCCCGATAATGCTCCAGCAAGCGGTCCGTATAGGCCGACAGCCGAAAGAAGTATGTCTGCTCCTCGGTCCACGTCACGGGCGCGCCGGTCTCCACAGCGACCCGCACGCCGTCGGCGCCGACGTTCGTCTCGGCGTCGGTGAAGAACCGTTCGTCGCGTACCGAGTACCAACCGTGGTAGGAGTCCAGGTAGATGTCACCGGCGTCGTTCATCCGGCGCCAGATCTCCTTCGAGGCCTCGAAGTGGTCGGCGTCCGAGGTGCGGATGAACCGGTCGAACGAAATGTTCAGCTTCTCCTGCAGGCGCTCGAACACATCCGAGTTCTGCCGCGCCAGGTCGGCCGTGGAAATGCCCAGCGTTTTCGCTGCCTCGGCCATCTTCAGCCCGTGCACATCGGTGCCGGTCAGGTACCGCACGTCGAATCCGTCCAGCCGCTTGAACCGGGCGACGGCGTCGGTGGCGATGTACTCGTAGGCGTGGCCGACGTGCGGATCGCCGTTCGGGTAGGCGATCGCAGTGGTGATGTAGAAGGGCGCGCCTGGGCTAGGCGCTCGCGCCCCGGGGACAGCGGTAGTCATTTCAACTCAGCTTATGGTGTGGCGGTGAACGCGAAGCGCTCAGGCGGAAGGGAGCGGCCCCCCGCTCCGGATCCGCTGAGCCCGTTGATCGACGCGCACACCCATCTCGACGCATGCGGTGCGTCGGACGCGGCCGACGTCACCGCGATCGTCGACCGGGCGGCAGCGGTCGGCGTCCGGGCCGTCGTCACCATCGCCGACGACCTCGACTCCGCGCGCTGGGCCACCGAGGCCGCCGACGCCGACGAGCGGGTCTACGCCGCCGTCGCCCTGCACCCGACGCGAGCCGACGCCCTGACCGACGACGCCAAGACCGTCGTGGAGCGACTGGCCGGGCATCCCCGCGTCGTCGCGATCGGCGAGACCGGCCTCGACCTGTACTGGCCCGGCAAGCTTGAAGGCTGCGCGGAACCGGCCACCCAACGGGACGCATTCGCCTGGCACATCGACCTCGCCAAGCGGACCGGTAAGCCGCTGATGATCCACAACCGTGAGGCCGACGACCAAGTGCTCGACGTGCTCGCCGCCGAAGGCGCCCCTGACATCGTGATCTTCCACTGCTTCTCCTCGGGACCGGAGATGGCGCGTCGGTGCATCGACCAGGGCTGGCTACTGAGCCTGTCGGGCACCGTCAGCTTCAAGAACGCCAGAGCCCTGCGCGAAGCCGCACAGCTGATTCCGCCCGGGCAAATGCTCGTCGAGACCGATGCGCCGTTTCTGACGCCCCACCCGTACCGCGGCGCGCCCAACGAGCCGTACTGCCTTCCCTACACTGTGCGGGCGGTGGCGGAGATCGTCGGTAAGCCGGCGGAAGCCGTCGCACGTGAAACCACCACCACAGCCGAGCGCGCGTACAGCCTCGCGAGTTGCTGACTCGAGGCCTCTCCGTTACCGTGCTGTGACCGAAAGCGAAGCACCGCAAGGGCGCGGAGTTCCGTCCGATAGTCGGGGATATACGACGTTTTGAACACTTTCACAAAGCTCCACGAGGCGCGTTCACCGCTACTTCGTCTGCTGGTCGGTGCGACGTTGCTCGCACTCACCTTCGCCGGCGGTTACGCGATAGCTGCGCACAAGACCGTCACGCTGACCGTCGACGGGTCGTCGACGACGGTGGCGACCATGAAGTCGCGCGTGATCGACGTGGTCGAGGAGAACGGCTTCGAGGTCGGCGACCGCGACGACCTGTTCCCGGCCGCCGATCAGCCGGTGAACCAGGCCGACACCATCGTGCTGCGCCGCAGCCGTCCGCTTCAGCTTTCACTGGACGGCGAGGACAGCAAGCAGGTGTGGACGACCGCGTCGACGGTCGACGAGGCTCTCGCGCAGCTGGAGATGACCGACAAGGCGCCCGCGGCCGCCTCGCGCGCCAGCCGGGTTCCGCTGGCAGGAATGTCGCTGCCCGTGGTCAGTCCCAAGACCGTGTACATCGACGACGGCGGAGCGACGCGCAGCGTCACCCTGGCCGCCCCGAACGTCGCGGGTCTGCTCGCCGAGGCGGGCGCCCCGCTCGAGCAGCGTGACGCAGTGGTTCCTGCCGCATCGGCCCCCGTCACCGACGGTATGCACGTGCAGGTGACGCGCAATCGGATCGACAAGATCGCCGAGCGTGTGCCGCTGCCGCCCGGCCTCAAGCGCATCGAGGACCCGACGCTGAACCAGAGCCGCGAGGTCGTCGAGGACCCGGGGATGCCGGGCACCCAGGACGTGATCTTTGCCGTGGCGAAACTCAACGGTGTGGAGACCGGCAGGTTGCCAGTAGCCAATGTCGTTGTAACGCCGGCCCGTGAAGGGGTCGTGCGAGTGGGCACCAAGCCCGGAACCGAGGTGCCGCCGGTGTCCAACGCAGCGACCTGGGACGCCCTTGCCCGGTGCGAAGCCGGAGGTAATTGGGCGATCAACACCGGCAACGGATATTACGGCGGCGTTCAATTCGACCAAAACACATGGGAGCGCAACGGCGGTCTGCGCTATGCTGCGAGAGCCGACTTGGCAACAAGAGAAGAACAAATCGCGATTGCTGAAGTCACTCGGGCGCGACAAGGGTGGGGCGCGTGGCCGACTTGTAGCGGGAGGATTGGTGCGCGCTGACCATTCGACTACTCGGGCGGACCGAGATACGACAACTGGCGAAGGCGATCGACTTTCGGCCGCGCAAATCGTTCGGCCAGAACTTCGTCCATGACGCCAACACCGTACGGCGAATCGTTTCGGCGTCCGGTGTCCACAAGCACGACCACGTTCTCGAGGTCGGGCCCGGACTGGGCTCGCTGACGCTGGCGTTGCTCGACCGCGGCGCGCGGGTGACCGCCGTCGAGATCGACCCCGTACTGGCCCGGCAATTGCCGACCACCATCGCCGAGCATTCGCACAGCGAGATCAACCGGCTCACCGTGCTCAACCGCGACATCCTCGGATTGCGCCGCGAAGAACTCGACGAGGAGCCCACGGCCCTGGTCGCCAACCTGCCCTACAACATCGCCGTGCCGGCGCTGCTGCATCTGATGGCCGAGTTCCCCTCGATCCGCACCGTGATGGTGATGGTGCAGGCCGAGGTGGCCGAGCGGCTCGCGGCCGAACCGGGCGGCAAGGATTACGGCGTTCCAAGTGCCAAGGTGCGCTTCTTCGGCAAGGTCCGCCGGCACGGCATGGTGTCGCCGACGGTGTTCTGGCCGATCCCCCGGGTGTACTCGGGCCTGGTCGGCATCGAGCGCTACGAGACGTCGCCGTGGCCGACCGACGAGAGCTTCCGTGAGCAGGTGTTCGAGCTGATCGACATCGGGTTCGCGCAGCGGCGCAAGACGGCGCGCAACGCGTTCGCCGAATGGGCGGGTTCGGGTAACGAGTCGGCGCGCAGGCTGCTCGCCGCCAGCATCGATCCCTCACGCCGCGGTGAGACCCTGTCCATCGCCGACTTCGTCCGGCTGCTGCAACGGTCAGAAGAGGTCGACAAGCCGGTGGTTCGGGAAACCAAGGGCTCGATCAGCGTCCGCTGACCGCACGCACGACCAGCGCGACGAACTCCCGGCAGGACTGGTAGCGGTCCGCGGGCGCCTTCGCCAGGGCTTTGGCCACGATCGAGTCGAAGGTGCGTGGCAGCCAGTCGAATTCAGCCGAGAACCGTGGTGGCGGGCGATGCAGGTGCGCCTCGACCAACCCGACCCGGGAGTCCTCCCGAAACGGCGGTGACCCGGTGATCAGTTCGACCGCCGTGCAGGCCAGTGCGTATTCGTCGGTGGCTTCTGTCGGCGCCCGACCCGCGATCAGCTCCGGCGCCGAGTACGGCAGCGAGGCCTCCACCTGCGACGGGCGGCGGCCTATGTCGTCGGTGATCTCGGCCGCGACCCCGAAGTCGATCAGCACGGCGTGCGAGCGGTCGAGCTCGACCAGGATGTTGGCGGGTTTGACGTCGCAGTGCACGATCGCGCGGTTGTGCATGTAGTCCAGCGCGTCGGCGATCTGGCCGAGGGCGGCGAGGCGGTCGGGGACCGTCGGCAGGTTCTGCGCTCCGCCGCCCGCGACGAACTGCATCGTCAACCACCCCGGGCCCCGCTCGTACACGGTGACGATATGGGGGTGGTCGAGCCGGCTCGCGAACTCGAACTCACGCCGCAGCCGGGCCACGTGCGCTCGATCGCGAGCGTGTTCGGCGAGGACCTTCAACGCGACCACCCGCTGCGGGTTGTCCGCGTGATGCGCCCGGTAGACCGTGGCCGATCCGCCCTGGCCGAGGACCTCGTCGACCACGTAGTCGTCGAACCGGTCGCCGGCGGACAGCACGAGCTCACACTAGTGCCGCCGACTGCGCCGACTCGCCGACAGGACGACTGGTCGGCGACTCCTTTCGATAGTGTCGTGCCGTGCCGGGCTGGAACGGGAACACCGCCTCCGAGTGGGTGCCGACGGGGTCGGTCACCGTGCGAGTGCCCGGCAAGGTCAACCTCTACCTGGAAGTGGGTGACCGCCGCGACGACGGCTACCACGAGCTCACCACCGTGTTCCACGCCGTCTCGCTGCTCGACGAGATCATCGTCAGCAACGCCGACATGCTGTCGCTGGAAGTGTCCGGTGAAGGGGCCGAATCGCTGCCGGCCGACGAGCGCAACCTTGCGTGGCAGGCGGCGGAGTTGATGGCCGAACACGTGGGGCGGGCACCGGATGTGGCGATCTCGATCGACAAATCCATCCCGGTCGCCGGCGGGATGGCCGGCGGTAGCGCTGACGCGGCGGCGGTGTTGGTCGCGATGAACACGCTGTGGGAGTTGGGGGTGCCGCGGCGCGATCTGCATGCGCTGGCGGCCCGGCTGGGCAGCGACGTGCCGTTCGCTCTGCACGGGGGGACCGCGTTGGGCACCGGGCGCGGTGAGGAGCTGGCGACGGTGTTGGCGCGCACGACGTTTCACTGGGTACTGGCCTTTGCCGACGGTGGGTTGTCGACCCCGGCGGTGTTCGCCGAGATCGACCGGCTGCGCGACTCTGCGGGCCCGGATCGCGAGCCGCCGCCGCGCCTCGAGGACGCCGAACCGGTGCTGGCCGCGCTGGCCTCCGGCGATCCGGCTCAACTCGCCCCGCTGCTCGGCAACGACCTGCAGCCCGCCGCGCTGAGCCTCGATCCGGAGTTGCGCCGCACGCTGCGCGCGGGCACGGAGGCCGGAGCCTTGGCAGGCATCGTGTCCGGGTCGGGGCCGACGTGCGCTTTTCTGTGCGCCTCGGCGGGCCAGGCGGTCGACGTCGGCGCGCAGTTGGCGGGCGCGGGCGTGTGTCGCACCGTGCGCGTGGCCAGCGGCCCCGTCCAGGGCGCGCGGGTGGTGCCGACGCCGTCGACGTCGGCGTGACCTCATGTCGCCGGGGAACAGTTTGGTCACGAGAGGGTGTGACCCAGACCTCAATACTCGCGAGAGTTTGGCGGCTACTTAAGAGTTGCATAAGATGACCGATGGTGAAGATTAGCTGTCATGCATCGGACACGACTTTCTTTCCCGCCGGAGACCTCGGTGGGCGCCTTGTCGGATACGGCGAAGGCCTCGGTGCATCGCCAATTCGAGACGAAACCGCTCCCGACTCGTGTGCGCGCCTTCGCGACCACATCTCTGATCGGGCGGAGCATATGACGAGGATTTTTGCGCTGAGCCCCATGCCGCAGGCGCAGCGGCTCCAGGAACCGAGGAGGGTGTCGTGAGCCGATTCACCGAGAAGATGTACCGCAATGCCCGCACCGTGACGACGGGCATGGTCACCGGTGAACCGTACGAACCCGTCCGCCACACCTGGGGCGAGGTGCACGAGCGCGCCCGCTGCGTCGCAGGCGGCCTCGAGAAGGCCGGTATCGGACTCGGCGACGCGGTCGGCGTGCTGGCCGGCTTCCCCGTGGAGATCGCCCCGACCGCCCAGGGCCTGTGGATGCGCGGCGCCAGCCTGACCATGCTGCACCAGCCCACCCCGCGCACCGACCTCGCGGTCTGGGCCGAGGACACGATGAACGTCGTGCGGATGATCGAGGCCAAGGCCGTCATCGTCTCTGAACCGTTCATGGTCGCCGTCCCGGTGCTCCAAGAGCAGGGCATCACGGTCCTCACCGTGTCGGACCTGATGGCCTCCGATCCGATCGACCCGATCGACGTCGGCGAGGACGATCTCGCGCTGATGCAGCTGACCTCCGGCTCCACGGGCTCGCCCAAGGCGGTCCAGATCACGCACCGCAACATCTACTCCAACGCCGAGGCGATGTTCATCGGCGCCGAGTACGACGTCGAGAAGGACGTCATGGTCAGCTGGCTGCCGTGCTTCCACGACATGGGCATGGTCGGCTTCTTGACCATCCCGATGTACTTCGGCGCGGAACTGGTCAAGGTCACCCCGCTGGACTTCCTGCGCGACACCCTGCTGTGGGCCAAGCTCATCGACAAGTACAAGGGCACGATGACCGCGGCGCCGAACTTCGCCTATGCGCTGTTCGCCAAGCGGTTGCGCCGCCAGGCCAAGCCGGGTGAGTTCGACCTGTCCACGCTGCGGTTCGCGCTGTCGGGCGCCGAGCCCGTCGAGCCCGCCGACGTCGAGGACCTGCTGGATGCCGGCAAGCCATTCGGCCTGAAGCCCGACGCCATCCTGCCCGCCTACGGCATGGCCGAGACCACGCTCGCGGTGTCGTTCTCTCCGTGCGGCGCGGGACTGGTGGTCGACGAGGTCGACGCCGATCTGCTGGCCGCGCTGCGCCGCGCCGTACCCGCGACAAAGGGCAACACCCGCCGGCTGGCCTCGCTGGGACCGCTGCTGCGCGACCTCGAGGCCCGCGTCATCGACGAGCAGGGCAACGTGATGCCGCCGCGCGGCGTCGGTGTGATCGAGCTTCGCGGTGAATCACTGACCCCCGGCTACATCACCATGGGCGGATTCATCCCGGCGCAGGACGAGCACGGCTGGTACGACACCGGCGACCTCGGCTACATCACCGACGAAGGCAACATCGTCGTGTGCGGCCGGGTCAAGGACGTCATCATCATGGCCGGCCGCAACATCTACCCGACCGACATCGAGCGCGCCGCATGCCGTGTCGAGGGGGTCCGGCCGGGATGCGCCGTCGCGGTGCGTCTCGACGCGGGCCACTCGCGGGAGACGTTCGCCGTCGCGGTGGAGTCCAACGCCTGGCAGGATCCCGTCGAGGTGCGCCGGATCGAGCAGCAGGTCGCCCATGAGGTGGTCGGCGAGGTCGACGTGCGTCCGCGCAACGTCGTCGTGCTCGGACCCGGCACCATCCCGAAGACGCCGTCGGGCAAGCTGCGCCGCAGCACCTCGGTCTCGCTCGTCACCTAGTCCCCTAGGTGCGCGAGCGACCGTGTTTGCACCCCGACACTCCGCGTAGCGCCTGCATTTTGCGGTCGCTCGCCACGTAATGAGCTGTCCGTGAGTGGCGATACGTTCGGTGTCATGCCTTCCGCTCCCGCCATCGAGGCGATCGATCTTGTGAAGCGCTTCGGCGACGGCGAACCGGCCGTCGACGGCGTCACCTTCACCGTTCCCCCCGGTACGGTGCTCGGGCTGCTGGGCCCGAACGGCGCCGGCAAGACCACCACCGTGCGGATGATGACGACGTTGACCGCACCGACCAGCGGCACCGCCCGCGTCGCCGGCTACGACGTCGTGCGCGAACCCGATCAGGTGCGCCGCAACATGGGCCTGACCGGGCAGGTCGCCACCGTCGACGAGCTGCTCACCGGCCGCGAGAACATCCGGATGATCGGCGGGCTCTACGGCATCCGCAAGAGGGACCTCATCAAACTGGGTGATCAACTGCTGGAACAGTTCTCGATCGCCGACGCCGCCGATCGCGTGGTGAAGTCCTACTCGGGCGGCATGCGTCGCCGGCTCGATCTCGCGGTGAGCCTGCTCGCCTCGCCGCCGGTGTTGTTCCTCGACGAGCCGACCACCGGCCTGGACCCTCGCAGCCGCAGCGAATTATGGGACGCGCTAAGAGGTCTCGTCGAGCAGGGCACCACGCTGCTGCTGACCACGCAGTACCTCGAAGAGGCCGATCAGCTGGCCGACAACATCCTGGTGATCGACAAGGGGCGCATCATCGCCGAGGGTTCGCCACTTGAGCTCAAACAGCAGGCAGGCAATGCCAGCCTTGTCGTCACCGTGACGAGCACCGAGGACCTCTCCGCGGCCCAGGCGCTGCTCGCCGCGGACGGTAGCGAAGTGTTCGTCAACGCAGGCGCACGCGAGTTGACCGCGGCCGCCGAGGGCCTCGACGACATGATCCGCGTCGCGGCGATGCTGCGCGATAACGACATCGCCGTCGACGACATCGGGTTGTCGCGACCGAGCCTCGACGACGTCTTCCTCTCGCTGACCGGTCACCGCAGCGAAGAGGAGGACGGTGCATGACCATCGAAGGTGACATGACTACCGTGGCGCCACCGGCACACGCCCAAAGGAAACGGGTCGCGATTCGACGAACCAACATTACCCAGCAGTCTTGGATCATGGTCAAGCGCAACATGATCCACACCAAGCGCATGCCCGAGATGCTGAGCGACGTCACCACCCAGCCCATCATGTTCGTGTTGCTGTTCGCGTTCGTATTCGGCGCGTCGATACCCAACCCGGGAGGCACCAACTACCGCGAGTTCCTGCTGCCGGGCATCCAGGCGCAAACTATCGTGTTCTCGGCATTCGTCGTGGCATCCGGTATCACCGCCGACATCGAGAAGGGCATCATCGACCGGTTCCGCTCGCTGCCCATCTCGCGATCGTCGGTGCTCATCGGTCGCAGCATCGCCAGCCTGATCCACTCGTCGCTGGGCGTGGTGGTGATGGCGCTGACGGGCCTGGCGATCGGCTGGCGCATCCGCGGCAGCGTCGCCGAGGCGGTGCTGGCCTTCGCTCTGGTCCTGGTCTTCGGTTTCGGAATGATCTGGTTCGGCATCCTGATCGGCTCACTGCTGCGCACCGTCGAGGCCGTCAACGGCGTGATGTTCACCGTCTTGTTCCCGATCACGTTCCTGGCCAACACATTTGTCCCGACCGAGCCGATGCCTCACTGGCTGCGGGTCATCGCCGAGTGGAACCCGGTGTCGTCGCTGGCTCAAGCGATGCGCGAACTGTGCGGCAACGGCGGACCCGCGCCCGACAGTGCGCAGCTGCCGCTGCACCATCCGGTGCTGGCGACCATCCTCTGGTCCCTGCTGCTGACGGCGGTCTTCGCGCCGTTCGCCCTGCGCGCCTACGCCCGCCGCACCGGCAGCTAGGCGCGAATCGCGGCCACCGTCCATGCGGGCAGGATCGGCGCCCGGGTGAGGAAGTGCTCCGACTGCCCGGTCGCCCGCAACAGGACCTGCGTCCGCAGGATGCAACACCCCATGCGGACCATCGCGAATATCTCGTACCAGTCGAGATCTTCGAGCGGCCTGCCGAGCATCTCCTCGTAGCGTCCGATAACCGAAGCGCGGCTGTCGAAGCCTTCGAGTTCGGGGTCGAGGTCCAAGCCGTTGACCTCGAGCATCTGCTTTCGGGTGGCCAGCCACCACGCGACATCGGCTTCCGCGGGGCAGACGCAGGCCTGCTCCCAGTCCAGCGCGCCAACGAGTTCGCCGGAGTCGTCGAAGATCGCGTTGGACAACCGCGCATCGCCCCAGCAGATACTCAAATCAGTTGTGGCGGAGGGTGTGCGGCGCGTCAGCCAGTCGAAGGCTTCGGTGATGACATCGGGGACCTGGTCATCAGTGCCCCACCTGACGTACTCGCGCCACCACTCGAGCTCGGCGCTGACACCGACTCCCTGGGGTCGGGCCAGCCACGGGGCCTGTTCGGGCGGCACCCGATGCAGGCGCGCCATTGTTTCCAGGAATGAGTCGTGCACTCGGCGCTGCACGGTCATGCCGGCGTCGTGCAGCCAACCGCGCGTGGCATAGCTGGTGTCCGACGGTGTGTGGCCGACGATCCGTGGCATCACAAGGAATTTCGAGCCGATCCACGACTCGTAGGGCTCGTAGACGATCGGTGACGGCGTCGCGACACCGTGTTCGTGGAGAAGTCGCTGCGTCGCGGACTGCGCGTCGAGGTCGTATTCGGGAAAGATCCCGCCGCCCGCAGGCGGTATCCGGATGACGTGCTCACTGTTGCGTCCGCCGGTTTCGACGTTGAACACCAGTGTTTCGCTCGACCAGCCCGCGGCCCGGTTCGCCGGCCGTAGTTCGGATAGGACGACCTCGTCGGTGTGCCGGTTGGCGAACCAGTCCCGCAGCCTGGCGCGGGTGGCCTCGAGGTCGCGTTTGACCAGAGCGATGCCCGCCATGGAGAAAGGCTTACACGCGGGTGGTGAGATGTAAAGGAGCAACCTGTTACATCCGATATCTCGTATGTAATACGCTCGCGGAGTGACCCGACCGCAGGCGCTCACCTTCGGCGACATCGACGACCACGACCGGCCACTGGCTGTCCTGGTTCACGGCTTCCCCGACACCCCGTTCACGTGGCGCCACCTCGGACCGCATCTGGTCGGCCGCGGCTATCGCGTCATCGCGCCGTGGCTCCCCGGATTCGACACACTGGTCAGCCACCCGGTCAGCGTCGGCACGTACGTGCGCCACGTACGCCAGGTCGCCCACGCGAGCGGAGCCGACGACCGCGCGGTGCTGATCGGTCACGACTGGGGTGCGCACGCGGGCTACGGCGTGGTCGCGGGCTCGGCCCCGGTCTTCGGGCGTTTCGTCGCGCTCGCCGTACCGCCGATCGGTGTGCTGGCGACCGGCCTGTTCACCTATCGGCAGCTCAAACGGTCGTTCTACATCTGGTTCATCCAGCAGGTCGGGTTGGCCGAGGCGGCGTTGCTCGCGCCGGGATTCTGGGAGTCCCTGTGGGCGGACTGGTCACCGGGATACGACTGCGCCGAAGACATCGCCGAACTGCGCAGGCACGTCACCGCCGAGAACATCACCGACGTCGTCGGGCCGTACCGCGCGTCGTTCAATCCGGAGTTCGGCGATCCCGAAGCCGCCGACGAGACCGCGGCGACGGCCGTGCCGCCCCCGGTCCCGACGCTCTACCTACATGGCCGCGACGACGGCGCGATCGGCGCCGAGCTGCTCGCCGACCTGGACGAGTACCTGACGACCGCCGGGTCGTCGCACGAAATCATCGACGGAGTCGGGCACTTCCTGCACCTCGAACAGCCCGAGCTGATCGCGGCCAAGATCAGCGACTGGCTGGACGCGGGGTGAGCGATGCGGAACGGCCGTTGCGCGCGGCGTCGAGGCCTGCGGCGTGGCGCAGTTCGGCGAGGAAGTTCTCGGGGCTGGCTCCTCCGAGCAGGTAGTGGCACACCGCGATGCGCACCACGGCCGCCGCGGCGACGTCCTTGTTGTCGCCGGGGATGATCCGTGCGATCCGCTCGTGCATGATCGGCAGCACACGCCTCATCTGCGCGAGCACGTGTTCGGGTTCGGTATCGGCGAGCGATCCTAGGGAGTAGGTGCTCTGGAACTCGACGATGAAGCGCAACGCCGCATCGAGGCGGTCGCGGCCCACGAGGCCCGCCATCGCGCTCGCGATTCCCGCATCGAAGTTGTCCTGTTCGTAGAGGCCGAACGCCTCGAGCAACCCCTCCTTGGAACCGAAGTGGCGGTACAGCGTCGGGCGGGAGACGCCCGCCTGGGCGGCGACATCGGACAGCTGCAGCTTCCGCCGACCGTCACGGGCCAGCACGACGAAAGTGGCCGCGAGGATGCGCCGCCGCGTCGACTGCTCGGCATCCTCGGTGCGGGCCACGATCAACCTTTACATCTGCAGGGTCAAATGTCACACTAACGCTACATCAAGCCCGAGCACCCCATTGACGGGTGAGTCACCGGATGCGCAGTGCCACGTCCCGGTGCGGAGGAGAGCAACGGTGACCGACCTCATCGTCCGCAAGATCGGATGGGAGTTCGACGCGTCAGTGCCGTTCATGTGGCAGCCGGCCAACCCGAATTTCGGACTGTTCTGCAATGCGTTCACGTTCATCGCGGTGCCCTTCGAGCGCTACATCGTCAGTGCGGTGCGGATGGCCGCTGACCGGTTGGCCGAAAGTCCCGGCGTCGCGGAGGAAGCCGAGGGGTTCCTCAAGCAGGAAGCCCAGCATGCCGCCGCGCATCGCAAGCACATGCTCGCGCTGATCGACCGATACCCCGACCTCGAGCAGTGCTACGCTGACGCCTGCGCGGCCTACGACGAGCTGCTGAGGAACGAGCCGGTCGCCTTCCACCTCGCCTACGTCGCCAACCTCGAAGCCACGTTCACCCCGCTGTTCAAAGTTATTCTCGACCACCGTGATTCGCTGTTCGGCGGGGGCGATGTCCGGGTCGCCTCGCTGATGATGTGGCACTTCGTCGAGGAGATCGAGCACCGCAGTTCGGGGCTGATCCTGTGCAATCACGTCAACCCCCACCCGTGGTCCCGCGTCAAGCACATCAAGAGGACGTTCAGCCATGTCGCCGCCATCGCGGACGCGATCGCGACGGTGTTCGACGAGGTCGTCCCGATCGAGGATCGCGGCGTCTCCACCCGCGAGTTGTTGTCCGGCGACTTTCTGACCGGTGAACTCAAACACCGCCTGCCCATCGTGCGCCGCCGACGCGACGGCGGGGGAGCACCCACGATCTTCCAACCGGTGCCGACCGCCGACCTGGCGAAAATGGTATGGCGACTGGCGCTTTCGCAGACGCCGTACCACGATCCGGCCGATCAGCCGCTGCCCGCGTGGGCGCAGATCTGGATGCGCGCCTACGACAACGGCGCAGATATGACGACGTTCGCCCGGTCGTCGTCCACCACGGAAAGGTGACATCGATTGTTGACGACGAACTACGGCGGTCTGGTGCCCGAAGACGAGTCGCTCACCCACCAGATCGTCGACACGTTCGCAACGGTCAGCCAATCGGATCCGTCGTGGACGGAGAAGATCTGGACGCTCGCGCATGCGCGGGACAACTCGCTGCAGGTCGTGCTCGGCGTCGGAAAGTACACCAACCGTGGTGTGTTCGACGGTGCGGCCGGGGTGTGCCGCGGCACCGAGCAGTGGACCGTGCGCGGCGGGCGCCGCCTGTCGGCCGATCCCTCCTCGACCGCCGTCGGGCCGATCCGCTATCGCGTGCTGGAGCCGCTGCGGTCGATTCAGGTGAGCCTCGAGCCGACCGAACACGCGCCGATCTCGTTCGACGTGGTCATGCAGGGCAGCTTCGATGCGGCGCTGGAGGATCCGTGGCCCGACCGCAGCCCGGACGGGTACCGCGTCTCCCATAATGTGTTGCGCTACCACCAGATCGGCGTGGCGTCGGGCTGGGTCGAGGTCGAAGGCCGTCGCTCCGAGATTCGGCCCGACGAGTGGATATCGGTGCGCGATCATTCTTGGGGCCTGCGCCCCGGGGTTGGTAAGCCCATCCCCGGCCTGCCTCGTGGCGGGCGCAAGATCAAGCAGATGTTCATGACCTGGCTGCCGATGACGCTGACGCGCCCCGACGGATCAGCGTACTCGCTGTTCGTGATGTACCAGGAGGAGCGTGGCGACGGTTTTCTCGAAATCCGTTGTCAGGCAGAGCAACAGAACGACGACGGCACAACGCACCGGTTTGTCTCGGTGGAACAGGATCTGCACTTCAACGACGAGAACCGGCGACTGACCCATGGCACGGTCACGTTGATCGACTCCGACGGATCGCGGCGACCACTGACTATCACCGCGGCCGGACCGACGGGCTTTCACCTCGGCACGGCCGGCTACTACGGCTGGAACGACTGGGTCTACGGCCAGTGGGTCGGCGATCTGCGCGTGGAGGGCTACCACGTGACCGACTGCGACACCGCGGAGAACGCCCGCAAGCTGCATCAGCTGCGGGATCTGCTGGTCCGCGTGGACGATCCGGTGGGCGGCGGTTCCGGGCTCGGCAATGCCGAGACGTTCGCGCTGGGCGAGTTCCCCGAGCGGGGGCTCACCGCCCAGAACTCGTTCCTCTGAAAAGTGTGACGCGGACCGCGGACCGCGCGCGGAATACATCGTCAACGGCTGGGCGTTTGGCCATGCATGAAGACGAGACTGCCGCTGCGTCGGCTGATGATCATAGTTGCGGCAGTATTCATCTCGGGTGCGGCGCTGGGCGCACCGCTGATGACGTCGGCAGCACCGGCCGCTGCGGCGCCCACCGGGGAGTGTCCCGACGTGCAGGTGGTATTCGCTCGCGGCACCGGGGAACCGGCGGGCGTCGGCCGCGTCGGCCAGGCGTTCGTCGACACGTTGCGACCGCTCGTGGGTGACGAGTCCGTCGCCGTCTACGCGGTCAACTATCCCGCGACACGGGACTTCCTGCGCGCCGCCGAGGGCGCCAACGACGCCAGCCTGTTCGTCCAGAACATCGCCACCACCTGCCCGGACACCAGGATCGTGCTCGGTGGGTACTCACAGGGTGCCGCCGTCATCGACGCCATCGCCCTGGCGAACACGCCCACACTCGGCTTCACCCAGCCGATGCCCGCCGCGGTCGCCGACCACGTGGCCGCCGTCGCGGTGTTCGGCAACCCCTCCATCCGCCTGCTCGGCGGTCCGCTCACCGCGCTGAGCCCGGCCTACGGGGCCAAGACCATCGACCTGTGCAACGGCGCGGATCCGGTGTGCTCCAACGGAAATGACGTCGCGGCGCACAGCCTCTACGTCGAGTCGGGGCTCACCGCTCAGGCGGCGCAGTTCACCGCCGACCGCCTCGGGGCCGCCGCGCCGATCACCACGCTGTCCGGCCACACCGGAGGCTGACGTCAGCCCCAGGCGTGCACGATGTTCTGCGCCGGCTCCACGCCCTGTGCCACCAGAATCTCGGTGGCGTCGGCGGCCTGCTCGCAGATCGTCGGCACGTCCTTCCACTCCGCGGACGTGAAGGTGCTCAACACGAACTTCGCGCCTTCGGTGCGGCCGGGCGGCCTACCGATGCCGATCCGGACGCGCTGAAAGTCGTTGCTGCCCAACGACGAAGCCACCGACCGTAGCCCGTTGTGTCCGGCCACACCGCCGCCGAACTTCAGCCGGATCCGGCCGAAGTCGATGTCGAGCTCGTCGTGGATCACCACGATGTCGGCCGGTGGCACCGAGTAGAACTTGGCCAGCGGTCCGACCTGCCGACCCGACTCGTTCATGTAGGTACGCGGTTTGGCCAGCACCACCGAGCGTCCGGCGAGGCGGCCGGTGACCACCTCGGCGCCGGACTTCTTGTGCACCTTGAATCCCGAGCCGATGCGATCGGCGAGGATGTCGGCGACGAGGAACCCGAGGTTGTGCCGCGTTGTGGCGTATTGCGGTCCCGGGTTGCCCAGGCCGACCACGAGTAGTGGTTCGGCCATGCCGGACTACTCGGATTCTTCGGCGGGAGCCGCTTCGGCGGAGTCGCCCTCGCCCTCGTCGGCGCCCTCGGCGACCTCGGCTGCTGCCTCCTCCGGCGCCTCACCGCCGCCCTCGGCCTCGAGCTCCTCGGCCGTCGGCGCGATGACGACGTTGACCACCAGCGAATCGGGGTCGGTCACCAGCGTGACACCCGACGGCAGCTCGAGTGAGCCGGCCGTGAACTGCGTGCCGGCCTCGACACCTTCGACCGAGACGACGACGTTCTCCGGAATCGACTGCACGTCGGCTTCGACCTCGATCGTGTTGGTCTCCTGGGTGACCAGGGTCCCGGGCACCGCGTCACCCTCGATGACGACGTTGATCTCGACGACAACCTTCTCGCCACGGCGCACGACGAGCAGATCGGCGTGCGTGATGGTGCGGCGGATCGGGTGGATGTCGAGAGCCCTGGTCAGCGCGAGCTGCTCCTTGCCGTTGATATCGAGGGTGAGCACCGCGTTGGTGCCCGAGTTGCGGAGCACGGCCGCGAAGTCACGGCCGTCGAGTTCGAGGTGCTGCGGATCGGTGCCGTGACCGTAGAGGACCGCGGGCACCTTGCCGTTGCGGCGGGCGCGGCGCGATGCGCCCTTGCCGGTCTCGGTGCGGACCGCCGCGGTCAGGTTGTTGGGGGCGTTCTTCGCCATGATGTGGGTGCTCCTGTCGTGTGCTCAGCACGGCGGGGCTCAACCACAAGGTTCGCGTCGATAACGGTGGCCTCCGCTGGCGCGGCCACCCTCGCCGTGATCACCGGCCAGGGTAGCCGGAAACGGTGCTGCGCCCCAAATCAGAGCGGGAAGGCGGTCTCGGTGAGCTGCTCGGAGAGCTCCCACAGTGCCGTCGCCATCCGGCCGTCGCGAGCCAGCGGGCTGCGGAAGCCCGTCGGCCCGGTGGGACCGCGGCTGCCGAAGCGCGGGCCGACGAACGTGTCGCCCGGCAGATCCTCGGCCACCGCGTACAGGGTCTGGCGGGCACCGAAGTCGGGCTCGGTGGCGAACACCCGGTTGGCGGCGAGCCAGAAGCGGGTCCCGATCGGGTTGCCGGTCTGGCCCTGCAGGTTGGTGGCGGAGTAGCCCGGATGCGCGGCGATCGCCCGGATCGGCGAGCCCACCTCGTCGAGTCGACGCTGCAGGTCCTTCGTGAACAGCAGGTTCGCGAGTTTGGACTGGCCGTACGCCGGCCACGCCAGGTACGGCCGGGCCTTCCAGTGGAGGTCCTTGAGGTTGATCCGGCCGAAGATGTGCATGACCGAGGACACCGTCACGACGCGGTCGCTGATCTTGGGCAGCAGCAGGTTGGTCAGGGCGAAGTGGCCGAGATGGTTGGTGCCGATCTGGCTCTCGAAGCCGTCGACCGTCAACGCGTACGGGACGGCCATGATGCCGGCGTTGTTGACCAGCACGTCGACGGCGTCGACACCATCGGCGAACGCGCGCACGGACGCCAGGTCCTGCAGGTCGAGCTTGCGGACCTCGACGTCCCCGGTGATCGTCGCCGCGGCCTCGTCACCCTTGGCGGTGTTGCGCACGGCGAGGATGACCTTGGCGCCTGCTCCGGCCAGTTCGCGCGCCGTGATCAAGCCGATGCCGCTGTTGGCGCCGGTGACGATGACGGTGCGTCCGGTGAAGGAGGGCAGATCCGCGGCGGTCCAGTCGCTCATGCCGACCACCCTAGTGACGTACCGCGAAATGGCATTCCAGCAGGTGTCCACTCGCACTTTCGCTGCTGGAATGCCATTTCGCGCAAAAACTGGCGCTACTTCGGCGGCGGCTTGGGGACCGCGACGTTGAAGCCGCCGATGATCTTCTCGATGTCGGGGGCCTCTTCGGCGGCTTTCTGGGCGAAACTCGTCACCGTGAACTGGACGAGATAGCGCTGCTTGGCAGGCGGTGCGCCGGTCGCGATGACGATGCGGTTGTAGCTGTGCATCCGGGTGCCGTTGAGGTCGTAGCTGCCCTCGATCATCGCCGACGGGAAACCCTTGAAGTCGTCCATGGACGCGTTGAGGCGCTTGAAGTTCTGCGACATCTCGGCGTCGACGTAGCCGTGCTTGATCGCCTCGCGCGGATCGAAGTCACCGGTCAACTTCATCACCACCAGCATCGCGATCGGGTACGTCTCGCCCTTGGCGATCACCCTGGTTCCCGGCGCGAAGTTGGTGTTGAAGTACGGCTCCCACCCGGCAGGTGTCGGATATGAAACGGTGAGATCGGTGAGCTTCTCGGGGAACACGGGCTGCCCGGTCACACCGGCCTGTTCCAGGAACGCCGCGACGGGCACCGGCTTGTCATCGGGGTTGGCGGTGGTCGGCGGCGGCGGTGACGACGTCGACCACACCGACTGATAGTTGGGCGGGTCGGTGCCGCAGCCGGACACAGCGGCGATCGCACCGACAACCGTCACCGCAGCGGCGAGAACTCGAAAGCCTCGACGGCTCACAGAATCTCGCGCACCGCGTCGATCGGCCTGGCCAACCGGGTGCCCTTCGGCGTGACGACGAACGGCCGCTCGATCAGGATCGGGTTGGCGGCCATCGCGTCGAGGAGCTCGTCGTCCGAGGCGTCCGCCAAACCCAGTTCGCCGTAGAGGGATTCACGCTTCCGCACGGCGGTGCGCACGTCGATACCGGCGTCGGAGATCATTTTCTCCAGCTCGGCGCGGGTCGGCGGCGTCTTCAGATATTGCACGATCTCAGGCTCGATTCCGTTCTCCCGCAACAAGTCCAACGTCTTGCGCGAGGTCGAGCACTTGGGGTTGTGGTAGATCGTCGAGGACATCTATGCCGACCCGTCGAAAAGGCTTGTCACCGAGCCGTTGTCGAACACCGCGCGGATCGTGTTCGCCAGTAGCGGTGCGATCGACAGCACGGTCAACTGCGCGAAGTGCTTGTCCTCGCCGATCGGCAGCGTGTTGGTGACGATCACCTCGCAGGCACCCGAATCGGCCAGCCGCTCGCGGGCCGGATCCGAGAGCACACCGTGTGTCGCCGCGATGATCACGTCGCCGGCGCCGTCGGCCTTGAGCAGCTTGACCGCACCGGCGATGGTGCCACCGGTGTCGATCATGTCGTCGGTCAGCACGCAGGTCTTGCCCCGCACGTCGCCGACGACGCGGTTGGACACCACCTCGTTGGGTTTGAGCGGGTCGCGCGTCTTGTGGATGAACGCCAGCGGGACGCCGCCGAGGGAGTCCGCCCACTTCTCGGCGACGCGAACCCGGCCGGAGTCGGGGGAGACGACCACCATGTCGTGATCGGAGTAATGCTCGGCGATGTAACCGGTGAGCAGCTTCTGCGCCCGCATGTGGTCGACCGGTCCGTCGAAGAAACCCTGGATCTGGTCGGTGTGCAGGTCGACGGTGACGATCCGGTCTGCGCCCGCGGTCTTGAGCAGGTCGGCGACCAACCGCGCCGAGATCGGTTCGCGCCCGCGGTGCTTCTTGTCCTGCCGTGCGTACGGATAGAACGGAAGGATCGCGGTGATCCGCTTGGCGCTGCCGCGCTTGAGCGCATCGATCATGATCAGCTGTTCCATCAGGTGCTGGTTCAGGGGCGCCGGATGGCTCTGCAGCACGAAGGCGTCGCAACCGCGGACGGATTCGTCGAACCGGACGAAGATCTCGCCGTTGGCGAAGTCCCGCGCGGTCTGCGCCGTCACGGGTACGTCGAGTTCCTTGGCGACCTGTTCAGCGAGTTCGGGGTGCGCCCGACCCGAGAACAGCATCAAATTTTTGCGATTGTCGGTCCACTCGGTGCCCACGCTGCGCCCTCAAGGTCGGGGATCGATACCGGCTAATCCTACGTAGCTTGACGCGCCGGCCGTGCCCGGGTGGCCAGATCGTGAACGGCCGGGGCCGCTCACCCGGATTCGACGTCGTCCGTAGCCTGCCCGCCCTCGCCGGCCGATGCCTGCTCTGCGGCCCGCGCCGCCGCCGACCCCGGCCGCTTGCGCGTCACCCAACCCTCGATGTTGCGCTGCGGGCCGGCGGACACAGCCAACGCACCGGGCGGTACGTCGTCACGCACGACGGTGCCCGCCCCGGTGTAGGCGCCGTCGCCGACGGTGACCGGGGCGACGAACATCGTGTCCGACCCGGTGCGGACGTGCGAGCCGATCGTGGTGCGGCTCTTGGTCTCGCCGTCGTAGTTGACGAAGACGCTCGACGCCCCGATATTGCTGTGCTCGCCGATGTCGGCGTCGCCGACGTACGTCAGATGCGGCACCTTGGTGCCGGTGCCGATCGTCGAGTTCTTGGTCTCGACGAACGCGCCGAGCTTGCCGTCGGCGCCCAGCACGGTGCCCGGCCGCAGGTAGGTGAACGGCCCGACCGTCGCGCCGTCCCCGATCACCGACGACGTGGCGTGCGTCCGGCACACGGTCGCGCCGTCACCGACCGTGACGTCGGCCAACGTGGTGTCGGGCCCGACCTCACACCGCCCGCCGATGCGGGTGCCGCCGAGCAGCTGGGTGCCCGGCTTGACCACGGTGTCGCGGCCGATGGTCACGTCGACGTCGATCCACGTCGTCGCGGGATCGACCACCGTGACCCCGGCCCGCTGGTGCGTGGCGACGACGCGCCGGTTCAGCTCCGCGCCGAGTTCGGCCAGCTGCACGCGGTCGTTGACCCCCGCCACCAGCATCGAGTCGTCGACGTGCTTGGCCCGTACGACCAGACCGTCGGACCGCACGATCGAGACGACGTCAGTCAGGTATTGCTCCTGCTGGGCGTTGTCCGAGCTCAAGCGGCCCAGCGCCGACCGCAGCGCGGCGGCGTCGAACGCGTACACCCCGGCGTTGACCTCGGTGATGGCCCGCTGTTCGGGGGTGGCGTCGGCCTGTTCGACGATGCCCATCACTTCGCCGTCCTGGGTGCGCAGGATGCGGCCGTAACCCGTCGGGTCGGGCAGCGTGGTGGTCAACACGGTCACCGCCGTCGGCCGCCTGCTGTGCGTGCTGATCAGGTCGGCCAGCGTGTCGGCGTCGAGTAACGGCACGTCGCCCGAGGTCACCACCAGCGTGCCCGCGAAGTCGGCCGCCAGTGCCGCCAAACCGCACTGCACGGCGTGTCCGGTGCCGAGCTGCTGCTCTTGGGTGGCGGTGTCGATCGGGCGGCCGAGCTCGGCGGCCAGCCGCTCGACCTCGGGGGTCACCCTTTCCCGGTCCTTGCCGACCACGACGACCAGGTGCTGCGGGGCCGCCTTGGCCACCGCGTGCAGTGCGTGGGCGAGCATGCTGCGACCCGCCAGCGTGTGCAGCACCTTCGGGGTGTCGGATCGCATCCGGGTTCCGGCGCCGGCCGCGAGCACGACCACCGCGGTTTCAGGGGCTGCCGTCATCCGGTCTCCTGCCTATCGGATGTGCGGTTTCATACGCGACACGCCGGTCACGCCGCATGTGAGCGCACAATCGCGGCCAAATTGCTCCGTCGCCAGGACTCGAACCTGAACTATCTGAACCAAAATCAGAGGTGCTGCCGATTACACCACGACGGATCGGACAACTCGTGATGCTAGTCCAATCGCCGGACCCCTCTTCGTTTGTTCCCGACGGCAGGCGCCTCGCCGTCTGATCGACGCCCGACCACGACATCTGCATCTAACCTGGTAGCCGTGGCAGCACTCGACAAGGAGGTCAGGGCACCGCGGGCGCGGATGACGGGCGCCGAGCGGCGCCACCAGCTCATCGAGGTCGCGCGCAAGCTCTTCGCCGAGCGCGGCTACGAGGGCACCTCGATCGAGGAGATCGCCCAGCGCGCGAACGTCTCCAAGCCCGTCGTCTACGAGCACTTCGGCGGCAAAGAGGGCCTGTACGCGGTGGTCGTCGACCGCGAGATGTCGGCGTTGCTCGACGGGATCACCTCGTCGCTGACCCGGATGACCAACAACCGCTCGCGGCTGCGCATCGAACGGGTCGCGCTCGCCCTGCTGACCTACGTCGACGAGCGCACCGACGGCTTCCGCATCCTGATTCGCGACTCCCCGGCGTCGATCACCTCAGGCAGCACCTATTCGACGCTGCTCAACGAGGCCGTCAACCAGGTGTCCTCGATCCTGGCCGGCGACTTCTCCCGCCGCGGACTGGACCCGGAGATGGCGCCGCTCTACGCCCAGGCGTTGGTCGGCTCGGTGTCGATGACCGCGCAGTGGTGGCTCGACGTGCGCGAGCCCAAGAAAGAGGTCGTCGCAGCGCATCTGGTCAACCTGTGCTGGAACGGGCTGATGCATCTGGAGAACGATCCGCCGTTGCTCGACGAGTGACGTAGATCTCGTCGGCGGATCCGCGCAAACCCTCGTCGCGGCAAGCCTTTCGGCGCGTGCCTACGATGGAAGCATCATGACCGCATCGGGGACCCTGTCCGTCCCAACCCCGATCGCCGGGCTCGTCGAACTGGCCCTACGAGATCCCTCCCTCGCCGAGATCTCGCGCCGCGCCGCCGACAAGCCCGCCGATCTCGCCATCGTCGGCCCGGCCGCCGCCCGGGTGTTCGTCGCATCCGCGATCGCGCACGCCTCTGCGCTGGTCGTCGTGACCGCCACCGGGCGCGAGGCTGACGATCTGACCGCCGAACTGCGTGGCGTGTTCGGTGAAACCGTCGCGATGTTCCCCTCGTGGGAGACGCTGCCGCACGAACGGCTGTCCCCAGGAGTCGACACCGTGGGCGCGCGGCTCATGTTGCTGCGCAGGCTGACCCATCCCGACGACGCGCGTCTCGGACCGCCGCTGCAAGTGGTGGTCACCACCGTGCGGTCGCTGCTGCAGCCGATGGTGCCCGACGTGGCCGACGTCGAACCGGTGACCTTGAGCGTGGGCGTCGAGGCGGAGTTCGACGATTTGATCGCCCGGCTGGTCGAACTCGCCTACACCCGCGTCGACATGGTCGGCAAGCGCGGCGAGTTTGCGGTGCGCGGCGGCATTCTCGACCTCTTCCCCCCGACATACGAGCATCCGGTCCGCATCGAGTTCTGGGGCGACGAGGTGTCTGAGATGCGGATGTTCGCGGTCGCCGACCAGCGGTCGATCCCCGAGATCGACATCGAAACCGTCATCGCCGTTCCGTGCCGTGAGGTGCTGCTGACCGACGACGTCCGCGAGCGCGCCGTCGAACTGGCCCACGAGCACCCCGTCCACGAGAACACCCTGCCCGGCACCGTGCCCGACATGCTGGCCAAGCTCTCCGAGGGCATCCCGGTCGACGGGATGGAAGCCCTGCTCCCGCTGTTACGTCCCGACGCACTGTCGACGTTGTCGGATCTGCTGCCCGACGGCATGCCGCTGCTGATCTGCGATCCGGAGAAGGTCCGCACCCGGGCCGCCGATCTGATCAAGACGGGCCGCGAGTTCCTGGAGGCGTCCTGGTCGACGGCGGCGGTGGGCGGTGACACCCCGATCGACCTCGAGGCTTTGGGTGCGTCGGGTTTCGTCGAACTCGACGATGCGCGCGCCGCGGCCCGCGAGGGCGGACATCCGTGGTGGACGTTGAGCCAGCTGTCCGACGAAGCCGGATTCGAGGTGGACATCCGGCCCGCCCCGTCGGCACGCGGTTCGCAAGCCAGCATCGGCGAGATCTTCGCCATGCTGCGCGCCCACGTCGCGACGGGCGGTTGCGCCGCGGTCGTCACGCCCGGCGCGGGCACCGCGCAGCGCGTCGTCGAGCAGCTCGCCGAATCCGATGTTCCGGCAGGACTTTTGGAGCCCGGTGGCTCGCTCAAGGACGGCGTCGTTGGCGTGCTCAAAGGCCCCCTGCACGACGGTGTCGTGATTCCGGGCGCGAATCTGGTGGTCATCACCGAGACCGACCTCACCGGCAACCGCGCGACCGCCACCGAAGGCAAGAGGCTTGCGGCCAAGCGGCGCAACGTCGTTGACCCGCTGGCGCTCACCGCAGGCGACCTGGTGGTGCACGACCAACACGGCATCGGCCGGTTCGTCGAGATGACCGAACGCGTCGTCGGCGGCGCCCGTCGCGAGTACCTGGTGCTCGAATATGCCTCCTCGAAACGGGGTGGCGGCACCGACAAGCTCTACGTGCCGATGGACTCGCTGGACCAGCTCTCCCGATACGTCGGCGGGGAGTCGCCGACGCTGTCGCGGCTGGGCGGCAGCGACTGGACCAACACAAAGACCAAGGCGCGCCGCGCAGTTCGCGAGATCGCCGCCGAACTGGTGTCCTTGTACGCCAAGCGACAGGCCTCGCCCGGCCACGCGTTCGCCCCCGACAGCCCGTGGCAGGCCGAGATGGAGGACGCGTTCGGCTTCACCGAGACAGTCGATCAGCTGACCGCGATCACCGAGGTCAAGGCCGACATGGAAAAGCCGATCCCGATGGACCGGGTGATCTGCGGCGACGTCGGCTACGGCAAGACCGAGATCGCGGTGCGGGCGGCGTTCAAGGCGGTGCAGGACGGTAAGCAGGTCGCGGTGCTGGTGCCGACGACGCTGCTGGCCGACCAGCACCTTCAAACCTTCTCCGAGCGGATGGCGGGGTTCCCGGTCACCGTCAAGGGCTTGTCGCGGTTCACCGACCCGGCCGAATCGCGCGCGGTGCTCGAGGGCATGAAGGATGGCAGCGTCGACATCGTGATCGGTACACACCGCCTGCTGCAGACGGGCGTGACGTGGAAGGATCTCGGCCTGATCGTGGTCGACGAGGAACAGCGTTTCGGCGTCGAGCACAAGGAGCACATCAAGTCGTTGCGAACCCACGTCGACGTGCTGACCATGAGCGCCACCCCGATCCCGCGCACGCTGGAGATGAGCTTGGCAGGCATCCGGGAGATGTCGACGATCCTCACCCCGCCCGAGGAGCGCTACCCGGTCCTGACATATGTCGGGCCCCACGACGACAAACAGATCGCCGCCGCGCTTCGCCGCGAACTGCTGCGCGACGGGCAGGCGTTCTACATCCACAACCGGGTCAGGACCATCGACCAAGCGGCCGCGCGGGTTTCGGCACTGGTGCCCGAGGCGCGCGTGGTCGTCGCGCACGGCCAGATGCCCGAGGAACAGCTCGAGCGCACAGTCGAGGGTTTCTGGAATCGCGAATACGACATTCTGGTCTGCACGACGATCGTCGAGACAGGCCTGGACATCTCCAACGCCAATACGTTGATCGTCGAACGCGCCGACACCTTCGGTCTGTCCCAGTTGCATCAGCTCAGGGGCCGGGTCGGTCGTAGCCGTGAACGCGGCTACGCGTATTTCCTGTATCCGCCCGAGGTTCCACTCACCGAGACCGCTTACGACCGGCTGGCCACCATCGCGCAGAACAACGAGCTCGGCGCGGGCATGGCAGTGGCCATGAAGGACCTGGAGATTCGCGGCGCGGGCAACGTGCTCGGCGCCGAACAGTCCGGACACGTCGCCGGTGTCGGCTTCGACCTCTATGTGCGTCTGGTGGGTGAAGCCGTCGAGGCCTATCGGGCCGCCGCGGACGGCGAAACCGTTGCCGCACCGGAAGAACCGAAGGACGTACGAATCGATCTGCCCGTGGACGCGCACCTGCCACCGGATTACATCGGCAGCGACCGGCTCCGGTTGGAGGGCTATCGCAGGCTGGCGGCGGCCGCGGATCAGGAGGCGGTGGACGCCGTCGTCGAGGAACTCGTCGACCGGTACGGTCCGCTGCCCGAGCCCGCGCGGCGCCTCGTGGCCGTCGCGCGTCTGCGGTTGCTGTTGAAGGCCTACGGCGTCACCGAAGTCAGCTCGGTGTCGGAGTCGACGGTGCGACTCTCCCCGCTGCAGCTGCTCGATTCGCAACAACTCCGGCTCAAGCGGATGTACCCGAGCGCCGGCTACCGGGCGACCACGTCCACGGTGCAGGTGCCGATCCCGCGTGCCGGTAACGGCATCGGCGCACCGCGGATCCGCGACCTCGAGTTGGTGCAGATGGTCGCCGACCTGATCTTGGCGTTGGACGGGAAACCACAGGGTAGCGTCGACATAATTTCAAGCCCGAATTCGGCTGATTGATCGCCTGGTCAGGCGGGTTTTCAAGAGTGCCGCGCCCGGCCCGAACCCAGCAGCGCTGTTAACGCACCGTCATCCCGTTGCGACAAACACGTCGGGGGGTCAAGGTGTTGCTTGCCTTCTAGACCGAGGGAAGTCGTCCAAACCGAGGGCGTCGACCACCTACGACAGGTGGATAAGCAATTTCCTAAACCGAACATCACACGATGCCACCGAGGAGTCGGTGCGTGTCGCGATGACGCAAGGCGAAGGAGTTTTCGATGGACTTCAAGAAACTGGCAGTGACCACCACGATGACCGGTGCACTCGGGCTCGGCGCGCTTGGCCTGGGCGCAGGTCTGGCACAGGCGCAACCGCACATCAACATCCCGCAGCCGCCTCCGGTTCCCGTTCCGAGCGTGAACGTTCCCGATGTGAACATTCCGGCTGTCCACGCGCCGGATGTCGACGTGCCGGCTGTGAACGTTCCTGACGTGAATGTTCCGGGTGTGAACGTTCCTGACGTGAATGTTCCGGGTGTGAACGTGCCGGATGTGAACGTGCCCAGCGTGAACGTTCCCAATGTGAATGTTCCGCGGGTGAACCTGCCCGATGTGGATGTTCCGAGCGTGAACGTCCCCGATGTGGACCTGCCTGAGGTGCAGTTCCCCGAGGTGGACAACTACTTCAAGCTCCCGAACGGGCACATCCCGCCGGGGCAGCTGAAGAACTCGCCGTTCATCAACGGGGTTGCCAACCCGTTCTACGGAATCCCTCCCGGCCAGCTGAAGAAGCTTCCGGATGTGCACGGGATCGTCAACCCGTTCTTCGATGAGAAGCCGGGCCATTGGGTCCTCCCGGACGAGCCGTTCGAGCCGGTGTCCTGAGCAACCCGATACGGACACGATGGCCGTCCTGCCGCCAGGCAGGGCGGCCATCGCCGGTCGGGGCGCACGAAAGCGGGGAGCCAGGTTCTGCGCGCTTCGGGGGCGGACGAGGTGTTGGTATAACCGAGGTCAGCGATTCGGACAAAACGCGTGAGGGGGTGTAGCCCGATGACCGTCGTTTTGGTCGACCCCCGGCGCCCGTCCCTGATCCCGATCGACGCGATCGACCTGCTGGCCGGCGACGTGCAGTACACCGAGGAGATGCCGATCAAGGTGCCCTGGTCGTTGCCCTCGGCGCGGCCGGCATACGACGGCGAGGACGCGCCGGTGCTGCTGTCCTCGGATCCCGAGCACCCCGCGGTCAAGGCCCGGTTGGCGGCCGGAGACAGGGTGATCTCGGCGCCCGAGGTCGCACCGGGAGAGCGGCTGGTCGACGCCGTCGCGATGATGGACAAACTGCGCACCTCCGGGCCCTGGGAGAGCGAGCAGACGCACGATTCGCTTCGCCGTTACCTGCTCGAGGAAACGTACGAGGTCTTCGACGCCGTGCACAGCGGCGACGCTCACGCACTGCGCGACGAACTCGGAGACGTGTTGCTACAGGTCCTTTTTCACGCCCGCATCGCCGAAGACGCACCACAGAATTCGTTCGGCATCGACGACGTCGCCGACGCGCTGGTACGCAAGCTGGGCAACCGCGTACCCGCGGTGCTGGCCGGAGAGCCGATCTCACTGGACGACCAGCTCGCCCAGTGGGAGGAGCGCAAGGCGCTGGAGAAGAAGGCGAAGCGGGCGCATTCCACGATGGACGACGTGCCGACCGCGCAGCCCGCTCTGGCGTTGGCGCAGAAGGTGATCGAGCGAGTGAGCGCCGCTGGGCTGCCTGCGGACCTGATTCCCCATGCGGTCACGTCGGTGACGGTGGCGGTGGGTAGCGATGCCGAGAACGTCTTGCGTTCGGCTGTTTTGGAGTTCATGGATACGGTGCGACGCGCGGAGCGGGCGATCGCGGTCGACCGTCGAGGTGACGATGTGCCAGAGGAGCTCGACGCCAGCCCACTCGGCGCCGTGACCGAAGACGAGTGGCGCGCGCACTGGCCGTCCGATCGCGCGGACGAAACAGACGGCGAGGACGACGCGATGGAATCAGATGAGACCAATGACGACGCCGATGAGACCACAGAGGCAGAGGTGGCCGATGAGGCTGCTGAGGCCGAAGTTGCCGATTCGGCGTCCTGACCCCGTGAAGAATTTGTGCACCCGAATCGCTCCCGACGCTGAGCCGCGACGTCCCGAACACGTGGGACCATGGGCAGCGACCGAAGTTGGTTGAGGGAGTTTGGTGTCGCCGGTGCGTTGGCTGCGTGCTGTCGCCGTTCTAGGAGCGACGGCGCTGCTCTTGGCTTCTAGCTGCTCGTGGCAGCTCGGGACGCCCATCCCTGAGGGCGTACCGCCGCCGCCAGGCGATCCGGTGCCTCAGATCGACACCTACGCCAAGGGCC
Organism: Mycobacterium neumannii; assembly: GCF_002245615.1. Taxonomy (NCBI): domain Bacteria; kingdom Bacillati; phylum Actinomycetota; class Actinomycetes; order Mycobacteriales; family Mycobacteriaceae; genus Mycobacterium; species Mycobacterium neumannii. The sequence continues at coordinate 250,326 of NZ_NKCO01000004.1, read as the reverse complement.
GCCCGGCCGATCAGCTGCACGAATGGGCCGCCGAGCGCGCCCCCAAGCTGGGCATACCGGTCGCCGCGCTCGAGGCGTACGCCTATGCGGCCCGGGTGGCGGAGGTGGAGAACCCGGACTGCAAGCTGGCCTGGACGACGCTGGCCGGGATCGGGCAGGTGGAAAGCCACCATGGCACGTACCGCGGCGCGGCGATCGGCGCGAACGGCGACGTCGAGCCACCCATTCGGGGGGTCTGGCTCGACGGCACCAACGGCAACCTCGAGATCTTCGACGACTCCGCGATCAGCCATGACGGCGACTCGAAGCATGCCCGCGCGATGGGCCCGATGCAGTTCATTCCCGAGACGTGGGGCCACTACGGCGTCGACGCCAACAACGACGGCCAGATCAGCGCCGACAACATGGACGACGCCGCGCTGTCGGCAGCGGGCTACCTGTGCTGGACCGGCAAGGACCTGGCCACCCCGCGCGGATGGATGAACGCGCTGCGTGCCTACAACCATTCCGACCAGTACGCGCGGACGGTGCGGGACTGGGCGACCGCTTACGCCAACGGGCACCCCCTCTAGACACGCCTGCCCAATAGGAAGGCTCTAGGCTCGTCGGTTGACGCGAAAACTTCTCGCCCCCACACCGAGGACACCAAGGAGACGCCAGTGCCCACTATCGATCAGGTCGGAGCCCGAGAAATCCTCGACTCCCGGGGAAACCCGACGGTCGAGGTTGAGGTTCTGCTGGGCGACGGGTCGTTCGCCCGCGCCGCCGTGCCGTCGGGCGCCTCGACGGGTGAGCACGAAGCCGTCGAACTCCGCGACGGCGGCTCACGGTACGGCGGGAAGGGCGTCGAGAAGGCGGTCGAGGCCGTCCTCGACGAGATCGCCCCGGCCATCATCGGGCTGCAGGCCGACGATCAGCGCCTCGTCGACCAGGCGCTGCTCGACCTCGACGGCACACCCGACAAATCACGGCTCGGCGCCAACGCGATCCTGGGCGCCTCGCTGGCGGTGGCCCGGGCGGCGGCCCATGCGGCCGATCTCGACCTGTTCCGCTACCTCGGCGGCCCGAACGCCCACATCCTTCCGGTGCCGATGATGAACATCCTCAACGGCGGCGCACACGCCGACACCGGAGTCGACGTGCAGGAGTTCATGGTCGCGCCGATCGGCGCGGCGTCGTTCAAGGAGGCGCTGCGCTGGGGTACGGAGGTCTACCACTCGCTGAAGTCGGTGCTCAAGGCCCAGGGCCTGGCGACCGGTCTCGGCGACGAAGGTGGATTCGCGCCCGACGTGGCGGGCACGACCGCCGCGCTCGACCTGATCCTGTCGGCCATCGACTCCGCCGGGTTCAAGGCGGGCTCGGAAATCGCGCTCGCCCTCGACGTGGCCGCGACCGAGTTCTACGCCGACGGTCAGGGCTACAAGTTCGAGAACGAGGTGCGCACCGCCGAGCAGATGGGCACCTTCTACGCGGGTCTGCTCGACGCCTATCCACTGGTGTCGATCGAGGACCCGCTGTCCGAAGACGACTGGGACGGCTGGGTCGCGCTGACGTCGGCCATCGGGGATCGCGTGCAACTCGTCGGCGACGACCTGTTCGTCACCAACCCGGAGCGACTCGAGGACGGTATCCAAAAGGGCGCCGCCAACGCACTTTTGGTGAAGGTGAACCAGATCGGCACGCTCACCGAGACGCTCGATGCGGTGGCGCTCGCCCACAACAGCGGCTACCGCACGATGATGAGCCACCGCAGCGGCGAGACCGAGGACACGACGATCGCGGACCTCTCGGTTGCGGTGGGCAGCGGCCAGATCAAGACCGGCGCGCCGGCCCGCAGCGAGCGCGTCGCCAAGTACAACCAGCTGCTGCGCATCGAGGAGAACCTCGGCGACGCCGCCCGCTACGCCGGCGACCTCGCCTTCCCGCGGTTCGCCATGGAAGCCAGATAGCCCGGTAACGGCCCGTGCCCGAAGCGAAACGGCCCGACCCCAAGCGCCGGTCACCGACCTCCCGACCCGGGAAGTCGGGCAAGGCAGGCGGTGCGGGGAAGGGCCGTCCGCGGGTCGCCGCACGCCGCGAGCCCCGTACCACCGACTCGCGGCCCGCGACCGAGGCAGCGGCCGAGGCCCCGACCAAATCCCAGGAAACCGGCGTCGTCATCCGGCGCGCCATCGCGGAATCGGCCGAGCAACAGTCCGAGCAACGGTTCGGGTCCGCGGCCCGGCGCGCGGCCATCCTCGCGGTGGTGGTCTGCGTGCTGACGCTGACGATCGCCGGGCCGGTCCGCACCTATTTCGCACAGCGCACGGAGATGAAGCAACTCAAAGCGACCGAACAGCAACTGCGGGCCCAGATCGCCGAGCTCGAACAGCAGAAGGTGAAGCTGGCCGACCCGGTGTTCATCGCCGCGCAGGCCCGCGAACGGCTCGGTTTCGTGATGCCCGGCGAGATTCCGTACCAGGTGCAGCTGCCTCCCGGTGCGGTGGTGCCCGGCACACCCGATCAGGAACCAGAAGCCGTCAACCGCGGTCAGCCGTGGTACACCGCGCTGTGGCACACGATCGCCGATGAGCCGCATGGGATCACACCCGGTCCACTGCCCGGAGCGCCACCGGCCACACCCGGTGCGCCCCCACCGCCGCCTCCGGCCCCGCCCGCTCCCGGTGGTTGACCCCGCAGACCTCGACGCCGTCGAGCGCCAGCTCGGACGCGCGCCGCGCGGTGTCCTCCAGATCGCCTACCGGTGTCCTAACGGTGAGCCCGGCGTCGTCAAGACCGCGCCGAAACTGCCTGACGGCACGCCGTTTCCGACGTTGTACTACCTCACCCACCCGGTGTTGACCGCCGCCGCGAGCAGGCTGGAATCGTCGGGCATGATGCGGAGGATGACCGAGCGGCTGCAGATCGACGCGGACCTGGCGCGGGCGTACCGCAAGGCGCACGAGTCCTATCTCGCCGAGCGCGACGCGATCGAACCTCTCGGGACGACGTTCTCCGGTGGCGGCATGCCGGACCGGGTCAAGTGCCTGCACGTGCTGATCGCCCACTCGCTGGCGAAGGGTCCTGGCATCAATCCTTTCGGTGACGAAGCGCTGGCGGCGCTGGCCGAGGATCCCGCGATGGAAGGCATCATCGATTCCGAAAGGTGGGGCCCATGAGTAGGGTTGGCGCGATTGACTGCGGTACCAACTCGATCCGCCTGCTGATCGCCGACCAGGTCGATGGCAAGCTGGCCGACGTGCACCGCGAGATGCGCATCGTCCGATTGGGTCAAGGTGTCGACGCCACAGGACAATTCGCGCCGGAGGCACTGTCGCGCACGGAGTCGGCGTTGGCCGACTATGCCGAGCTGATGCGCCACCACGGCGTCGACGACGTCCGGATGGTGGCGACCTCGGCGACCAGGGATGCCGCGAACCGCGAGGTCTTCTTCGCGATGACGGCCGAGGTGCTGGGCGCCGTTGTGCCCGGTGCGGTCGCCGAGGTGATCACCGGCGCCGAAGAGGCCGCGTTGTCGTTCAACGGTGCGGTCGGCGAACTAGACTCGGCGGCAGCGCCTTTCGTGGTCGTCGACTTGGGCGGCGGGTCCACCGAAGTGGTGCTCGGTAGCGACGAGATGACCGCAGGCTATTCGGCTGACATCGGATGCGTCCGGCTCACCGAACGCTGCCTGCACTCGGACCCGCCGACCGCAGAGGAGATCGCTGCGGCTCGTGACGTGGTGCGAGAGGGGCTGCACGAGGCGTTCCGGGCGGTGCCCGTCGAACAGGCCCGCACCTGGGTGGGAGTGGCAGGCACCATGACGACGTTGTCGGCGCTGACGCAGAAGATGCCCGTCTACGACTCGGATGCGATTCACCTGTCCCGTGTGCGGTTCGGCGAACTGCTGAACGTGTGCGAGGGGCTGATCGCGATGCCGCGAGCCCAACGCGCGCAGCTGGGGCCGATGCATGAGGGCCGCGTCGACGTCATCGGCGGCGGGGCGATCATCGTCGAGGAGCTGGCCGCCGCACTGCAACAGCGGGCGGGTATCGAGGAGCTGACGGTCAGTGAGCACGACATCCTCGACGGCATCGCGCTGTCGATCGCCGGCTGACTGTCGACCTCGTCCCCTCGCATCGGGGACCTTCGTCACTAGCTGCAGACCCTGCGTTGCGGCCACTGTGGATACAGGAACACTGACACAGGAGAGCAGGACCGCCATGAACGCTCACTTCCCCGACCGGGACACCGTGCGGACCGCGTTGTCGCTGGCCACCAGGGCGCCCTCCATCCACAACTCGCAGCCGTGGCAGTGGCGGGTGGGCGACGAAAGCCTGCACCTGTACGCCGATCTGGACCGTCGGCTACCCAATGCCGATCCGGACAGCCGCGACCTGCACCTCAGTTGCGGGATCGCCCTGCACCACGCCGTCGTCGCGCTGGCGGCGCTCGGCTGGCACGCCCGGGTCCACCGGTTCCCCAACCCGGCAGAACCGCAGCACCTGGCCGCCATCGAGCTGAGCCCTCAGCCGGCAGGCGAACTCGACATCGTTCTGGCCGCAGCGATCCCGAGGCGCCGCACCGACCGTCGCCTCTACAACTCCTGGTCCGTTCCGGAGGCCGACATCGCCTTGATGGGTGCGAGGGCGGCGCGTTACGGCGTCATGCTCAGGGAAGTCGCACAACTGCCCAAGTTGCAACATGTTGTGGCGCAAGCGGTCCGGGAGCACGCCGCCGACGACGCGTATCTGCGCGAGCTGACCGCATGGAGCGGACGGCACGCGTCGGTGGCCGGTGTGCCCGCCAGGAACACCCCACTGTCGGATCCCCACGCCGCGATACCTGCCAGGCACTTCGCCGGCCCCGCCCTTGCCCAGCCGTCCGACGCATCACCTGAAGACGACTCGGCGACGGTGCTGGCGCTGGGAACGAAGGACGACACGCCGTTGGCGCGGCTGCGCGCCGGGGAGGCCTGCAGCCTCGTCCTGCTCACGGCGACCGCGCTGGGCCTGGCGAGCTGTCCGGTGACCGAACCGCTGGAGATCGTCGAGACACGGGAAGCCGTGCGGGAGGACGTTTTCGGCGATTACGGCTACCCTCAGATGCTGTTGCGCGTGGGTTGGGCGCCGGTGAACGCCGACCCGCTGCCGTCCACGCCGCGGCGCGCGCTGGCCGATATGGTCGAGTGGTTGGACTAGTGCTGCCGGCGGTCCAGCTTGGACACGAACACCGCGGCCTGCGTCCGGCGCTCCATACCGAGTTTCGCGAGCAACCGTGACACATAGTTCTTGACGGTCTTCTCCGCCAGGAACATCCGTGCGGCGATCTGCCTGTTGGTCAGGCCTTCGCCGAGCAACCCGAGCAGCGTGCGCTCCTGGTCGGTCAACCCGGAGAGCGGATCTTTGCGGTCGGCCGAGCCGCGCAACTTGGCCATCAGCGCCGCCGCTGCGCGGTTGTCGAGAAGCGATCTGCCCGCACCGACATCCTTGATCGCCTGCGCGAGCTCCATGCCCTTGATGTCCTTGATGACGAACCCGCTGGCGCCTGCCAGGATCGCATCCAGCATGGCCTCGTCGGAGGTGTACGAGGTCAACATCAGACAGCGCAGGTCGGGCAGATCGGACAACAGATCGCGGCACAGTTCGATTCCGTTGCCGTCGGGAAGCCGGACGTCGAGGACGGCGACATCGGGCCGGACCGCGGGGATCCTGACCATCGCCTCGGCGACCGATCCAGCCTCGCCGACCACCTCGAGTTCGGGGTCCGATCCGAGCAGGTCGACCAGTCCGCGGCGGACGACTTCATGGTCGTCGACCAGGAAGACCGTGACCATGTGAGCCCTTTCCGATCAGCGCCTCAGCGGCGAATCTCCATCACTTCCCGCACCGACCGTCTCGGTGTCGGTGCCGGCGTGTTTTCGATCGTCGGCGCTTTGCCCACCCGAATCAAGGCCTGGGGGACCGCGTCGCGTCCTGTCAGCCGGCGGATGGCGTCGCGTCCGGCCTCCACTTCGGTGAGATGTGTCATCGTGCAGGTCGCCAACCCGGCGGTCGTGAGGTCGAGCAATATCGTGGACAGCGCCTGACCGCTAGTGAACGCGTCCTCGCGGGTGTCCGCCGGCGTCGACAGCACGACGATGTCCGCCTCGTCGAGCGCGGTTCCGCCTCGGCGGTCGAGGTGACCGCTGGGGCGGAAGCTCCGGTTGACGCCCACGCGCCGCCGTTCGGACTCCGACACCAGTGCGCTGGGCGGAATGCCTTCGGAGAGCCGGAAAGACGCGGTCCACCACTGCAATTCGCCGTGGTAGCGATCGTCGTGCGAACGCAGCGACTCGGTGAGCCGGGACGCCTCGGCCAGCTCGGGATGCGTTGGGGCCTGCAGCGTGTCGACGAAGGTTCCCTCGGGTCGGTTCGACAGCACGACGTCGAGGGTGTCGTCGGGCGCCCGGAACGGCAGACGGTCGGTGCGGCGGGCCAGGATGGCGTCGGCGCGGTCCCGTGCGCTCGGTGTGACGGGCGTCGGGGCGCAGACGTGGACCGACGCGAGATGCTCGGGCCTGTCCGGGTCGGGGACCGTCTCGACCGAGGTGTCCCAGCCTGCGGCGGCCATCGCGACGCGAAAGTGGTCGAGCGCTGCACCGCAGGCGATCAGGGCCTCACGCCCCGAGCTGTCGGCCGAGCGGATCACCCGAGAGCGGTCGGCATGAAGCTCGATCGTGGTCTTGCCGATCACCCATCGCCACGGTTGGCTGTTGTGCAGCGACGGGGCCCGGCACGCCAATTCGACCGCGTTGACGACGACCTCGATGTCGACCGTCGTGGGCATGGCCGGCTTCTCGGTCTCAAGATGTGACGGCATCATGGTCGGTGCTCCGGTACTGCGGGAGGCCGCGCTCGCGAAACCGGCGGCCGGTCATCTTCTCGGTGCGGATCCGCACGAAGTGGTCCCGGCGACCGTCGACCCACGGCTGCAGGAATGTTCCTGACAACTCCACCAATTCGTCGACGTCGGTGATCGGTTCGGCGTGCCCGACGACGGTGACGCTCCAACCGGTCCGCAGGTCGGCGTCGAGCTCATCGGCCTGGAAGGCCACGACCTGGTTGTCGGTCGCGGCGGCCAACTTCGGTCCGCCCGCGACCCGGATCACCACGTCGTCATTCCAGAGCCGGAAGTTCACCGGCTGCACCGCGGGCAATGCGTCCTCGGTGAAAACCAGCCTGCCCACCCGTACGCCGCCAAGCAGGTCCAGACACTGCCTGCGGTTGAGGGTCTCCAGTTCCTGACCTTTGGTCATCGTCATCAGCCTCCTTGGACCAGAGCGAGGGTGCCGACCGGTGTGCAACGCCAGTGTCCGTTGCTCAGGTCGGCCAGGCGGGTAACGGCGCGCTCGATGCCGTCGGCGAGTTCGTTGACGTCGGGCGCGGCGTCGTAGTCGCCGATGATGCCGAACGCGAGGTGGTCGGCGTAGCTGAGGATCGCGATGCCGGTTCGCAGCCTAAGTGCCAGTGGCGGAATCGGCAGCAGCCGAATGACTTCGCGCCCCTTGAGCCGCATCCGCTTGCGGGGGCCGGGCACATTCGTGGCCAGTGTCACGATGCCGCGCTGGGGGAGCCGGGTCAGGGCCCGAACCGCCCACGCCGTCAGCGGGAACGGAATCGCGTTGGCCGCGGTGAGGAAGAGGTTTCCGGCCTCGCGCTGTCCGCTCGCCTTGGACTTGCCCAGTCGTGCGTGCACGGTTTGCAACTGCTGGATCGGGTCGTCCTTCTCGACGGGGAGGTAGGGCAGCATCACCGATACCCGGTTGTCGGGTTCGCCCGCCGCATCGGCGGACCGCACCGACACCGGCACCAGGGTGCGCAGCGCCGTGCGCCGGGGGTTCTCGCCGCGGCGCAGCAGGATGGTGCGGAAGCTGTCGGTGATCGCCGCCAGCGCAACATCGTTGACCGTGACGTCGAACCGCTCACAGATGTGCTGCACCTCCGGCAGCGACACCTCGACAGAGGCGTAGCGGCGCATGTCGGTCACCGGACCGGTCAGCGACGACGGGGAGGCCGGCCGCAGCAGCCCGCCCGCGATCTCGACGGCCCCGTGGAGTGCCTGGGTCGCGGTGGTGGTCACGTCGCGAGACGTCCGCCACGCAGATGCCATCCAGTCGACCGGATTGAGCGAAAGAGCGGGAAGGCGCCAGGGTTTCGGCCTCGGTTGGGCGCCGCTGAGCGCCGTTGCGAACGTCTCGGTGCCCTGTCCGTCACACAGATGGGCGAGCAGATGCGTGGCCGCGACCCCGTCGGCGATGCAGTGGTGGATCTTCATCAGCATCGCCCACCGGTTGTGGGCCAGGCCGTCGACGACCCAGCACTCCCACAGAGGCCGCTCGCGGTCCAGGCGCCGCTCCATCACTTCGGCGGCCCAGCGGAACAGCGCGGCATCGTCGCCGGGGCGGGGCAGCGCCGCCCGACGGATGTGATGGGAGACGTCGACCCCCGCGTCCTCCACCCACTCCGGTGCGCCGAGGTCGAGTGGATGGGTGCGCAGGATCTGCCGGAAGCGCGGGACGGCCATCACGCGTTCGGTGAGATCGGCGACCAGGGAATCGAATTCAGGCATCGGCCCGGCGAGCACGGCGATCGCCCCGATCGCAAGGCTCACGTGAGGGTCGGAGTCTTCGGCGTGTAGGAATCCCGCGTCCAGTGTGGTGAGCTGCTCCATACCCTTACTGTCGGCGACCGGCGGATGTGGCAGTAGGGCCTTAGGTCCCTACTTCGCCCGTGATCAGCGCGGCGGCATGCCCGCCACGAGGGGTGCGTCGGCGCCGACCGGGCCGAGCTTGGCAGCACCGCCCGGAGAACCCAGGGGCGCGTCGCGGCCCGGCAGGACCCCGGTGAAGAACGCGGCGTTGTCGGCGAGGTGGCCGTGCTCGTCGTCGGGCAGATCCGTTTCGAAGTAGATCGCACCCTCTTCGCACGCCAGCCTGCACGCGCCGCAGTCCACACACTCGTCGGGATTGATGTAGAGCGACCTTGCGCCTTCGTAGATGCAATCGACCGGGCATTCGGGGACACAGGACTTGTGCATCACGTCCACACACGCACTGCTGATCACATAGGTCATGGCCGCAGTGTAGGAACGGTCGGCCGCGCTCGTCGTGGGTCCAAGGCCTGCGGAATCGAGGACCAAAGTCCCTGCCGCCGTACACGCGGTATCGCTCCGCCGGTCCGTCGCGGGAGTGATACTGAACCATTGTGGCGGCTGAACGGGCCGAGGCTGCTCGGCCCTCCGGATACCGGACGACCCGGATGGAAGCGTTCAGCGATGGTGTGTTCGCCATCGCGATCACACTGCTGGTGCTCGAGATCGGTGTGCCCGACGACTCGGCGGCTGACCTGCTGGGCGCCGTGGTCCGCCAATGGCCGTCGTATCTGACTTACCTGGTGAGCTTCTCGACGATCGGCGCGGTGTGGCTCGAACACACGGTGATCACCGAGTTCCTGAATCGGGCCACCGCCGCGCTCATCCGACTGAACCTGCTGCTACTGATGCTCGTTTCATTCCTCCCGTTCCCGACTCGGCTGTTGGGCGACTACATGGGCGAAAGCGATGCCCAACGGGTGGCGGTGACTGTCTACGGCATCAACCTGCTCCTGGTGTCGGCAGTGGTATCGCTGATGTGGCGTTATGCGGTGTGGCAGCGCTTGATTCGGACCGAAGTGGCCGACGCGGACGTCAGGCTCATCACCAAGAGGCTCACCCCGGGGCTGGCCGGATATGCCGTGTTCATCGGGGTCGGGCTGTTCTTTCCGATCGTTGCCGTATTCGGCTACCTGGTGATCGCGGTGTATTTCATCGTTCCCATCGCTGCGCTGCGGGGAGCCAGACGCGCAAGCCGATTGGAGGAGTGAAAACGACAGCGATGACGGATCCCATGACCCGTGCGCACGGCCTGTTGCGCCAGATGACGGTCGACGAGAAGGCGATGCAGCTGTCCTCGGTGTTCCCGCTGGCGCTCTTCACCCCGGAGGGGATCAACCGCAGCCGGCTCGACGCGTTGCTCGGAAACGGCATCGGGCATGTCTGTGCTCTGGGTTTGATCGGACACAAGGCACCCGAAGTTCTCGCGAAGGCGACCAACGCGATTCAGCGTTACCTGGTTACCGAGACGAGGCTGAAGATTCCCGCGATATTCCACAACGAGGCGATGAGCGGTGTCGTGGCGCCCGGCTTCACCGCATTCCCGACTCCGATCGCGATGGCCGCGACGTGGGACACCGAGGCGGTGGAGGAGATGACGGGTCTCATTCGCCGCCAACTGCGGTCGGTCGGCCTGCGCCATGCGCTGGGGCCGGTGATGGACATCGCTCGCGATGCCCGTTGGGGCAGGATCAGCGAGACGTTCGGCGAGGACGCCTATCTCGTCAGTGCGATGAGTGTTGCCTACACACGAGGTCTGCAGTCGCACGACCTGGTGCGTGGCGTGGCCGCGACCGGTAAACACTTCATCGGCTATGCGGTCACCGAGGGCGGGCAGAACATGGCGGCGACCGCGATCGGGGCCCGCGAACTCTACGACGTCTACGCCCGGCCGTTCGAGGCCGCCATCCGGTTGGCGGGGCTGGCCAGCGTGATGCCCAGCTACAGCGAGTTCGACGGTGTGCCGGTCTCCGCCTCGCACGCGGTGTTGACGGCCCTGCTCCGCGACAAGCTGGGTTTCACCGGGACAACGATTTCCGACTATGTCGCGGTCGGCTTCCTACAGACGCGGCAACGGGTGGCCGAAACCGCCGAGGACGCCGGTGTTCTCGCGCTCATGGCGGGGATGGACGTCGAGACTCCGGAAGTCTTCGGCTACGGCGAGGTGTTGGCGAATGCCGTGCGCAACGGCAGGGTCGCTGAGTCGGTGCTCGACCGGTCCGTGCTGCGGGTGCTGCGCGACAAGTTCGCGCTCGGACTCTTCGACGATCCGTACGTCGCCGAGGACCCGATCGTCATCGACACCGTCGCGCGTGAGGGCGCCGATCTTTCGGCCGGGCTGGCCGGGCGGGCCGTGACGCTCCTCAAAAACGACGGCGACCTGCTGCCGTTGAGCCGAGACCTGGGGCGGGTCGCGGTCATCGGCCCCCACGCCGATGATGTGGCTGCGGGGTTCTCGACCTACACGTTCGCCGACGCGGTCAAGATGTTCGAGGTCCGTGCCACCGGTGGCGAGATCGCCATGGCGGGTATGGAACTCGGCGGCGAGGTTCCACATGAAGCGCTCATGGCGATCGCGAGTGAACTCGGGCCGGTGTTCGCGACCGACCGGCGCGCCTATATCGAGTCCAACTACTCGGCCGTTTCGCTCGCGGACGCCGTCCGAGAGTTGTTGCCGCATGCGGAGGTGCTCGCCGTCGCCGGCACGGGTGTGACCCCGACCGAACCGGTTGACATCGGGGCCGCCATCGCCGCGGCCGGGGATGCCGACGCCGTCATCCTGGCGGTCGGCGGACGATCGTCGTGGTCCGGTCAGCGCACCGAGGGGGAGGGGTCGGACACCGCCGACATCGCACTGCCCGCGCAGCAGGTGGCGTTGATCGAGGCGGTCAGCACGCTGGGCAAGCCGACCGTCACCGTGCTGTCGATGGGCAGGCCGTATGCACTCGACGGCCTCATCGACGAACTGCCCGCGGTGCTGACCGCGTATTACGCCGGCCCGTATCAGGCGACCGCGATCGCCGACGCGATCTTCGGAATCACGAATCCCGCTGGGAAGCTTCCGTTCACGATGCCGCGACATGTCGGCCAGGTGCCCATTCATCACGCCCAGAAGACCGGCAGCGGTTACCGACGCACCGACGCCGACCCCCACAGCGGCTATCTCGACATGGCGGCCACGCCGCTGTTCGGATTCGGTCATGGCCTGAGCTACACCACGTTCGCCTACGGTCCGCTGGAGCTCGCGAGCGACACCGTCGATGCGGGCGGCGCGGTGACCGCGGCCGTCGCCATCACCAACTCCGGGCAGCGACGCGGGTCCGATGTCGTGCAGCTGTACGCCGCCGACACCGCGACCGGTGTCACGTTGCCCGCCCAACAGCTCGTCGGTTTCACCCGTGTCGACCTCGAGCCGGGTGCGTCGAAGTCGGTAACGTTCACGTTGCCGTTGAGTGTTCTTGCCTATACCGGGGTTTCGGGCGAACTCGTCGTGGAGCCGGGTCCGGTGGAGTTGAGCGTGGGCACGAGCTCGACGGATATCCGAGCCCGTGCCACAGTCACCGTCACCGGTGGCACGCGCACCTTCCGCGGCGACGAGCGGGCGTTCTTCTCGTCCGTGGCGGTCGGCGCCTGATTCAACGCCTGGCCCGGGTGTGCAGCGGCGCGTCGTAAACGGAGGCCAGCCGGCCCAGCGTCAACGCACCCAGCAGCAGGCCGAAGTCGCGCAACGCGACGTCGTAGAACCCGGGGTAGGTGACCAGGTTGACGATGATGCCCGCGAGCCAGAGGGCGACGACGTACGCGGCGTATCGCGGTTTGACCGCGACCGCGATGCCGGCGACGATCTCGACCACGCCGACGATCAACATCGTCTGGTGCGCGGTGAACGGGCTGATGTCAACGATCCACGGCGCGAGGTAACCCTCCCAGTCGGTCAGTACGTTGGTGAACTTGTCGAGGCCCATCACGATCGGCAGCACCGAGAACCCGATCCGCAGGATCAGGTAGGCCGCGTAGACGGGATCGGTGCGGGCGCGCAGCAGCGGGCTCGCCGAGTGGTCGGTTGATGGCGCATTCGAGGTGGTCATGGTGCCGTTCCTTTCTATAAATAAATGTTATATCTTTTAGAGCACACCCTTTGCCACGGTTTGTCAAGAGTTTTTGGTGATAGAATTTGGGCGTGGTCTCACAGTTCGCCGACCCCGCCTCTTTGGCGGCGCTGACCAGCCTGGACGATCCGATTCGCCGTCGGCTGTACGAGTTCGTCGTTGAGCGCGACGAGCCGGTCTCCAGGGAGGCGGCCGCCGCGGCGATCGGCATCGGCCGCACCCTGGCCGCCTATCACTTGGACAAGCTCGCCGACGGTGGGTTGCTGGCCGTCAGCTATCAGCGCCCCGCCGGCCGTGGCGGTCCCGGCGCCGGACGGCCGGCCAAGCTCTACGCGAGGACCGCCGACGAGATCGTGGTCAGCGTTCCACCGCGCGACTATCTGCTGCTCGCTCGGCTGCTGGTCTCGTCGATCGAGCAGGATGCCGGAGGCGCGGTGCGCTCGGCCCTGGGCACGGCCGCCCGCGAAACCGGGCGCCAGGCCGCGGTCGACGCCGACGGTGATGTGGTGGTCGCGCTGCGCGACTGCGGTTATCTTCCCCAGTCGGATGCCGACGGCGGTATCACCCTGCGCAACTGCCCGTTTCACTCGGTGGCCAAGGACCACCTGGAGGTGGTCTGCGGGCTGAACCTCCAGCTCGTCGAGGGTGTGATCGATGGCAGCTCAGCACCCGACGCGCGCGCGGAGCTCAACCCTTCAGAAGGCCGGTGCTGCGTTCTGGTTCACGGCGCAACGGGTTGACACCCTCCTGAGCGCAGATCACCAACCGCGGCGGTGCGGGCGCGAACCGACCAGCTCACCCTTGTCGACGACATCGCGGCTGCGGTAGACGATGTAGGGCCGGAACAGGTAGCCGATGGGTGCGCTGAACACATGGACCAGCCGCGTGAACGGCCACAGGCAGAACAGCACCAGCGCGATGATCACGTGGATGTGGAACCACAGCGGCGCCTGGGCCATCAGGTCGCCGCGTGGTTGCAGAATCCAGATGGACCGGAACCAGGGCGACACCGTCTGCCGGTAGTCGTGTTCGGCGCCGACGGGCGTCGCACCGATCAGGGTGCACGCGAGGCCCGCCACGATGGCCATCACCAGGACCAGGTACATCACCTTGTCGTTGGCGGTGGTCGCGAGGAAGACCGGGCCGGTGGTGCGGCGGCGGAACACCAGCAGCGCGATACCCGTCAGCGTGGTGACGCCGGCGATCGCGCCGAGCACCATCGCCTGGAGGTGATAAGCGTGATCGCTGAGTCCGATTGCGTCGGTCCATGATTCGGGAATCACCAGACCGATGATGTGTCCGACGATCACCACCAGGATGCCGAAGTGGAACATCGGGCTGCCGATGCGCAACAGCCGTGATTCGTACAGTTGCGACGAACGGGTGGTCCAGCCGAACTTGTCGTAGCGGTACCGCCACCAGATCCCGACCGCGACGATCGCCAGCGTCACGTAGGGCACCACGTCCCAGAAGATCTCCCAGCCTGACATGTCAACCTCCTGGTGCGCGTCGTGGCGGCACGGTCAACGTAAACGGTTGTAAACCAACCGATTCGGCGGGCGGTCCGGCAGCGGCAAGTCGCTGAGCCCGTTGAATGTCCTGTTCGGTACGGACCGGAAGCGTTTCGCAGACGGCCGCCACGGCGTGTGCGTACGGCGATGCGGACTGCTGCAACGCATCGCAAAGCAGGTCGATCGGGGCACGGTGCTCTATGAGCAGACGCCGTCCCGCACCGGGGTCCACGGTGGCGGCGAACTCGAGTACCACGGGCAGGTAGTCGGGAGCCTCGCGTTCGGGCGGGCTGACGCCCGCCTCCCGGTAGGTGCGAGCGAACGCCAGCATGTGGTTGCCGCGGTTGCGGGTGTCGCCCGCCGTCCAGTACGTCAGGTACATCGTGGTGCGCCTTCGCATGTCGAAGGTGTCCACATAGTCGACCTGCGCTTGCATCGGGTCCTTGGTGCGCAACGCCGCGATCGTGCTGGCGAGGAGGTCTGCGGTCGCGGCGGGAAGGTGCGTCAGCAGTTCCTCGACGGTGGCCAGCCGCTCGGCCTGCTGGTCGTCCGGATAGGTCAACAGCAAGGCGGCCGCCTGCCACACGAGGCGGTGCTCGAGGGTCGACTCCCGTCTGCTCCTGAGCAGTTTCATCGGTCCGCGCTCCGCTCGGGAAAGATCCCGCTGGGTTCGCCCCTGCCGTCCCAGTTGAGCAGGTTCACCCGCGACGGGCGGGACTCGGTGACCGCGATGCCCTCACTGGTCTGCCGGTGATGCAGCGCATGGAAGCTCTCCACCGCGACGGGCACCGGGCCACCGCTGGCCTCGCCGAACGGCCCCGACTCGTACATGCCGGGTCCGCCCTCGAACGACAGCGAGCAGCCCGGTTCCTCGAGCGCCTGCGACTCGAGGGCGTGGGCATCGGCGACGTAGGCGGTCGGAATGACATAGCGCTCTTCGTATTTCGCCAGTGCCAGCAGCCGGTACATCTCGTAGATCTGCTCTTCGGTCATTCCGACCGCCTGCGGGATGTGGGGCTGGGTCTCCCGGCCCAGGTTGATGTCGCGCATGTAGGACCGCATCGCGGCAAGCCGCCGCAGCACGCCTTCGACCACCGCGGTGTCCCCGGCCGTGAACAGGCCGGCGAGGTACTCGATCGGAATGCGCAGCGCCTCCAAAGCGCCGAACAGGTTTCCGAGCGCCTCACCGTCATGGCCGTCGCGGGCGACCGCGTCGACCACGGGGGACAGCGGCGGGATGTACCAGACCATCGGCATCGTCCGGTACTCGGGATGCAGTGGCAGCGCAACCTGATAGCGGTGAATCAGCGCGTACACCGGCGAACGCTGGGCGGCCTCGATCCACTCCTCGGAAATGCCCTCCGCGTGGGCGCCTGCGATGACCTCGGGATCGTGCGGGTCCAGGATGATCGACTTCTGCGCCTCGTAAAGGTCGGTGTCGTTCTCCGTCGCCGCCGCCTCGAGCACCCGGTCGACGTCGTAAAACACCAGACCCAAATACCGCAACCGGCCGACGCAGGTCTCCGAGCACACCGTCGGCAGCCCCACCTCGATACGCGGGTAACAGAACGTGCACTTCTCGGCCTTGCCGGTCTTGTGGTTGAAATACACCTTCTTGTAGGGACATCCGGACACACACATCCGCCAGCCACGGCAGCGGTCCTGGTCGACGAGCACGATGCCGTCCTCGGAACGCTTGTAGAGCGCCCCGGACGGGCACGACGCGACACACGAGGGATTCAGGCAGTGCTCGCAGATCCGCGGCAGGTAGAACATGTACGTCTGCTCGAGTTCGAGGCGGACCTGCTCGTTCACCTTCTGCAGCACCGGATCTCCGGCCACGATCTCCGGTGAGCCGCCGAGGTTGTCGTCCCAGTTCGCCGACCACTGAACCTTCATCGGTTCACCGCTGATCAAGCTGCGGGGTGGGGCAACCGGCATGTGCTCACCCAACGGCGCGTTCGTCAGGTTCTCGTAGTCGTAGGTCCACGGCTCGTAGTAGTCGTTGATGCTGGGCATCTTCGGGTTGGCGAAAATCCGCAACAGCTTGCTCAGCCGCCCGCCGTCGCGCAGCCTCAACCGACCCCTACGGTCGCGTATCCATCCGCCACGCCACCGCTCCTGATCCTCGTAGGTCCGCGGATAACCCTGGCCCGGACGGGTTTCGACGTTGTTGAACCAGACGTACTCGGTGCCGGGCCGGTTGGTCCATGCCTGTTTGCAGGTGACCGAGCAGGTGTGGCAGCCGATGCATTTGTCGAGGTTCATCACCATCGCCATCTGCGCCATGACTCTCATTCGTAGACCACCTCCTGGTTGCGACGCCGCACCACGGTCACCTCGTCGCGTTGGTTGCCGGTCGGACCGAGATAGTTGAACGCGAACGCCATCTGCGCGTACCCGCCTGCCAGATGGCTCGGCTTGA
Organism: Mycobacterium neumannii; assembly: GCF_002245615.1. NCBI lineage: Bacteria > Bacillati > Actinomycetota > Actinomycetes > Mycobacteriales > Mycobacteriaceae > Mycobacterium > Mycobacterium neumannii. The sequence continues at coordinate 233,611 of NZ_NKCO01000004.1, read as the reverse complement.
TCAGCAGCCGGGTCAGCGAATTGTGGATACCGCCGCGCTTCCCGGTGGTCTCGCTGAGCGGCACATCGATGGTGCGCTCCTGCACGTGGTAGACGAACACCACGCCCTCGGGCATCCGATGCGACACGATCGCACGGCACACCAGCACACCGTTGCGGTTCACCGCCTCGACCCAGTCGTTGTCGCGCACCGATATCTTCGCCGCATCGGCCGGGCTCATCCACATCGTCGGCCCACCGCGCGACAGCGACAGCATGAACAGGTTGTCCTGATACTCCGAGTGGATCGACCACTTCGAATGCGGGGTCAGGTAGCGCACCGTCAGTCCCACACCGTCGTGATCACCCACCGCCGACGCACCGAACAACCGCGACATGTCCAGCGGCGGACGGTAGACCGGTAACTGCTCGCCGAGTTCCTCCAGCCAGTCGTGGTCCAGATAGAAGTGCATCCGGCCGGTCAGCGTGTGGAACGGCTTGAGTTCCTCGATGTTGATGGTGAACGGCGCGTAGCGGCGCCCACCGGTCTCGCTGCCCGACCACTCCGGGCTGGTGATCACCGGAACCGGCCGCGCCTGGGTGTCGGCGAACGTGATGCGGCGCTCCTCACTGCCACCGGCCAGATGGACCAGTCGACGCCCGGTTCGCCGCTCCAATTCGCGGAACCCCTCGACCGCCAGCCGGCCGTTGCTGGTGCCGGACAGTGCCAGGATCGCCTCGGCCATCCGTTCCGCGGTGTTGATCGCCGGACGGCCTTCTGCGCGACCGGAGCTCATCACACCGAACTTGGCCGCGAGTTCGTCGACCTCCTTGTCGGGTCGGACGGTGACACCTTTGGTGGTCAGCCCCAGTCTCTCGACCAGCGGCCCCAGCGCCGCCCACTTCTGGGCGATCGCCGGATAGTCACGCTCCACCACGGCGATCGGACCCATGGTCTTACCGGGTACCGGGATGCTCCCGTCGGTCCGCCAATCCTGCTCGACACCACCGGGATACGCCATCGCGCCGGGAGTGTCGTGCTGCATCGCGCCGAGCACCACGTCGGTGCGCACCCCAAGATGTTTGGCCGCCAGCCCGCTGAACACCCGGGCGATCGCACCGAACGCCTCGAAGTCGGAATGGGTTTCCCACGGCGGGTCGACGGCGGGGTTGAACGCGTGCACGTACGGGTGCATGTCCGTGGTATTCAGGTCGTGTTTCTCGTACCAGGTGGCGGCTGGCAGCACCACGTCGGAGAGCAACGTCGTCGACGTCATCCGGAAGTCGATCGACATCAACATGTCGAGCTTGCCCTCGGGGATGTCGTCGGTCCACGGTATGTCGTTGGGCCGCACCGCCTCCGGTGTCGGCTCAGCCTGAAGGTTCGAGTCGGTGCCGAGCAGATGACGCAGGAAGTACTCGTTGCCCTTACTCGACGAGCCCAGCAGGTTGGCCCGCCAGACCGACAGCACCCGAGGCCAGTTCGACGGGTTGTCCGGGTCGGTGACGGCGAGTTTGAGCCCACCGTCGGCGAGCTTCTCGGTGACGTAGGTGGAGATGTCCTGTCCCGCGGCGCGGGCCTCGTCGGCCACGTCGAGGCTCGAGCGGTCGAACTGCGGATAGAACGGGCTCCAGCCCATCGCCGTTGATGCGGCGAGCACGTCCATGGTGTGGCGGTCCCTGAACCGGCCGCGGCCCAGAGGGCTGGACAGCGCGTCGGCCCGGTAGCCGTCGTAGCGCCACTGATCGGTGTGGACGTACCAGTACGAGGTGCCCGGCATCTGTCGCGGCGGCCGCGACCAGTCGGTGCCCATCGCCAGCGCCGACCATCCCGTCACCGGGCGGCACTTCTCTTGTCCGACATAGTGTGCCCAGCCGCCGCCGTTGCGACCCATCGCGCCGGTGAGCAACACCAGCGCCAGCACCGCCCGGTAGGTGGCATCGCCGTGGAACCATTGGCATATTCCGGCGCCCATGATGATCATCGACCGGCCGCCGGACTCCTCGGCGTTACGGGCGAACTCGGTGGCGATCCGAATGGCTTGTGACGCAGCCACTCCGGTGATCGACTCTTGCCACGCGGGGGTGTAGGGCTTGGGATCGTCGTAGCCGGTCGGCCAGTCACCGGGTAGGCCTGGTCGGGCCACGCCGTACTGGGCCAGCATGAGATCGAACACCGTGCACACCAGGTGTTCGCCGACCCGTCGCACCGGCACGCCTCGGGTCAGCGTTTCGCCGTGGCCGTCGAAGGTGTCGAATCGCGGCAACGCCACTTCGGCCGTTTCACCGCCCTCGGTGAACAGCACCGTCAACGCCGGTACGAGATCACCCAGTTCGAGGTTCCACTTGGTGACGCCGTCGTCGCCGAAGCGGAATCCCAGTGAGCCATGCGGTACGGCCACGGAGTCGGTCGCCGCGTCCAGCAGCACCGGTTTGAAGGCCGCGTTCTCCTGTGCCGCCGCTTCACCGCCGAGGTCGGCCGCGGTCAGGTTCTTACCGGGAACGAGCCTGCCGTCGCGGTCTTCGAGCTTGACCAGGAAGGGCAGGTCGGTGAACTTGCGAACGTAGTCGACGAAGAACGGAACGCGCTGTTTGACAAAGAATTCCGAAAGCACGACGTGGCCCATCGCCATGGCCAACGCACCGTCGGTGCCCGCGGCGCACGGCATCCACTCGTCGGCGAACTTGGTGTTGTCGGCGTAGTCGGGGCTGACGCTGACGACCTTCGTGCCGCGGTAGCGCACCTCGGTCATCCAATGCGCGTCCGGTGTGCGGGTGACCGGAACGTTGGAACCCCACATCATCAGATACGAGGCGTCCCACCAGTCGCCGGATTCCGGTACGTCGGTCTGGTCGCCGAAGACCTGCGGGGAAGCCACGGGAAGGTCGGCATACCAGTCGTAGAAGGACGTCATCACGCCGCCGAGCAGTTCGATGAACCGCGATCCCGCGGCGAAGGAGACCATCGACATCGCGGGGATGGGGGAGAACCCCGCAATCCGGTCGGGCCCGTACCGCTTGATCGCGTGTATGTGGGCCGCGGCGATCATCTCGGTCGCCTCGGCCCAACTGACCCGCACCAGACCGCCTTTACCCCTTGCCCGTTGGTAGCGCCTGCGGCGTTCGGGGTCGTTCTGGATGTCGGCCCATGCGAAGACCGGATCGGACAGACGCGACTTCGCCTCGCGGTACATCCGGACGAGTTCGCCACGCGCGTACGGGTAACGGACCCGCGTCGGCGAGTAGGTGTACCACGAGAACGCCGCACCGCGCGGACAGCCTCGCGGCTCGTACTCCGGCCGGTCCGGGCCCACCGACGGGTAATCGGTCTCCTGGGTTTCCCAGGTGATGATGCCGTCCTTGACATAGATCTTCCAGGAGCACGAGCCGGTGCAGTTGACGCCGTGCGTGGAGCGGACCACCTTGTCGTGGCTCCACCGGTCGCGGTAGAAGATGTCGCCTTCGCGGCCGCCGCGGCGGTGGATGGTCCGCCCGTCGTCGGAAGCCTCACCGGGAGTGAAGAATCGGCCGCTGCGTTCGAGCAGTTCTTCGATCGGGCCGCCGATGTGGGGCGGGGTGATCGTCACGGTGTGGCCTCCTTCGGTTGCGGCTCATGAGCGTGCAGCCGCAGTGCGGTGTAAGCGAACGCGATCAACGCGGTCACTACGAGCAGGATCAGGCCGACCGAGTAGTCGTTATCGACCGAGTCATAGGTCGAGCCCATAACCAGCGGCGGGAAGTAGCCGCCCAAACCACCGGCGGCCGAGACGATTCCGGTGATGGACCCGACGGACTTCGCAGGTGAGCGGCGAGCCACCCATGCGAACACGCCGCCGGTGCCGATACCGAGGAACACCGCCAGCGCGATGAAGGTGGCGGCCGACCACACATCCGGCGGCGGCTGCAGCATGGCGATCAGCGCCATCAGCGCGGTGCCGCCGAAGGAACACAGCACGACGTACTTCGGCGCGATCCGGTCGGCCAGCGCACCACCGACGGGACGCGCGAGCACGGCCGCCAGCGCGAACCCCGCCGTGCGCGCGCCGGCGTCGACGGCCGAGAAGTGGTAGATCGTCTTGATGTAGGTGGGCAGATAGTTGCTGAACGCCACGAACCCGCCGAACACGATCGCGTACAGGAACGACATCTCCCAGGTGACGCGGAGTTTGGCCGCTGCCTTCAGCTTGGGCATCACCCGATCGGTGTTGGGCGCGAAGGTCGGTGAGTCGTGCATCAACACCAGGCACAGCGCCGCGGTGATCGCCAACGCGACCGCGATGATCACGTGGGTGGGGAAGAGCCCGAACCAGCCGACGAACCGGGGCGTGAAGAACGCCGAGAGCGCGGTGCCCACCATGCCCATCCCGAAGACTCCAGTGGCGAATCCGCGCCGCGAGGGGTCATACCAGTTGTTCGCGAACGGGATCCCGACGGCGAAGATCGTGCCTGCGATGCCCAGGAAGAAGCCGCACACCAGCAGCATCGGATACGAGCCTGCCGACCCCGCGGCGCCGACCGCCAGCACCGGGATGATCGAGACTAAAGAGATCGCGATGAACAATGCGCGCCCGCCGAACCGGTCGGTCAGCGAACCCACGACTATCCGGCCGAGTGCGCCCACCAGGATCGGTGTGGCCACCAGCATCGAGGCCTCGGAGCTGCTCAGCGACAGATCGCCCGCGTACGTCGTCGAGAGCGGGCCGATCAAGTTCCATGCCCAGAAGTTGATGGCCGAGACCCAGGTGGCCAGCGCTAAGTTGATGCCCCGCCGCGCGCCGGTGTGCGGCGTCGTAGTCGCCGTACTCACTCACCCAGACAACCACGTGGGAAAGGCGCCCGTGTGACTTTCGGCTGACGCGCTGCAACACAACGACGTTCAGACGACTCTAGCCGCTCAGCGACAAGCCGGCCGCAACGGCGAAACCCAGCACCGCGGCGAGACCCGCTTGGTCTCGAGCTTTCTCGGTGGCCTCGGGGATCATCGACGTGACCAGCATGACCAGCAACGCGCCTGCGGCGAAACCGTCTATTCCACTTTGTAATTGGTTGCCCGCGGTCTCCTGAAGCTGGTAGCCGGCCAAAGTGGCGAGCGCGCACAGCAGCGCGACCACAACCCAGCCCAGAACGATCCGCTGCCGGGGCGTGCCTGCCGTCTTCAGGTCGCTGGCCGACCCGATGGCCTCCGGGAGGTTCGAGACGAAGATCGCGACCATCAGCGACACACTCACCTCGCCGCCACCGGCGATTCCGATACCCAGTACCGCCTGCTCGGGTATGCCGTCGAGCAACGCGCCCAGCGCGAGGGGTAGTCCGGCAGCGGCGCCGCCGCGGCCGCCGATTCGGGCGACCCCCATGTCGGCGAGAAAGAACGCGATGCCGCCGACCGCCAGACCGAGCGCCACCGGGACGGCTCCGCCGACACGGATACCCTCTTCGGCCAGTTCGAACGAGATGCTGGCCACCAACGCTCCGGCGCCGAAGCCGAGCACCAGCCCGATGAGCCGGGCGTTCCAGTCGCGCACGACCCCGGCCAGTGCGCCGATGATCAACGAAGACGCCGCAACGCCGCCCCAGAGCAACGCCGTGAGCATCGTCCCAGCTTAGGCGCGAATTCGCCTGCGGTGCTTGGTCGGGTCGTGCTGACCGGCGAGTGTCAGCCCGAGTATCGACATGACGACACCCAGGCCGAACCACATCCAGTCAAACGCGTTGGCCACGGCGTATCCGTACGCGAACAGCGCGAAGTAAGCCAGTCCAGCGCCGAGGAAGTACGCCCGAGCGGCCGCGTACGTGCGTGCCATCAGCAGCCCTAGCGCGCCGATCACCAGGTTGGCCACGTTGCCCAGTCCGGACACCGAGATCATGCCGAGCAGGCTGGCGCCGGATCGGTGGTCGGCCCACGCCAGCCGGTCGTAGTCCTGGGTCACGCCCGGTATGAAGCCGAGGGCGCCGAGGAGGAACAGGGCGACGCCGGCGATCACCGCCGCCGCCTGCACGGCCATGTACTTCGGTGGTCTTGCCATCCCTCGCCTCCGTCCAAAGCCGTTATTGACGGACTCGCAGGTGATACCCGCCGGGGGTCGTCGCTAACCGGCGCGATGCGGCGTCGACGCCTACCGCGTGTTCCGGCCCAACGCGGTGTTGGCGTCGCGGCGGCGCGACAGCAGCACGCCCAGCGCGATCATGCCGACCCCGAGGAACAGATGAAGCCAGTTGTCCGCGGTGTTCAACGGCACGAAGTTCGCCGCGCTGTCATGGTCGATGACCAGGCCGTACAGGAAGAGCAGCAGGTAGATGACGCCGCCGCCGATCAGGTAGATGCGGGCTGCGTCGAATGTGCGCGCCATCAGCACGCCGGCCACGCCGAACAGCAGGTGCACGATGTTGTGCAGGATCGAGACGTTGAAGATCCCGAGCAGCATGGCTCCGGAGTGGTGCCCGGCGAACGTCATCGTGTCGTAGTTCGTCGTGATTCCCGGGATGAAGCCCAAAATGCCGACCAACAGGAACACTGCGCCGACGGCAAGTGCGGCCTTCTGAACATGTGAGCCGTACCGGGAGGCGGCCGTCGGGCCCGGTGGGTGGCTGCTGACCATGATGAGTTCCTTTCCTCGAGTGAGCGCAGGGCTACCCGCGGAAAGGCGGCGCAAACGTAGACGCGCGTAACGAAATCGGCACGGTAGAGGCCGCGGCTCAGGCTCTTCTGGTCTCGCCTGGACCGATCACGTCCGGTGCCGGACTACTTCTTGATGTAGCAGTTGGGCGGGTTCCCGCAGTGATGACCTTGATCGCACTTGTGGCAGTGGCATGTACAGCCGCTCTTGGCCTTGACCGCAGATGTACGCATCGCGAATCAACTCCTTTGTTGTGAGCCGCGTGCATCGGGCAGGCACGCACTCACCAACGAATATAGGCCGATCCGAGCAGCGTCGGGGCGGCTCAGTTCTTCAGGATCGGCTTGAGCGCTTCGATCACCGCTGGGTCTTCGATCGTCGACGGCAACGGCTCCTCGCGGCCGTGGGCGATGCCCCGCATCGTCTTGCGCAGGATCTTTCCGGACCTCGTCTTGGGCAGCGCGGGAACGACGTCGACGAGCTTGAAACACGCTACGGCGCCGATGTTCTCGCGCACCGACTCGATGAGCTGCTCGGCAAGCCCGTCGGCCGAAGCCCCCTGCTGCAGGACGACGAAGCCGCGCGGCACCTGGCCCTTGATCTCGTCACGCACGCCGATGACCGCGCATTCGGCGACCGCCGGATGAGTGGCCAGCACGGCCTCGATGGATCCCGTCGACAACCGGTGTCCGGCGACGTTGATGACGTCGTCGATGCGGCCCATCACGAAGAGGTAGCCGTCCTCGTCGAGATAGCCGCCGTCGCCGGTGAGGTAGTAACCCGGATGCTCCGACAGGTAGGAGGCCTTGTACCGGTCGTCGTCGCCCCACAGGGTGGGCAGGGTGCCCGGCGGAAGCGGGAGCCGGATGCAGATGTCGCCTTCCTCGTTGGCTGCGCAGGGCGAGCCGTCGACGTGCAGAATCCTGACGTCGTAGCCGGCCATCGGAACCGTCGGGGATCCCGGTTTGATCGGCATGGGTTCCAGGCCCATCGGGTTGGCGGCGATCGCCCAGCCGGTTTCCGTCTGCCACCAGTGGTCGACGACCGGGACACCGAGTTTCTGCGCCGACCACTCGTAGGTGTCCGGGTCGAGTCGCTCACCGGCCTGGAAGAAGTACTTCATCTTCGACAGGTCGTAGCGGCCGATGTGCGTGCCGTCGGGGTCCTCCTTTCGGATCGCACGCACGGCCGTCGGCGCGGTGAACAGTGCCTTGACCCCGTGCTCGGACGCTACCCGCCAGAACGCACCCGGATCGGGCGTGCCGATCGGCTTGCCTTCGTAGAGCACGGTCGTGGCGCCCAGCAGCAGCGGTCCGTACACGATGTAGGAGTGGCCGACCACCCAGCCGACATCGGATGCGGCCCAGAAGACTTCGCCGGGTTCGATGTCGTAGACGTTGCGCATGCTCCAGAGCAGCGCCACCGCATGCCCGCCGTTGTCGCGGACGATGCCTTTGGGCTTACCCGTGGTCCCGGAGGTGTACAGCACGTAGAGCGGATCGGTCGCGGCCACCGGCACGGGGTCGACGGCCGCCGCGGCCGCGACGTCCTCCCAGTCGAGGTCGCGGTCCGGAGCCAACTCACAGCGCTGCCGGTCGCGCTGCACGATGACGCAGTTGCGCGGCGGGTGCGCGGACATCTCGAGTGCGGCGTCCAGCATCGGCTTGTAGGCGACGATGCGGGACGGTTCGATACCGCAGGACGCGGAGACGACGACTTTCGGTTGCGCGTCGTCGATGCGCGCCGCGAGTTCGTGCGCGGCGAACCCGCCGAACACGACCGAGTGGATCGCCCCCAGGCGCGCACACGCCAGCATCGCGATCACCGCCTCGGGGATCATCGGCATGTAGATCACCACGCGGTCGCCCTTGGTGACCCCGAGACCGCGCAGCCCCCCGGCGAATTTCGCTGTCGCGTCGCGTAATTCGCGGAAGGTATAGGTGCGTTGCGTCCCGGTGACCGGTGAGTCGTAGATCAGCGCGGGCTGATCGCCCCGGCCGTCGTCGACGTGTCTGTCGAGCGCGTTGGCGCACGTGTTCAGCTCACCGTCGGCGAACCACCGGTAGAACGGCGGGTTGGAGTCGTCGAGGATCTGTTTCGGCTCGCGGGTCCACGTCACCGCGCGTGCGGCATCGGCCCAGAATCCTTCTGGATCAGCGATGCTGGCGTCGAACAGCGCTCGGTATCCGGCCATACCGGCACGGTAGCGCGACGGCAGTTCCTATAGTCGCGTTATGGCTTCTGCTCCTCCGCCGATCGAAGGAGTGCGCCGAACCGACGTCACCGCCCGCGGTGTGCGCTTCCACGTCACCGAGGCCGGCCCCGCCCACGGGCGCCCGGTCGTCGCGCTGCACGGGTGGCCGCAACACCATTGGGTGTACCGCGACCTCTTGGGTAACCCCCCAGCGGGACTGCGGATCATCGCGCCGGACCTGCCCGGCTACGGCTGGTCGGGTCCTGCTCCGCACCGGTGGAAGAAGGACGATGTCGCCGCCGACGTACTGGCGCTGCTCGATGCGCTGGGTCTGGACCGGGTGTTGCTGGTGGGCCACGACTGGGGCGCGTACGTCGGGTACCGCATGGTGTTGGCGGCGCCGGAGCGTTTCGACGGCTACCTGGCGATGAACATGGCGCACCCGTGGGTGGGCCCGCGCGTCGTGGCGCCACAGCTGTGGCGGTTCTGGTACCAGGTGCCGCTTGCCACGTTCGGCGTTGCGGTGCTGCGGTACACCGGCTTTCTTGACCTGCTGTTCAAGGCCGGCTCGCAGTTGGATCCGGAGACCGCGCGGGTTTACGCCGATCGGTTCCGAGATCCGGTGGTGGCCCGCGCCGCGCGCGACACGTACCGAAGCTTCCTGCTCCGCGAGCTACCGGCCGCCGGCCGCGGGCCGAAGCCGCCGCGCGCCACCGTGCCGATCCGGTGTCTGTTCGGGCGCGATGACGCGGCTGTCCATCCGTCGCTGGCAGCGGAGGAGACGGCGGATGCCGACGACTACCGACTGGAGATGGTCGACGCCAGTCACTTCATCGTCGACGAGCGACCCGATCTGGTGCGTGAAGCGCTGATCGCCCTGGCCGAGGAAACCGCCCGGGCCTAGTTGCCATCACACCTGATCCGGCGCGGCGGGCAGGTCGATCTCGACGGTCAGGCCCCCGCCGGGGGTGTCGGAAGCCGAGATCGTTCCGCCCATCGCCTCGACGAATCCCGAGGCGACCGACAGGCCGATTCCGATGCCGATCGAGTCGTCGTCGCTGAGCCGCTGGAACGGGGCGAACACCTGCTCTTCGCTGCCTCGCGGAATACCGGGACCCTCGTCGACGACGGCGATGAGCACGCGGTCGCCCACCTGGCCCGCGGTCACCCGCACCAGGCTGCCGTCGGCGTAGCGCAGCGAGTTGTCGATCAGGTTGGCCAGGACGCGCTCCAGCAGTTCGTGGTCGGCCAGGGCCGCGTCGCAGTCGATCTCCACCTTCACCCGTTCACTGCCCGGTCGGGTGATTTCGTCTGTGTCCGCGCGAATTCCGAGCAGCGCGCGTTGGACGACGTGCTCCAGTTCGACGCGCGCCATCTGCGGTCGTACCGCGCCGGCGGCCAGGCGTGCCGAGTCCAGCAGGTTGGCCACCAGTGAGGTCAGCTGATCGACGGACTCCTCCACCGTGGCCAGGAGTTCGGCGGTGTTGTCGCCGGAGAAGTCGACGTCGCTGCTGCGGATCCGGGACGTCGCCGCCCTGGCGGCCGCGAGCGGGGTGCGCAGGTCGTGGCTGACCGCTGTGAGCAGCGCGTGCTGCAGTTTGTCCGCTTGGCCGACGACTTCGGCCTTGTTCGCCTCGGCCAACTCTCGTTGCCTGACCAGGTTGACGGCCTGCTTGCCGACGCCGCTGAGAACGCGACGGTCGCGCGTCGTCAACGCCGGTCCGGACAACAGCATCCAGTACTCGTCGTCGCCGATCTCGACGGGCGTGTCGGCGTCGTCGACGTCGGTGCAGGGGTCGGTGCCGGTGTGGGCGAGCAGTTCGCCGGTCTTGCTTCTCACGATGCTCACGGCGCGCTGGGAGTACGTTTCGCGGACCCGCTCCAGCAGGCTGTCGAGGTCCGCTTCGTTCAGCACGCCGTCGGCGAACAGCGCCAGCAGCGTGGCTTCCTGACTGGCTCGCCGCGCTTCTCGCGCCCGTCTCGAGGCCCGGTCGACGAGGGCGGCGACCGCGACGGACAGGAGCAGCATGATCACCGTCGCGACAAAGCCGTCGCTGTCGTGCACGGAGAACGCGTTCGCCGGAGCCACCAGGAAGTAGGTGATCAGCGCTCCGGACAGGGCGGCGGCCGTGACGGCCGGAGCGAGCCCGCCGAGCATCGCCGTGCCCAGCACCCCGATGAAGAACAGCGCGCCCGGGCCGCCGATGCGCAGGAACCCCTCCGGCAGCAGCAATGTCAGCGCGCAGACCGCGACCGGAATCGCGATAGCGGCAAGCCATGACGTGAGCCGGCGCTGTCGTGGCGAGAGCCGGGACCACGAGATGCCGGTGCTGGCCTGGTCGTGGCTGACCATGTGCACGTCCAGACCGCCGGCCTGCTGGACGACGGCCTCGCTGATGCCCTCGTCGAACATGCGCGACAGCCGTGAACGTCGGGATGTTCCGACCACCAACTGTGTGGCGTTGATGTCGTGCGCATAGGCGATCAGAGTGGAAGCGACGTCGTCGCCGACCACCGTATGCATGGTCGCGCCCAAGCTGGCGGCCAGTTCACGCACGGCCTTCTTCTGCTGATCCGAGATGGCCGTGAGGCCACCGCCGTCGACGATGTGCACCACTCTGAGGTCGGCGCCCGATCGGGAGGCGATGCGGGACGCCCGTCGCACCAGGACCTCAGACTCGGGGCCGCCCGTTACCGCCACCACCACACGTTCGCGGGGTGCCCATCGATCGCTGATCTTCTTGTCGGAGCGGTACTTGGCCAGCGCCGCATCGACCTGATCGGCCAGCCACAGCAGGGTCAATTGCCGTAGCGCCGTGAGGTTTTCGGGTCGGAAGTAGTTCGACAGTGCGGCATCGATGCGCTCCGGCGGGTACACGTTGCCGTGAGCGAGCCTGCGCCGCAACGCTTCCGGCGTGATGTCGACCAACTCGATCTGATCGGCGGCGCGTACTACCTCGTCGGGTATGCGGTCGGGTTCCTCGACTCCGGTGATCTGGGCGGCAAGGTCCGAAACGCTCTCCAGGTTCTGGACGTTGACGGTGGTGATCACCGTGATGCCGGCGTTGAGCAGTTCTTCGACGTCCTGCCAACGCTTCTTGTTCTTGCTGCCCGGGGCGTTGGTGTGGGCGAAGTCGTCGACGAGCACGACCTTCGGCCGCCGCTGCATGATCGCGGTGACGTCGATCTCCTGGTGCTGGACGCCGGGTTTGCCGGGGTTCTCGACCATGCGCGCAGGTATCACCTCGATACCCGCTAGCTGCTGGCCGACCTTGCGCCGGCCGTGGGTGTCGACGACGGCGGCAACCACGTCAGTTCCGCGCTCGAGACGGCGGTGCGCCTCGGCGAGCATGGAGTAGGTCTTGCCGACACCGGGCGCCGCGCCGAGGTAGACGCGCAGGTCCCCGGTCTTTCGTCCCAGTATTCCCATCGCTGACCAATTTACGTTGTGTAATGCGTGGCTCAAACCCTCCTTGTCGTCGCTGAGTGGTCGCGGCACTGTGCTCGCCGGGCCTTTGGTTCACAGTATTGCGCGAAATCACCTGTGTCTCTTTGGTTTCAGTAGTCACAAGTCGGCCTGGGTTGTCGGTGGGTGGGGTTAGCGTTGCAGTGTGGGATTCGAACGTATGAGCGAAGTGATCGCGGGGATGGCCGAGCAGCTGTCCGCGTTGGTCGGCGAGTCGTTCGACGCGTTGAGCACCTCTGAACAGTTGGCGCTGACAGCGCAGTGGGAGAGCTTCACCCGTGGTTCGGCGACCGTGGGCCACCGCCTGGTGGCCGGACTCCAGCAGGCCCCGCTCGCGGAGTTGGGGGAAAACAGCGTGCCCGGGGCGTTGGCGGTGTTGCTGCGCCTTTCCAAGGCCGAGGCGCATCGGCGGGTGGCCGAGGCAAAAGAGTTGGCGCCGCGCCAGGCGATGACCGGCGAGACACTCGAACCGGTGCTGGCCCACACCGCCGCGGCTGTGGAGCAGGGCCTGGTGGGTGCCGAGCATGTGCGGGTGATCCGGCGGTTCTTTGACCAGCAGGTGCCGGCCTCGATGCCCTTTGACGTGCGCGAGGCCGCCGAAGCGCAGCTGGCGCAGCTGGCCACCAAGCACACTCCTGAGGAGTTGCGCGCGGCCGCCCAGCGGTTGGCGGCGTATTTGAACCCGGATGGGGATTTCTCCGAGGAGTTGCGCGCGGCGCAGCGCTGGTTGCGTCTGGGTCGGCAGCGCCTTGATGGGATGAGTGAGCTACGTGGACTGCTTGATCCGGCCACGCGGGCGGCGTTGGAAGCAGTCCTGGCGGTGTGGGCGGCTCCTGGGCGCTGCCACCCCGACGGCGAAACCGAGGGTGAGGACGGTCAGCGATGTGCGGATCAGGATCCCTCGGCGCAGGCCGATCCCTCGGCGGAGACGGTGGCCGCTGATCGGCGCACGGTTGGCCAGCGCAACCACGATGCGCTCAATGCCATGTGCCGGAAGTTGCTCGCCTCGGGCACGTTGGGCAGCAATAACGGGTTGCCGGCGACGCTGCTGATCACCACGACGTTGCAGGAACTGGAGTCGGGCACCGGGCATGGGTTCACCGGGGGCGGGTCATTGGTGCCGATGAGCGAGGTGATCCGCCAAGCCGCTGAGGCGCATCACTATCTGGCGATCTTCGACAAGGCCACCGAAGAACCCCTCTACCTCGGGCGGGCTAACCGTTTGGCGTCCAAAGCCCAACGACTGGTGCTCTTCGCCAGGGATCGGGGCTGCACCCGGCCCGGCTGCACGGCCCCGGCTTACCACTGCCAGGCGCATCATGGGGACAATGATTGGGCCGCTGGCGGTCAGACGGACATCGACGAGCTGACTCTGGCGTGTGGCCCCGATAATCGGCGGGTCAAACCCGGCGGCTGGCGCACCTACAAACGCAAAGACGGGCGCACCGCATGGCGTCCTCCGCCCCAGCTCGACACCGGCCAAGCCCGCGTCAACAACTACCACCACCCCAACCGCTACCTCATCCCCGACGACGGAGACGACGAGGGTGACGACGAGGGAGCCCCCGAGGACAGCGGAGAGCGTGCTGACGACGGTGATGACCACAGCGATGATCGTGACGCCGGCTGACGGCTGCCTTTCGCCCGGCGATGATCGTGACGCCGGCTGACGTGGGCGTGTGGAGCGCGCGTTTGGTCAACGCCTCGTCGGGTAGCCCGCCACCATGGCTCACGGACGACCACTCGCGCTTGTGACGGGCGCTTCGAGCGGTATCGGTTTCGAGTTGGCGAAGCTGTTCGCAGACGACGGCTACGACCTCATCGTGGCCGCGGACGATGACGGCATCCACGCCAGCGCCGACAGCCTCGCCGCCGGCGGCACCGAGGTCCGCGCGGTTCAGGTCGATCTCCGCAAAGAGGACGACGTCGATCGGCTGTACGCCAGCGCCACCGAGGGCGGCCGCCGGTTGGACGCCGCCGCCCTCAATGCCGGCACCGGCGGCGGTGGCAGCCGATTTGTCGACCGTGGGCTCGAAGAAGACCTGAACATCATCGACCTCAACGTCCGGGGAACCACGCAACTGGCCAAACTGGTGCTCGCTGACATGGTCAGCGCCAACTCGGGCAAGCTTCTGTTCACGTCGTCGATCGTGGCGATGATGCCCGGCTCGTATCAAACCATCTACAACGCCTCGAAATCGTTTGTGCAGTCGTTCGCCGAAGCGCTGCAGGACGAGTTGCGCGACACCGACGTCGTCATCACCTCGCTGATGCCCGGCCCAACCGACACCAACTTCTTCCGCCGGGTCGGCATGCTCGACACCTTGGTGGGACGCATGCCGAAGGACGACGCCCACAAGGTCGCCAAACAGGGGTACGACGCGCTGATGGAGGGGAGGAAGAAAATCGTTGCCTCATCACCACTTTCGAAAGGGCTCGGCCTGATGAACCGGTTCCTGCCCGACTCGGTGAAGGCCGCCTCCAACAGGCTGATCTCGAGGTGAGTGTGTCGGGCTCTGCCGATGCTGTGGTAATCGGAGCCGGCCACAACGGTTTGGTCGCCGCAGCCATGCTGGCCGACGAGGGCTGGGACGTACTGGTTCTGGAAGCGCAGGACCAGCCCGGCGGCGCGGTCAAGAGCGCCGAACTGTTTCCCGGCTATGTCAGCGACCTGTACAGCGCGTTCTACCCGCTGTCGGTGACCTCCCCGGCTCTCCAAGCCCTGCACCTCGAGGAGCACGGCCTGCGCTGGTCGCATTCACACGCGGTCGTCGGCCATGCGAGCTCGGCCGATGACGAAGACGCTCCGCTGATTTGGCGCGATCTCGACCGCACCGCAGAGGATCTCGACCGTCGCACACCCGGTGACGGCGAGCGTTGGCGCGACTTGTTCGCCCAGTGGCAGCGCATCAAGGAACCGCTGGTGGAGACGTTGTTCGCGCCGTTCCCGCCGGTGCGTGGAGCGGTCGGTCTGCTGCGTGAGCTGGGCACCGCCGAGGCGCTTCGGTTGGCGCATCTGATGCTTCTCCCCGCAGGCGTGATGGCTGAGAAGCTGTTCGAGGGCGAGGCCGCGCGACTCCTGTTGCTGGGCAACGCAATGCACGCCGATGTTCCCATCGACGCGCCGGGCAGCGGCGTCATGGGATACATGCTGATCATGATGGCTCAGGACGGCGGCTTTCCGGTTCCGGTCGGCGGCGCCGGCCAACTGACCGCAGCGCTGGTGAACCGGGCGACGTCTGCGGGCGCCCGCATCCAGTGCGGACAGCAGGTCGACCGGATCGACGTCCGTGGCCGACGCGCGGTGTCCGTTCACACCTCCGGCGGCGAGACCGTCCGAGTGCGTCGGGCGGTGATCGCCGATACCTCGGCGCCGATGCTGTACCGCGACCTGCTCCCGGCCGACGCACTCCCCGAATCCGTGCTGCAGAGCATCGACCGGTTCGTCTGGGACACACCGGTGTTGAAGATCAACTACGCCCTCGACGCGCCGATCCCATGGCGTTCGCAGAGTCTGAACGATGCGGGCACGGTACATCTCGGCGCCGACCACGACGGCCTGATCCGGTGGATGGCCGACCTCAACACCGGCACCGTGCCGCTGCATCCGTTCCTTCTGTTCGGGCAGATGACCACCGCCGATCCGAGCCGGTCGCCAGCAGGCACCGAAAGCGCCTGGGCGTACACACATCTGCCGCGAGGCGTCGCCGATGACGCCTCCGCCGATCAGCTGTCGGCGGCGGTGGACGTGGTGTTGGAGAAGCATGCGCCCGGGTTCAGCGATCACATCGTCGGCAAGACGATTCAGCGGCCGTCGGACCTGGAGGCCAGCGACGCGAATCTGCATGCCGGTGCGGTGAACGGCGGGACATCACAACTGTTCCAGCAGTTGATCTTCCGACCGTTCCCGGGTTTCGGCGGCGCGGAGACGCCGGTCGAGAACGTCTTCCTCGGCAGCGCGGGCGCGTCCCCGGGCGGGGGAGTGCACGGTGTGTGCGGCCGCAACGCCGCACATGCCGCACTGGCCGCCGCCGGGAGACTGGGTTGGCCGCGCCGACAACTCAACCGCGCGATCCTGTCACTGATGACGCGATGAGCCGCGCCAGGTGAGGGATGCGGGCCAGTTGCGGCGACGTCGCGAAGAAAGTGTTCGGATGGCAGACGCTGCGGCCAGAACAACTCGAGGTGGTGACCGCGGACCGGATCACCGTGCTGTTCGACCTCTACGGGTACCGGACGCTGGACGTCGACGCCGCGCGGGACAACGACCTACTGGACGTGCGCGCGGCTAGTAGCCCGGCGTGACGACGTCTTCCAGTTCCTGCAACTCGGGCGACGGCCCAGGCTGTGGGTGGGGTGGCACCTGATTACCGGTGGACCCGGTGCATTCGGCACCGCTGACCCCGGGCGGGCAGGCGTTGTTGACTGCTGAGGCGGTGTTCGGAACCAGATAAGGCACGCACGTCCCGCTGTAGAGGTCGCTGTCCTCGCCGGCGGGGCAGGCCGCGAGGTGACTGGGGACGCTGGGCGAGGTAGCGACGACGGCCGCAACCATCGGGGCCATCGTCGCGAGCGCGGATCCACCGGCGATTGTGAGCCGTCGTCCGATGCGGAATCTCGTCAGCGCTGACATCCGAGTGCCTTTCCTAGTGGAACGACCTACACGTCGACATTATCTTGACCGCGCATCAGGTGTGCCAGGTCCGGCTGCACGACGATCGCGCGCGGTACCGTGCTCATCGGCGCAGCACGGGGGCGGCCCCCATAGCCCAATTGGCAGAGGCAGCGGACTTAAAATCCGCACAGTGTCGGTTCGAGTCCGACTGGGGGCACCGGAAGTTGCTGGTAGATGCGTTCTCGCGCCTACCGGATGGGCTCGCATTTCTCCCTCACCCGGCGCCACCCCGGCAGGCGGCGAGATCGCGGCGGCGAGGTCGGCGCGGCAGCTATCTTGTGGGGCTGCCGGCGACACCGGGAAGCGCAAGAAGTAGCACGCCGTCGCGCAAACCCGCCGGTATCCGCCAGACTTTCTTCATGGCCGCGATGAACATAGCTTCGAGCGCGTTTGAACGCCAGGCGTGGACCGAAGTCTACGAGTGTCTCTCCGACGCGGATGAACCACTCGATGCTGACGATCTTGAGCGCCTGGCGACTGCCACCTACTTGATCGGTAAGGACGACGAGAGCGTGCGGGCCTGGGAGAGGGCTTACTCCGCGTGCTTGGCTGCCGGCGATCCGGGCCGAGCCGCCGAATGCGGGTTCTGGTTGGCGCTAACGCAGTTGCTGCAAGGCAACACGGCGCGCGGCAGCGGTTGGCTGGCACGAGTGGGTCGGCTGGTGGAGGACCGCGAGCTAAACTGCGCCGCGCGCGGGTACTTACTCACTTCCGCAGGCCTTGGGGCGTGGACGGGTGGGGATTCCGCGGGAGCGTACGAGATGTTCGTTGAGGCCGGCAGGATCGCCGTACGGTTCGGTGATCGCGACTTGGCGGCTCTGGCCTGGCTGGGTCAAGGCCAGGCATCGGTCACCCAGGGCGAAACGGCTCGCGGCGTGGCACTGCTCGATGAAGCGATGGCGAGCGTCACCGCGGGGGAGGTGTCGCCCATCCCCGCCGGCATCGTCTATTGCGGCGTCATCGAGACGTGTATGGGCGTGTTCGACCTGGGGCGCGCGACCGAGTGGACCATCGCCTTGAGCGATTGGTGTGACGCCCAGCCTGACCTCGTTCCATACCGCGGTCAATGTCTGGTGCATCGCTCGCAGATCCTGCAGATCCACGGCGAATGGCCCGAGGCGACGACGGCCGCCCGCCTCGCTTGCGAGCACTTGTCGCGACCCGCTGCGCACCCTTCCTTAGGATTGGCGGCTTACCAGCGAGCGGAGCTGCACCGGCTGCGTGGAGAGTTCGACGACGCTGAAATCGCCTACCGGCAAGCCCATCAGTTCGGTCGAGAGCCGTTGCCTGGATTGGCCCTCCTGCGACTGGCCGAAGGGCACGTCCATGCCGCGATTGCCGCGATTCGTCGCGCGGTAGACCTAAGCCCCGATCGTGTCGGTCGGCCGGCAATATTGGCTGCGCACGTCGACATCATGCTCGCGGTCGGTGACGTCCCGGCAGCGCGAGCGAGCGCTGACGAACTTGCCGAGATCGCCGAAGCCATCGACGCGCTGTTCCTGCACGCCATCGCAGCTCACGCCGACGGGTCGACGTTGCTCGCCGAGGGCGACGCCCCCGCGGCTCTTGCTGCCCTGCGCCGGGCATCTGCGGGTTGGCGGGACTTGGCAATGCCCTACGAAGCCGCCCGGACGCGGGTTCAGACCGGGCTCGCCTGCCGAGAGCTCAGCGACTTCGACGCGGCGGCACTGGAGTTCGACGCCGCGCATGATGGCTTTAGCCGGCTCGGCGCAGTGCCCGACACGGAACGTCTGGCCGAGGTCATCGGGACCCAGGGGCGGTCGGCGGGGGGCCTCACCCCGCGAGAATGCGAGGTGTTACGGCTTGTCGCCGCGGGCAAGACCAACCGAGAGATCGGCGCGAGCCTCGTACTCAGCGAGCACACGGTCGCACGTCACCTGCAGAACATCTTCGCTAAGCTCGGCTTGTCATCTCGGGCAGCCGCCACCGCCTACGCCTACGAGCAACACCTCGTCTAACGGGTGGTTAGAACTGATCACTCGCACCGCGGCGATATGGTGAATTCGGTCGATGCGCCGACGGCGGTCTGATTCATATCGTCCGACCATGTCTCAACAGGTTGATTACCGTGACCTCCGGCGGACGGAAGCCGAGAATTACGCACGCGACTTCGTCCCGCTCATTCCCGCGCCGCTCGCCGGCGATCTCATCGAGGTGGCGGCACCCGAGCCGGGTGAATACGTCGTCGACGTCGCATGCGGGACCGGCGTCGTCACCCGCCTGGCCGCCGAACGAGTCGGGACCACAGGGAAAGTCGTCGGAGTGGACCTCAACCCCGGAATGCTGGAGGTTGCCCGCACAACCGCCGCACCGTCCGGTGCCGTGATCGAGTGGCGGGAGGGAAGCGCTGAAGCTCTTCCGCTCGCCGATGAGTCCTACGATCTGGTGTTGTGTCAGCTCGGGCTGATGTTCTTTCCCGACCGGCCCGCAGCCGCCCGCGAGATGCGGCGCGTGCTGTCGCCGGGTGGCCGCGTCGCGATCAACGCGCCGGGAACCATGCCGCGCTTTTTCGAGATCATGGTGGACGCCCTTGGTCGTCACATCAACCCTGACCTACCCGGATTCCTACGTTCGGTCTTCTCCCTGAGCGAGACCCAACTGCGCCAGTTGCTGGAAGTCGCCCACTTCCAAGACGTGACCGTCAAAACCATGACGAAGACGTTGCGGCTACCACCGCCGGCCGAATTCCTGTGGCAGTACCTTCAAGTCACACCTATCGCAGGGGTCGTCATGTCGGCGGGCGCCGACCGCAGACAACAACTTGAAAATGAGGTCGTTGCACGCTGGCAAGACTTCATCGATCGCGGCGGCATGCTCGTCGAGCAGCCGATCGTCGTCGCAACTGCTGAAAATTAGCACCTTCAAGCAATTTCACAAGACGCCCCCTGATCGAGCAAGCCTTCATCGTCGGCCTTACCAATCGTGACTGCCATCGGTATTACATCGACGGCCGTTCGCCTACCCGTTCGACCCGTGCACGACGCCCCCAAGGCGTACTCCCTCCGGTTTCCGTCGGTCGTTGATGCCTAACAGGCAAGCGGCACAATGGTATCCGACGCTGCGACCATCGTGAGAAAGCCGATCGCCAGGACTCAATCGAGCACAGGTGGCGGTTAGACTACGCGACCGCCTTAGGGCTTGCGGACGCTGCCGATAGGCCAACGGCAAGCGGCGAGCGCAGAACGCTGTTCGTCAGATCATTGCCGCCGGTAAAGGCGGCCGTGCATGCGCAACCAGGCGACGTTTCCGTTCGGGTCCCGCACGAAATTGGAACGGGTGCCGAGGGTTTGACCGTCTGGACCCAGGTCGAGTCCATAGTCCGGCCGGTAGAAGGCGAAGCCCAGATGTGCGCTGGTGTCGGCGTCCTCATCGGGGTGAGTGCTGGGATCGGCCAGGTCGCTCATGGTGCCGTGCAGTCGGCCATCCCTGCCCTCGAACTCGATGACAACCTTTTCGAGGCTGCCGGATTCGGTGATCTGCTCCGTCACGTACCGCCCTTCGTAGGGCGCGAGGTCCGCCGCGCTCAAAGTTTGCGGTTCCGCTGGCATATTGCTGACCCCAGCGAACCGGCGCAGCGCCCAATCATCGGCGAACAGATCGGTCGTGAGCTGCGCCCCACCCTCGGAGTTGGTGAGCAAGGTCATCGCGAAGTTTCGGCTGGGCACCATGAAGAAGCCCGACCTTTGGCCTTGCCAGGTGCCGCCGTGCTGCACGATCGTCTCGTTCTCGGCCGAGGGGCGCAGCATCCATGTCACCCCCATCCCGGTGAGCTCGACCTGCAGCGTGCCGCCGGCACCGGGGTTGGAGCGCATCGCGGCAAGTGCTTGTTGGCTCAGCAGCCGAGTGCCGTTGGGAGCGGTACCGTCACCAAGGTGAAACCTCGCGTAACGCAACTGATTCCGCACGCTAGATATCAATGATCCGGTCGGGTTGCAGCTGCGCGGGAACTCCCAGAAGCCGTTGTCGACAACGGGTTTACCGTCAACCACGTTGTGGGATGCCGCGATATTGAAGCCGATGATCTGGTCCGAGAAGTACCGGGTGTGCCTCAGCTCGAGCGGATCGAGCAGTAGATTCCGTACCGCCGCCTCGTAGGTGGACCCGGTGACGACCTCGATGATCCGCCCCGCCACGACCAATCCTGCGTTGTTGTAGGCGAATACGGCTCCCGGCGGTGTCAGTTGCGGTAACCGGGTCATCGACGCGACATAGCGCGACAACGCGTCATCACCATGGCCGAAGTCCTGCAGATCGTCGCCCAACCATCCCGCTGTGTGGTTGAGAAGCTGGCGCACGGTGACGGTGACGCTGGCAGATGGGTCCGCTACCGCGAAGTCAGGAAGATAGCGGCGGACCGGAGCGTCGAGGTCCACTTTGCCCTGATCCACCAGCCGCATCAGCGTCGTACCGGTGAAAGTCTTCGTGGTGGAACCGATACGGAACACCGTATCGCCGTCGACCGGTACCGGATGGTCGACATTGGTGACACCGTAGCCCTTTATGTACTCCTGGCCGCCCGCCAGGATGCCGACTGCCACCCCCGGTATCGCATAGGCCTTCATACCCTCTTCGATCTTGGCGTCGAGTTCGTCGAATCCCGTTGCCGCGTCGGACGCGGAGGTCGTCGTGGGTTCTGATGAAGGGCTCGAAGAACACGCGGACAGCGCCAGCGCAGCGGCCCCGGCGACGGCTCCGCCCAGCAGGCCGCGACGCGATATCCCCGCGACATCCGACGCTGTCGTCATGGTGGCGGAATGATCTCGTACGAAGGTGGTTGTGTCGCGCCGACACAACTCGTGTCCGGTCGACCCGGATCTTCGTAGAACGAGGCGATCACCTTCGCCCCGCAGTCATTCGTGTACACGCCATGGGCGACGCCGGGCACCGTCACGACGTGGGATTGCGAGAGATGTTGCGCCACATACTCACCCCACTGGGGCCCGGTCTGTCCGTCGTAACTGCCCGACAGGACGAGCGTCGGGATCGCGCTCTCGGTGACCGCCCGGATCTCATCGGGCGCCTTGGGCACATCCCAGGCGGCGCAGGCGTCGCGCAGGAACGGCAGTTGCGGCGCTTGGGCGCGAACCGACTCGGGAAACTTCGGAAAGGCCTGCTTTGCTTTCTCGAGTTGATCCTCGACCGATTCGAACGGGACCCATTCACGGCACCACACGCTCAAGGTCAAGCCCCAGCCCATGGTCCCGACCCGCTCGGGATTGGCCCACACTTCGGCGTACAGCTCGGCGATCCGGCTGGGATTGTTTCGGGCCAGTTCGTCGATCGCGGCCGGAAACTCTTCTGGAAAGTGGGTGGCTAGCGGGACGAACCAGTTCAGCAGCGCGCCACCGTCGAGGACGACTTCGGTGTCGCCGACCGACGGGACGGCGACCGTGGTGGTGACTGGACGCTCTTCGAGCCGATCGACCAGTCTGATGAACGACTCGGCGAGGTCGGGATAGCGCGCCTGACATGCGGACTGTGCCGCGCATGCATTAGTCATGTTGTCGAACGCCTCTCTGGCGCTGCTCCACGTCCACCCGGGGGTGGCGGCCGAGGGTGGCGCCACCCCATCGAGGGTCACCGACCTGATCCCGTCGGCGTCGTGCCGCATGTAGATCAGCGCGAGATCGGTGCCATACGAATGCGAAAACACATTCCACTGGTCGACACCCAACGCTGTCCGCAGGTCCGCAAGGTCATATGCGCTTTCGGTGGAGTTGAACGCCGCAAAGTCGGCCTCCGGGGCCAGGCGGTCGCGGCACGCCCGCACCGCCTGCACATACTGATCGCCGGTGGAGGCCGCGTCATAGACCAACCCGACCCGGCGCGCGTAGAACCGATCGATCTCCGGGCAGGTCAGCGCCGGCTTCGACGAGTGAGTTCCCCGCTGCGACAACAGGATCAGATCCCGGCTGCGGTTGATGCCCACATCGTTCGGAATCGGCGGATCCGCCACCGCGTCACCGCCGGGACCCCCAGTGAGGAACACAATCGGATCCGATGAGGGTGGCTGCGTCTCCGACGGAATGATCGCCACCGCCAAACGCAGCGTGCGCCCGCCAGCTTTGGTGCGGTCCTCGGGCACCACCAATTCCCCGCACCGGGCACCTCTCAACTCGGGCACCGGTTGCGGTGTTTCGGGGCAAGGCCCGGCCACGAATTGCGCAGGCGGATGTTCCACCGTTGTCGGTGTTGTCGGCGACGGCGCGCCAGCGTGCGGTGCGCTGGAGTTGCCGCACGCGGCGCAAACCACGACCACGATGAGCGTTAGCACAAACCCCACCCGGCGCACCGGACGCGCGGTGGGCGCCCAACCGTCAACTGGTGGAAACGGTTCCGCCCGCGTCACGGTAGAAATCTTGACACACGAACCGAGCGCAGGTCATAGAAATATGCCGAACTCGCCAAGGGCTCCGCTGAGACGCGGTCTACCATCGCCCGTCATTTCAGCGCGAGGTTGACGGCGACGACGAGCCAGCCCATTCCCGCATTCAGAAAGCCGATGACCACCGTCCATGCTCGGGAAAGGCTGGCCTGGCGAGCCGCTATCACGCCCCAGAAGAAGAGCAACACCACGTTGAGGTTGAGCGCGACCGTGGTGTAACCGATGGTGACTCCACCGTCGGGATGCTCCCAATCGTCGGGCCAGTCAAAGGCTGCAGCGAGCAGCAGCACGGCCAAAGTGGGCAGGGCTGCCGCGACGACGGGCCACCCACTGGCGACATTTCGCAGAAAGGCGGCAATGTACTGTGCGCCTCCGGACTCCTCGTGGCTCGAGACATGCAACCCGTACGCGCGGGTCAGCAGGCTCAACCCCACACCAAGGAGAATCCATGCGATTTCCTGCAGGGGGTTACCTCCGGCTTGGGCGGCCAGCAAGAGAGTCGTCATGATGGTGCCGGTGAGAAACGCGGCCAGTGTGCTGGACTCCAACCTCACAAGCTGCAAGCGTAAGCCGCAATCACGCCTCGGCGCCGGACCGACGCGACCTATGACGCCTATCGTTTTTAGAGTTGCTTCCCTGGATATTGGCTCAGATACGCTGTAATGCAAGGACTTATCTTCCTGACCGGGCCACCCCAGCGCGCGGGCTCAGCGGCGATTTTCAGCACGCCCGCGAACCACCCTCGCATCGTCGCACCGATGACCGACGACGGCACGGGTGCGTGGCGTGAACACGCCGCATGATCAGGGGCACGGCCTCCGCGTTGTTCTCCGCGACATCCTGGAACCTGCGGCCCGGGCCAGATGTTCGTGGACGTCGCGTTGGATGCCGACCCGCGGGGGTCGGTCGCCTTTTCAGGTGACGGACCGAAAGCCGTGTTTCGTGCGGTCGTGACGCATCAGTGGAGGCTTTGAGGATCCGTTGAGGTCGACGCCCGATTCTCTTTTCAACCACGAAGACCGTGGCTCCACGAAAGGAAAATCCGATGACCAACACCCCGTTCACCAAGCCCGCAGGGACCGCCGCGACCTTGGGCGCGGTCAAGAAGTTCGCCACCGCTGCCGCCATCGCGGGGGCCCTGGGGCTAGCTGCCCTCGGCATGGCCGGCGCCGCGTCCGCGGCGCCCGCCAACGACTCCGGGTCGGCGCACTCCACGACCTCCTCCGGGGATCACGCCGGCTCGGTCTCCGTGCCGCACGCTGAGTCGTCGGCGCCGCACGCGGAGTCGTCGGCCCCGCATGCTGAGTCGTCGGCGCCGCACGCCGAGTCGTCCGCGCCGCACGCTGAGTCGTCGGCCCCGCACGCGGAGTCGTCGGCCCCGCACGCCGATGCAGCCTCACCGGCGGGTGACGACGTCGTCCACGCCCACCTGATTCCCGGTGTCGAGCTCGTACCACCGGCCGCCGCACCGCACGCTGAGTCGTCCGCGCCGCAGGCTGAGTCGTCGGCGCCGCATGCCGACGCGGCCTCGCCGGCGGGTGACGACGTCGTCCACGCCCACCTGATTCCCGGCGTCAAGCTCGTACCACCGGCCGCTGACGATCCGCAGACCGCTCACCCGACTCCGGATTCCACGTCGAATCCCAACGAAATCGGCATGGTCTACCCGTCCGGCAGCATCTACCCCAACCCTCCCGATTACGACCCCAACTGCGGACCCGCCTGCTACGAGGTGATTGACGAGTGAGGTGCACGACAAGCAAGTGAGTTGAGCGGGGCAGGTGTTTCCAGTGGAACACCTGCCCTTGCTCCGTTTATAGATCGGACCCCGCGGTGATGGCGGTCCGGTTCCAGCTTCTGTTCGCGTTCTCCTCAGCACATGGGACGGAGGGACCTGTGCGACGCGCCACGGCGACTACTCCGCACGCAGCAGCGGATTCATCGGCGCCGCGAGATCACTGCGGCGACGACCGCCAGTATCGTGGCCTGGTGCGATCAGTCGGGCCGATCCGACGCAGGCTCGTCGGAAGTCTGCGACGAATCACAATCGCTTCGGCCCTGGTTCTGGCAGGTGTCCTCAGCCTTGCCATCGATATCAGCGCTTTCAGTGCACGGTCGGACGCGGCGCCGGCGGATGCGGCCATCGTCCTGG
Source organism: Mycobacterium neumannii (assembly GCF_002245615.1). Classification (NCBI taxonomy): domain Bacteria; kingdom Bacillati; phylum Actinomycetota; class Actinomycetes; order Mycobacteriales; family Mycobacteriaceae; genus Mycobacterium; species Mycobacterium neumannii. The sequence goes on along the minus strand of NZ_NKCO01000004.1, from coordinate 208,126 downwards.
GCGCGGCCGTCGACGACGACGAACCCTCGCCCGTGCTCGAGGAGCGGCTGCGGCACGCGGCCACGCTGTACGAATCAGGCCAGGTCGATTGGATCGTCCTGACGGGCGGTGTCGGACAACGAGACACGCTCTCCGAATCCGAGGCCGGCCGCGACTGGCTGATCAAGGCTGGGGTGCCGGCGGTCCGCTTGCTCATCGAGAACAGCTCGCGCACCACCAAGCAGAACTTCGCCTACGCCCGACCGCTGCTCGCCGAACATGAAATCAACCGAGTGCTCATCGTCAGCGATCCGCTGCACATGCGCCGTGCCACGCGTATCGCCACCGAATTGGGCCTTGACGCGCACCCTTCGCCGACGCCCAGTAGCCGCTACAAGACCCTCCAGACGCAGATCCCGATGTTGTTGCGCGAGGTTTACCACAGCGTGCAGTACTTCATGACGCGCCAATGACGAGCAACGCGCACGGTTTACGCCGAGGCGGCCAGCGCCTTGCTGTCCTCGTCGGCGAAGGTGTCCTCCAGCGTCAGCGGTGAGTAGTCCAGGTCGATCTCCCCGACTGGGCGGCCCCGGGCACTGCTGATGGTGCCGAATCGCCGCATTCCCTTATCGCTTGCGTACTGCTTCATCTCGCCCGCTTCCAATCCGAACGGAATCTCGTCGTAGAGGGCCGACCCGTCATCGGCGTTCTGCAGCACCAGCGGGATGAGTTCATTCATCCGCTCCTCGAACACCGTCCAGTTCGAGTCATCGGCGGCGACGTGACGCCGACAGGTGAAGGTGCCCCAGGCCATGTGGCGCCGCTCGTCGTCGCCGATGCGCCGCACCAACTCCTGCATGCCGGGCAAAATGCCGCGGTCCACGCAAATACGGTGCCACGCATAGTATCCCGTCAACGCCATCATGCCTTCGATGACGTGGTTGTAGGTCGCTGACGCGCGCACCTGCGCGGCGGGGGACGGGTCGGCGTTCAACGCCTCCAGCGAACTCGGCAGTTCGTCATAGAAAATCTTCCGGTACGACGGGAGATCATCGAGGTGGTGGTGGAGGTCGTCGGTCAGCCCGACGGCGTCCAACCACATCCGGAACACCTGGGTGTGCTTGGCTTCCTCGAACGCGAACTGGGTCAGATACATCTCGTCGCCCAAACGGCCTTCGGCCCGCATCGCGGCCATGAACGGCTGGATGTCCTGGGTGACGGCTTCTTCGCCGGCGATGAACTGCGCACACAGTCGTGCGGCGTAATCACGCTCGAGTTCGGTCAGGGACTCCCAGTCCTCCCGGTCGCGGGAGAAGTCGATATCGGCGGGATTCCAGAACTTCGCATTGCCCCCTGCGAAGAGCTTCAACGGGAGGCTGTCCCAGTTGAGGCCACCGGCGTCGAGTGACGCTGAGTTCTTTCGTGTCATCGTTGGACCTCCTTGGTCGTCCTTTGGGCTGGGTTGTTGCTGGAGAATGCTTGCGCCAGAACGGATACGAGCCTGCGCACTGCGAGTGCCGGCTGATCGGGAGTGGGATCGTCGAGCCCGAGAACCGGATCCATGCCGCGCACGTAGGGGGCCAGCGCCATGTGGGGAAAGATCATCAGCAGCAACGACAGCAGAGCGTCGGTGTCGCAATCGGCGCGCAGGTCACCGCGCGCATGTGCATCGCGCACCAGTGGCCGCAGAACCTCCAGGTAGTGGCGATGGAGGACGGTGTGCACGGAAACCCTTGCGTCGGTGTCGATCTCGAAGTTCGACGCGGCATGCAGAGCGCGGTCGTGCGGGTGGTCGGCAAAGTACGCCACCCAGGTGTCAAGCAGATCGGTGAGGAACTCGAAGAAGGGCCGGCTCGGGTCGAGTTCCCGGATTCGTTCTTCGATGTACGACCGCACTCGCTGGCTGCCGAGATCTGCGATGTAGGCGTAGAGATCGCGCTTGTCGGCGAAGTACTGGAACAGGCTGCCCTTCGCGACACCCGCGCGGCGTGCGATGACGTTCAGGCTGCCCTGCGAGTAGCCGTGCGCCCCGAACTCTGCCTCCGCCGCTTCGATCACAGCCGCGCGCCGGCTCGGGTCGACCCGAGCCCATGTGACAGTCGGCATCCACACCTCCCAGCGATGACCACTGGTCATACTACTGTGAGTGGCGTCACAGTCAAGAGGGCCTGGCCGGATCGTCATTCAGTGCTGAGACGACGCGCGACCGTGCCAAATGCACTGGTGGCTGGTGGATCAGCTCGTCAGCCCGTCGCCGCTACCGTCGCCGCCCTAGGATGTGGCGGTGCGCTCCGTGTTGCGGCCGTTCGACCTGTGGTGGCGCTATTTCCCTCAATTGGCGGCGCTGTACCTGCTCGGTTGGCTGGGTCGTCGCGGCGCCATCGAGCTGGCGGCCTGGGCCGGTTGGGACAACGACGTCTGGGCCGCGCTGATCATGCCGTTCGCCGGGATGGCGCGGCTCGGTTCGTACGTCGCGATGTTCTTGGTGCTGCGCTCGGCCATCCCCGCGCTGGCGGCGCTGCCGCGGCGATCTGCGCGCAGCGTCGACGTGTTCGCCAACATCATCGTGCCGTTCTTCGCGATCTATCTGGCCTGGAAGCTGTTCGCAGAGGACTGGATCGAGTTCGAGACGGTGGCCCTCGACTATCGCATCACCGACTCCGTCACCGAAGCGCTGACATCCACGGAGCCCACCGAGCTTCATCCCGATCAACTGCCCGTCGGCACCACCACGTGGGTGATCATCGTGTCGGCGCTGGTCGTGCGTTATGTGCTCAGCAAGCTCAAGGACAAGCTGCCGGGGTGGATGATCGCCGTCCGCGTCTACGTCGACGCGCTGTGGGTCTTCCTCACGCTGAGCTTCGCTGCCAGCGAGGGCGTCGGCTTCCTCATCAACCCGATGGGCTGGATCTCCGAACGGCGAATCGTGGTGTGGTTCAACGAGACGCGGGCCGCACTGTTTTCGCACTTCGCGCCGCTGGAAGCCTTGTGGGACGGCCTGATGGCGGTGCTGCGGACAGCATTCGGTGGAGCCACGATCCCGCTTCTCTGGCTCGCCGTCGCCGGGATCGTCTACGGCGTGTCCATGCCCGACTGGCGCCGCGCGGCTCGCCGCGTTGTGGGCAGTCGCGCCGACAGGGTGATCAACAGCGCGGCAGAGCGGCGCAAGATGCTCAAAGAGCGCGGTTGGGACGTGCCCGAGACGCTGGGCCAAAAGGTGCGCTCCTGGCTGCTCTCCAAGCTGGGCAATTACAGCACCATCGTTGATTCGGCACGGCTCATCCTTTACGGGGGAGTCTTCGCCCTGTCGCTGTACGTGTTGGGCTATCTCGGCTTGGCGTGGCTCGACATGTCCGGGTCTTTCTATCGGCCCGAGATGGGCAATGGCTACTTATTCCGGTTCGTGGCATGGCTTCTCGGTCCGCATCCGCTGCCCTTCTGGTACGGCTTCGCCGAAACGATCGCGCTCGGCTCGCACCTGATCATCGAGCCCCTTCGCATCTGCCTGATCGCGTCCACGGTGGCGTACTGCCTTGAGCAACTCGAAAAGCAGGAACCTACAACATCATCCGCGCCAGTAGCCGACCGTCAGCACTCGTGACATCGAGCGCGTCGGGCACCGCATCCTGCGGCAGCACGAACGCGAACTGCACCGGGCCGGGCTTCTCACACCTGATCCCCACACCATCGGGTGGAGTCGGCCCCAAACCGCCCGCCTTCTCCGATGCCCACCGCCGCTGACCGTCGGTGATGACAGCGCTGCAGGTTTCGGGGTTCTCACGTGCCGGACCCGACATGTCCACCGTCACCACCGTCAATACGGCGCCCTCGGGTAGCTGCGGCCCGAACCGGGAAGGCTTGCGGTTCAAGTGCCTCACCGAGTCGACCTCCCAGGTGTATCCGCCGGCGCCGCCGGACTCACCCTTCGCCACCACTACGTCCGGAACCACCGTGTCGCGGTAAGTGGTCCACTGATCGCCCAGTGTGGTCGCGATGATGACGCCGAGTGCGGCCACCATGACGACGGCACCGATCAGGTTTCGCACCCACAGCGCCGACAGCCATCTCCTCATGACGCACGTTCCAAGGGAGCCTCGAGTCTCACGGTCTGTACTCGGCGGGCGGCTGCGAGCGGAACATCGATGACAAGACGCGAGTCCAGTTGCTCGTCATAACCCGTCCACACCCGCAGCGTGATCGGTGCGGATGAGCCGGGCTCGACCAGGGCCGGCGCGACATCGAACACCCACGACCCGCGTTGCGCGATGCCGGGCCTGACGTTCCCCCGGAGAGTTTTGAGGAAAAACCGATCGGTGGGTGTGTACGTGTTCGGCCCGACGATCAGGTCACTGCGGGGTAGTTCGGTGGTGACCGGTGCCTCCAGGGTGGCGTCGACAACCACCCAAACGCCCGCGGGTGCAACCGAATCCACTTGCGAAGAGATACGGACATCGGTGACGGTAGCCGCGACGTCGCGGCCGGCGGCACGCTGTCCCGCCTCGCCGTACACGTCGAACGGTCCGGTGATGTCCGGCGGTGTCGGCAGGTTCTGCCACACCACCGCGGCCGCCGCGATCACAACGACTGTCGTGATCACCGTCAGCGCCCGGCGCGTGCGCGGATTCACGGCAGCCCCTGGACCGGAACGACCACCCGACCGTAGTTATCCGTGTCGATCCATTCCTTGCCACCGTAGGTGACCATCAGCTGCGTGAACGTCTTCTTCCACACCCGGATGGTCACCTCCTGAGTCGAAACTGCGCTGGATTCCGGGACCTGCCAAGTGAACGCCAACTGTTCGGTGAGTCCGGGTCCGAGACTCTGGATCGCAGAACCGTCGCGCAGACGGAAGGTCCCGAAGATCTCCTTGCCGGGCAGACCCTGTAGGTCGAGGAGATCGCGGAGACCTCCTGGCACGGTGCCGGTGTTGTCGACGGTTGCCACGACGCCCAGGTAGACCTTGCCGGGTTCGGCAGCGCCGATGGTGGCCAACCCACCCTTGAGTTCGCGGACGAACCTTGCCCGCTCGACCGTGATCGTGAACTGGCCGTCGCTGAACTCCTCGGCGACCTTGAACGGGGTGACTTGCTTGTCGACGGTCTCGAGGCCGCCGAACGCGGCGGTGGCCACCAGAATCAGCAGAAGCGCGGTCCGTCTGATCTGTGCGACGTTCAATCGGGACAACCTCTGCGCGACCCGATGCGTCCGCGGCACGGGGACCGGAGGTTCGCCACCCACGTTGGTGGATGCTAATCGCAACCGCGGCAGACGCGCAGTTCCTCTGCCGCGCTGCCGTCACACTCCCGGAAGGACGTCGACAGATCACTCACCCGTCGTTCGGGCCGACGGTCATGAACGGTAAGCGCGGTAATGCGGCGGTGCAGGTTCTGGAAGGTCCCACGTCGAGTACGTGTAGCGCTGTTCGGGACGATCCGCTGCGCCCAGCATGAAGGCCCGGTGATAGCGGCCGGCACGTGCGATCGAGGCCAACCAGGTGGCAACCGTGCTGATGCGGTTGCGCACACCGGTGAGGAACGCGATATGAATCAGGCCCCACGCCACCCAGCCGAGGTATCCCGACACCCGGATGCGCCCCACTTGAAGCAGCGCGTTGCCATGGCTGATGTAGGCCGCCGATCCCAAATCGCGGTAGCGGTACGGGCGGCGCGGTCGCCCGGCGAGATCACGGCGGATACAGGCCGCCGCGTGCAGGCCGCCCTGCATCGCGTTCTCCGCGACGCCAGGCAGCTTGTCACGCCCGGCGAGATCGCCGACCACGAAGATCTCGGGGTGTCCCGCAACGCTCAGGTCCGGCTCGACCTGTATGCGACCGGCGCGATCGGTTGGCGCTCCGAGGGTTTCGGCTACATGACGGGCGAACGGGACGGCTTCGACGCCTGCGGTCCACAGCACGGTGCGCGTCGAGAATTGCCTGTCGGGCCCGCCGTTCTTCGGGGTGACGGTGACGCCGTCGCGCCGGACATCGGTCACGTGCACACCGAAGTGCATCTCGACGCCGAGCTCCGCCAAGGTCTCGGTGGCTTTCGCCGATAGGTCGGGCGCGAACTTCTTCAGGACGCGCTGGCCGCCGTCGAACAGCAGCACCCGCGCCTCTTGCGGCTGGATGCTGTGGAATTCGTTGGCCAGGGTACGGGTGGCCATCTCCCGGATCTGACCGGCCAGTTCCACTCCGGTCGGACCGCCTCCGGCGACGGCAAAGGTGAGCCAGTCGCTACGCTCCGAACCGGGCGGCAGGGTCTCGGCAATCTCGAACGCGGTGAGGATGCGCTGTCTGATCTCCAGCGCGTCGTCGAGCGTTTTCATACCCGGCGCCCAGTGCGCGAACTCCTCATTGCCCATATACGACTGCCGCATACCGGCCGCCAGGATGAGGACGTCGTACTCGACGACGAACGTCGTCTCGTCGGGCCGTAGTGCGGTGACGGTGCGCGCGGACGGGTCCAGTGCGATCGCCTCGCCCAACAGGGGCTTGATGTTGTCGTATCGGGCGAACTCCTCGCGGAGGGGACGGCTGATGTGGCCGATGCTCAGCTTGCCGGTCGCGCACTGGTAGAGCAGCGGTTGGAACAGGTGGTCGGCGGAGCGGTCGAGCAGGGTGATGTCGACATCCGCTTTGGCCAATCGACGCGCGCAGAACAAACCACCGAATCCGCCGCCGATGATCAAAGCCCTGGGTCGCTGCGAACTCATCATCGCAACGGTATTACCCAGCTCTGCGCCGTCCGAAGCCCGCCGGACGCCGATGAACGCGCACCGGCGGCCCCGAGGCGAATAAGGTCAGCGCATGACCCCGATCATGACCAAGTCCGACGCAGCGGCACTGGTGGTCGCCGCCAAGACCCGAAAGAACGTGAGCTGGACCGAGATCGCTGATGCTTTGGATGCGCCGCGAGTGTGGTGTGTCGCCGCGCTGCTCGGTCAACATCCGATGACGCAACCGCAGGCCGAACGGGTTTGCGCCCTGCTCGATCTCGACGCCGCGGTGGGCGAGAGCTTGCAGCTCCAACCCGCCCGCGGTATCGACCCGGCGCTACTGTCCGATCCGACCATCTATCGGTTCCAGGAGGCGCTCGCCGTCTACGGACCCGCGATCAAGGAACTCATTCACGAGGAGTTCGGTGACGGCATCATGAGCGCGATCAACTTCAAGGTCGACGTCGGGCGCCGTGAGGATCCCGACGGAGACCGCGTGGTGGTCACGTTCGACGGGAAGTTCCTCGACTATCGCTGGTAACGCGGCTACGCCACCTGTAGAAGAACGCCGGAATCGGGACTGGAAATCCGGTGGACGCCGGGATCGGTCTCTGATGTGTTCGGCTGTTTGAGCTCCGCGATGATCGTCTCGTAGTCGTCCGTCTGCCACGCCTTCATGAAGGCGTCCAGCGGGACCTTCATATTCTTCCCCTGCTCGGCGAAGCCGCTGTCGTTGAGGTAGACGACCCGCTCGTCGAAGTCGATTCCCGTGACGACCACCTGGTGATCTGCGGCGTTGGCGCCCGTAGGCATCGGCCGGTTTTCGACAGCGCTCCAGATGGTTTCCCCGTGGAGTCCGACCGACACCGCCTTCTTGTCTTCCAGCGCGAAGGCGACCGCTCTCAACGCCAGGTTGCCCTCCGTTTTGTCGTACTCGGTGACAGTGGCCGCCACTCCGTATGCATCCAGAAGTTTCACAGCATCTTTGATGTTGACGCCGTCCTGGGTGGTGTCCACGTACATCGGGTTACCCGGGTTGACAACGCTCTCGAGCTCCTGTGCCTTCAGTATGATGGCCTCTTCGTCGGGAATCTCTGGGGTGTTCTTGAGTTGATTGATGATCATCGCCGACGACATCAACACACAGTTCTGATACGACTGCGCTTGCCAGTACTGCTTGTTTGTTTCCGGGTCGCCGTACATGCCGGTGAAGACGGCTGGGGCGGTGAACCAATCCGACAGTCCGTGGATGAATTCGGTAACGGCGTAGGAGATGTAGTTGACGAACTCGGTCACGACGACCGCTGCGGTGTGGGCCAGTTCGGAGACCACGAACGCCGCGCTGCCGACGAGCGCACCGAGGGGGTTGTCCGCATATTGCGTCTCTACTTGCTCATTGAACGCGTCTGTGCGGGCAGCTTGGGCCACGATGAATGCTTCTATGCGCACGTCTCGGGCCTTGTAGAACGCTGCGGCCCGTTCGGCTGCGGTGGGTTCCACGGTCAGTTCATCGGGTACCGACCACGACGGGTGTTCGGTGTCCGAATCGGTCGTCGTCGTCGCGACGGGAACCAATTCCTCCGGGGGGACTTCGGCGGTCAGCGTGTTGGTGACGTGCTGGGTGTCGATGGCCAACTGGTCATCGTTCATCCGCTCCAGATCGCGGCGCACCAGGTCCAGCGAGCCCACCAGGATCACGCCCGGAAGTGGCTGTACCGGCCCGTCAACTGCGGACAGTGGTGAGCCGACACCGACCGCCGACAGCAGGCCCGACACGATGCCGGTCGACGCTGTCGAGGGTCCGGCGTCGGGTGCTTGGGCCACCACAGTGCGGTGGTTGTCGGCACCGGAACCATCCGAGGGCACCAGTTCGGCCTCGATCACCAGCGTGCTGGCTTCGGCGGCGGCCTCGACACCGATGATTTCAGCCGATGCTGTGACATCGGCTGGGCCGGAATCGGTTACGTGTGCCAGGGATCGAGCGCTGATGGTGTCCTCGGGTCGGCTCGCGCTCGTCGCCCCCACAGCGGTCGCGGTGGTCCTCTGCGGGGTCACCAAAGAGTCGGTGGGCACGCGGTCGGATCGATTCTTCTTCTGCTCCCGCTCGATCGGGGCCTCAGAAACGACCGGGTCGGCCGGCGGAACCGAAGTATCCACCAGCACAGGCGAACTGGTGTCGACCTCGCCGACAGTGCTCGCAGCCGGTGTCGACGCGGCCGCAGCTGCGTCCGACTCTTTGGCCGACTCTGTCGCTGACTGCTTCGCCGATGAGTCCGCGGACTGCCGCTCGGCTGTCGACTTTTTCGTGGAGCGTGTCTCGGATGCATCTGCGGTGGGCGTTGTCGTCGAGCGTCCCGCACCGACAGATGTCCTGGGCTTTGTTCCCGAGACGGTCGACGTCGAGGAACTGCCCGTCGACTCCGAAGCTCCGTCCTTAGTCGCCGACGAAGACTCCGATGTACCCGTCGACCCCGACGGCGTGCTGCCCGTCGATCCGGATGACGAGCTCGTCGACCCCGATGAACCCGAAGACCCGGATGACGAGCTCGACGATGAACTGGAGGACGACTGTCCTCCGTCGTCGGCGATCGCCGTCCCCATGCCGCAGGTGCCGACCAACCCCGCTACACCGAGCGAGAAGGCAACGGCCCCGACCCGTAACGCCACCCTTGCCGAATTCACGAGCGGTCCGCCACCTCCGTCGGACCGCTGACCTGGCGGATCATCAGCTGCTCAGCCAGACGTACCAGAGACCGTCGCCGCCCTGACGGCAATCCCAATGCCCGTAATTGGCGTCACCCTGTGCGATCTCGACATTGGGGCCGTCGACATTGCAGGCCTCGAGCGTCGAATAGCCACCCTCCACCTGAACCTCGTCAGCGTGTGCGACGCCGACACCGAGGGTGAGGAACCCACCCACTGTCAGCGCGCCCGCGGCGATCATTCTTCTCATGCTTGTGCCTTCCATAGCTGCTGCTTCGACCCCCGCGCACTATTTGCCGGCATTTCGCCGCGCGCGCGGATTGAGAATTATTAACGCAACCGTTATGGTCCCGGCGGCAAAAAGTTATTAGTTCATCTGTTCAGATGACTACCGGACGGATTCACAGATCGTCGACGCTGAGGATCTTGTCCTGGATCGCTCGAGCAACAAGAGCCGCCTTGGTCGGCGCAGGCCGGCCGACTGCCGCATACTTCGCCCTGACCCTTTGCAGGTGAGTCGCGACCGTGGAGGGCTCGATGTACAACCGCTCGGCGACCGCATTCTTGTTCTCCGTCTGAAACCAGGCGATGAGCACCTGCTGCTCTCGGTGCGTCAGCTCCGGCCGTGCCTTCTGCCGGCCGCTGTGCAAGGTCGGAGCCGTCCTCGTGACCACGTGCGGCCGATCGGTGTGGGCGGCATCGATGGCCGCTGCCAGCACGTGTTCGGGTTCATGTTTGGCGATGCAGCTGACCGCCCCCGCGTCGAGGGTGGCGGAGACGACGTCGTCGTTGAACGAACAGGTGTAGACGACGACGCGGTGGCCTGCGCCGCAGACCTGGCGTAGCGCATCGAGGTCCGGGCCGCCGCCGTCGCAGGGCAGGTCGAACAACACCACCAGCCCGGGCGCGGCGGTCTGGTATGCCGCCGTGAACTCGGCTGGACTGGTGAAATGGCCGATGATCTCTGCGCGTGGGTGGCTGCGCCTCAACCACGACTCGATACCCGCGTATACGACGCGTTGATTGCCGACCACCACGACCGATATCGAACGCTCCTCGTCGTCCGGCGGTGGCATGCCGCAGACCCCCTATGTCGTACAGTCGCCGCTGCAGTTGTTTGCCTATGAAAGCATTGCTACGCCGCCCCCGAGTTCGGTTTGCGCTAAATCGAACTCATGGAACGGTGAGCGTCTGTGCGTCAGGCGGATGGTTGCCCATAACTGTACTGATTGAAACCCGAATAAACGCCAGGCCCCCCGGGCGGCAAGGCGCGGTACAGCAGGCAACGTCTGGTACGCCGAGACGTCTCAGCAGAACTGGTATTCGACGTCCCAGAAGCCGGGCGAAGGGATCCAGCGGGCCGAGAACTGTCCGCCGAGGGCGGGATTGGCGTCGTGGATCATTCCTGTCCCGCCGACGGCTTGGACGAAGCCCGGCGGATCCCAGGAGATCGAGACCGGGTCACCCGGCGTATCCGGCGTGCATCCGATCTGCTTGACGAGATAGCCGTCGGTGATCGTCCACTCGGCGCTGGCCTGATCCGGGCTCGGGGGAGGAGGGGAAGCGTGCGCGACAGTCGGGGCCCCGATGGTCGCCGCAGTCACCACGCCCGCCACCGAAATGATGAAACGTTGACCGCGCATCCGACACCTCCTTGCACCCACGATGTCTGTGACGTTAGACCGTTCGCGATCGGGTGGTTTCGTTTCGGCTGAGTCGGGATCGAACCGCCTCCGCGTCTGGACGTCAACGGTTTCGAACCTGACGGCAACATCGACGCAACACCGCGTGGATAGCTTCGGGCGACCGACAACCCGGGAGTCTGTGCAAATGAATGAGTTGTTCGCCGAAGCCGCCGCCGAAACCCTCGCCAGAGGGATCGGGCGTCGCGATTTCGTTCGCGCGGTGGCAGCGGTGGGTGCCGGGACGGGCATCGGCGCCGTCGCGGCCGCCTGTGCCACGGGTGACACTCCCGCAGCGACCGGCACCACGACCGGACGCTTCGAGATCCTCCAACCCGACCACGGTGACATCGCCGGCGACCACTATCTGCGTTCGACACCCGACCAGGTGCTGTGGGGCTATGTGCCGACAGTGCATGCCACGCCGGTGATTCGGATGCGTTCCGAGCAGACGATCACCGTGGACACCGTCTCCCACGAGGGCATCCTCGAGGATCAGGGCCGCAATCCGGTCGAGTACTTCGGCGGTAAGGGCGTCAGCGAATCCGACGTCCTGCAGGACGCCATTGTCGTCGCATCCGAATACGACCGCACACCGCGCAACTTCGACAAGGACGGCCCGCATGTGGTGACCGGCCCGGTGTTCGTCGAAGGTGCTCAGCCCGGCGATGTCCTGAAAATCGAGACGCTACAGGCTATTCCGCGGGTGCCCTATGGTGTCGTCTCGAGCCGGCACGGTAAAGGTGCGCTCGCTCGCAAGGCGGACGGATCCGCCCCGGACGGCATCAGTATCGAGGAAGTGATGCCGCCCGTGGCCACCGATCACAGGCCCAACGCGAACCCCGTCGAGTACGGCAATGTCTCCACTTTCACCGCCGTGGAGGACGGCCACGGCGTCATGTCCTACGGTGACGCGCGCGTGCGGTTCCCGCTGTTATCTTCATGGGCCTGATGGGTGTCGCCTTCTCCCAGGACCGGGATATCACTGCGCCGACCGCGAATTCGATTCCCCCAACCGTTGGGGGCGGCAATATCGACATCCGGCTGCTTGGCGAGGGCTCCACGCTCTACCTACCTGTTTTCGCGGAGGGGGCCCGGTTCTACGCCGGCGATCCCCACATGGCCATGGGGGACGGTGAAGTGGCGCTCACCGCGATGGAGGGCTCTCTGCGCGGCACCTACCGCCTGACGGTCTGTAAGCCGGGATCAGGAGATGCGCCATCGGTCGCATATCACTATCCGTTCGCCGAAACCGAATCCGCCTGGGTGCCAATAGGACTGTCCGATCCCGACGGGGCAATCGGAGGCAGCAGCAGCGCTTTGAACATCGCGATGCGCCGGGCGGTGGTCAACGCCCTGGACTTCCTGCAGAACGACCAGGGGATGGACCGCGCCACCGCCTACGCCTACCTCTCGGCCGCATCCGATTTCGTTGTCTCCCAAGTGGTCGACCGAACCGTTGGCGTGCATGGCCAGATCTACAAATCGCACTTCGCGGTGTGAGACGGACGCCGTGGCGGTGCTGTCACCCTCGTGACAGGTACTTGTCGAGCTTGTCCAGCTGAGCCTTGTAACCCCACTTCATGCCGAATGCGGCCATCTTGGCCTTCGCGCCGATGTTGGTGATAGTGACGTTCAGCGCGACGACCGTCATCCCGTCCTTCTCGCTGAGGATGACGTCGTTGACGTGCTCGATCGTTGACCCCTCTTCCTCGCCCTCGGTCCACGATCGCGCGTCATACGTCAGGCGCGCGCGTTCCTCAATACGGGTGAAGGTGCCGCTCATCGGCCAGCGTGTGCCCTGGTACTTACCCATCGCCTCGCCCGCTTCCATGACGATGTAGATCTTTCCGCCGACCACGAGGTCGATCTCACATTCCGGCACGAACGTCTTCTCCGGACCCCACCACTCCCGCACCATGTTGGGGTCCGTCCAAGCCTGCCAAACGGTTTCGATAGGAGCGCGGTACGAGCGTTCGAGGTTCAGCTTCTTGGTCTTCTTGAACATCTGCATCAGCATGGCGAATCCTCCTTGTGTCGATCGGCGGTCAAGCGGTGCAGCGGTCAGTCGTCATCGGCCCGGTCCTCAGTGCCTTCAGCGATGGACTCGAGATATCTGCCCAACGAGTCGAGGCGCGTCTCCCAGAGCTGCGCGAACGATTCGGCCCAGCGGCCGATCTCCTCGAACGGTGCGGCCTCCAGGTGGTAGATCCGCCGCCGAGCCACGGGTTGGCCGGCGACGATCCCCGAATCACCCAACACCCGAAGGTGCTTACTGACCTGCGGCTGGCGAATTTCGAGTGTCTCGGCGATCTCGCCGACCGAAAGCGGCCCAGCACGCAACAATTCGACGATTTTCAGGCGGCTTGGCTCGGCAAGAGCTCCGAAGACCGTCGACTGCACGGGTTTGACGCTAGGGCCCATGACGTATTCCTGTCAAGGAATATGTGCGAGAGGCTACCGTGGAGGTATGGCTCGCATCTCGATCTTCGGTGGCCACGGCAAGGTGGCCCTGCACCTGTCCCGGATCCTCAGTGAGCGCGGAGACGAAGTGACCTCGGTGTTTCGCAACCCGGATCATTCGGAAGAGGTGATGGTGGCCGGGGCCCAGCCACTGGTGGGCGATATCGAGGCGCTGGACGTCGACGCCCTCACCGAAATCGTCGAGGGACATGACGCCGTGGTGTTTACCGCCGGCGCCGGTGGCGGCAACCCGACTCGCACCTATGCGGTGGATCGCGATGCCGCCATCCGCATCATCGATGCCGCCGAACGTGCGGGGGTGGCCAGGTTCATCATGGTGTCGTACTTCGGCGCAAGCCCTGATCACGGTGTGCCGAAAGACAATTCGTTCTTTCACTATGCCGAGGCCAAGGCCGCTGCCGATGCGCATCTTCGGTCCAGCGGTCTGCGCTGGACGATACTGGGTCCGGGCCGCCTCACCCTGGAGCCATCCACCGGCCGGATCGCCGTCGGTGCCGACGCGGTCGGCGGCGAAGTTTCCCGCGAAGACGTTGCGCTGGTCGCCGCTGCCTGCCTGGCAGATGAGGCCACCATTGGGCGCACGGTCGAGTTCAACAACGGGGACATCCCGATCGCCGAGGCACTGTCGCGCCACGCGTGAGCACCTCTTAGCCATAAGGCTGCAAATCCGGTCGCCCAGTCAACTGCGCGACGGAAAAGTCCACCGGAGCCGACACCGCTGTGGTCGTCTGGCCCCCATTCCCGGCGCTGCGGTCATACGATCGGCGCAATCGTCGCACGCCGAGCGGCCCCCGGGAAGGACACCGCGCTTGACCACACACGAACCAGCACGAGAGCCTGTGCGCTGGGCGACGCCGTCACGAGTTTTGGCTCTCGTTGCCGCGGGAGTGTTGGCGGCGGGATGCGGAAGTTCGGGAGGAGAGGCGGCGGACACCCACGACGCGGCGAAATCGCCTACCTCCCAGGGGTCCCCGGCTGCGCAGAACCCAGACCCTCCACCGGACCCGAGCGCGCCCGCCGACGGCGAGATGGTCGTCTTCTATGACATGGCCACCACCCCCGAAGCGACGAATGGGCGCAACATCATGCAGGACGATCAACTGCTCGAAGCCCTCGCCAATGACATCAACGAGACGCTCAAGTTGCCCCACAACATTTCGTTGCGCGGCTCGCAGTGCGACGAGCCCAACGCCTATTGGAGCGCCGACGACAACACCATCACCCTCTGTTATGAGGATGTGGACTGGGCGCAGCGAGTCTTTACCGAAGCCGGTGACCCCGATCCGAAGGCGTCGGCGCTCAATTCCGAGTACGCGACGTTCTACCACGAGGTCGGGCACATGGCGATCAGCATCTACGACCTTCCCGTGACCGGGCGCGAGGAGGACGTGGCCGATCAGCTCGCTGCCTTCGTGCTGTTGGCGCCCGGTGAAGACGGTCATGCCGACCCCGAATCGGTACAGGCGGTCAAGGATTTCGCGCGGGCATTCGGCGCCTCCGGTGCGCAGGCCACGGAGCTGACCGCAGACGACTTCGCCGACGAGCACTCGCTGGATGAGACCCGTATGTACAACCTGGAGTGCTGGATCTACGGCTCTGATCCCAAGGCCAACGCCGACCTCGTCTCAAGCGGTCAGCTCCCCGAGGAGCGGGCGTCGGGATGCCCAGCGGAGTGGGAACAACTCGATCAAGCTTGGTCGACGTTGCTCGATCCCTACTTCAAATAGCGGTCACTCCTCGGTGGGGCACAACAGCGAGTGCACGAGACCTGTTTCCTCGTAACGGAATTCGTGCGCGGGATGTCGCACGGGCTCGACGGTGGCGTCGTGGTGCACGATGACCCCACCACCGGCGGGGATGCCGATCCCGGTTGCGGCTCCCTGCATCGAATGGATTGTTCCTGACAGCCGCGCCCAGCCGGAGCGCTCGTCGTGCGTATCGATGATCGCGGGAACGAACTTGAACACGTCGAGCAGTTCTGTGGCCGCCGACTCGGATGTCTCGACGATTCCGTAGCTGCCGAGCTGGATCGCACCGGCGGAGATGCCGACCAGGACAGCGCCATGCGCGTACCGAGCCCGGATCACGTCCGCCATGCCGGTGCTCTCGAAGACGTTCCAGCCGATCCGCACATCACCGCCGGCGAGGACGACCACGCTGGCCCGCTCGAGGAACGCGCGATCGTCCGCGCCGAACGACGAGTCGACCATGCGGAGGTCGGCGATTCCGACGTCGTCCATGGCCGCTTCGAAGATGTCGTAGAACTCCGGACGATCACCGTTGGACGCGCCGATGTAGGCGGCACTCAGGGGTGCGTGTCGAGCCAACTCGTCGACCGCGGGCTCGAGCAGCAGCCGCTCCTGTCGTTTCCAGAACAGCAGCTGACTGTCTGCCAGTAGGAAGAGCGGTCGCAGGTGGCCCTGGGGAGCCGACGTCAACTGGCGTCCCGGGACCGGGACCGACCCAGGCGCCACTTGTTCTTCTTGGGTGTCTGGTACGCATCGTGAGTCCAGGCGTCCCACATGGCCTCGGATTCCTCCTGGACCGGACTGTTGGTGACCTGCCATCCGAGGTTATCGATTTCGGTTGTGCACCAACGGATCAGCGATCCGTCGGCGCCGATCTCCTGGGCGAGTTGGACTCGCTCGTCGGTGCTGAGCTCGTCGCTGAACGCCTGCATGGTGGTTTTCAACCGCCAGTAGGGCACGATCCCGTCGCACTGGCGGCAGAGTGCCAGAAGCTCCACTCGCGCACGGCCGAGCAGGGACGTCGGGTCTTCGTCGACCGCGGGGCTGTCAGTGGTCTGCGCGCTTTCCGCGCTGGCTTCGTGCGCTTCCTCGGCCTCACCGGTCAGTTCGCGGTACTTGATGCGGAGCTCGTCGAGCTCGGCCTCGACGGCCAGGGCTCGTTTGCGCCACCATGCGGCGTGGTACTGCGCCAACTTCGCCTCGCAGTCCGCGCAGACCGCCCCTTCGCCCGCGACATCGTCGAGCGTCGTGACCTTGGTGAGCACGAGACCGCAGAGCGCCTTGTGGGCATCGCGGTTGAAGTAGTCCCCGTGGTGCACCACCGACGCTGATGTGTCCCGGACGTAGCTGTGGGGTGGTTCCACATCAGCCAAAGTAATTGAGCGGGAGCGACGTTTCCGTTGGTTCAGTGAAAACGGTCGACAGCCCCGGTGCTGTTGCCCCGGGGCTGTCGAATGAGTGAAGTACTACTTGTTGTTGCCGGAGTTGTCGCCCCCACCTTCGCCGGCGCCGTTGTCACCGGGTTTGGTGGCGGTTTCGCTGCCCTGCGTGGTGCCGGTCGGCGTGCCAACCGTCGTTTCCTTCTTTTTCGGAACGTCGACGTCCCCGACCTCTTTCGCGCCTTCACCCGTCGAGGCCTGCGTACCGGTATTGGCGCCCGGAGAGAAGTTCGCCGACGGCCTCAGCAGGTTGCGATCCGAGGGCTTCTTTGGCTGCAACTTCTTGGGCAGCAGGTCGCTGAGACGCTTGCGCTCCTGCTTCGCGGGCTTCGGCTGTTCGGAGGGCTGTTCGGAGCCTTGTTCCGCACTGAGTTCGGTCTTCTTCTCAATCGGGCGCTCAACCTGCAGCGACACCGTCGGCGCCTCTGCCGCAACGCCGGCTACCCGCTGGTCGCCTGCCCTCAGGGGGGCGTCCTGCTCTGCCGGGGTCTCGTCGCGTACGACGATGTCGCGGATCGAGCCGTTGATCCGCTCGGTCGCGCTCCACAATCCGTTGCGGAAATTTTCGACCAGATTGCCCGGGCCGCCGATCGGGGCCGGCAGGGCATCGCGAAGTCCGTAGAGCGCCGGGTCGGCCACCCACAGCGGGCCGTCGACGATGTTCTCCACCGCGGCAAGGGCTGCTTCAGTGTCACCCTGGGCGACGGCGGCGACCGCCTGCACGATGCCCACCGGACCGAGCACGGCTGCGGCGGCCAGCCGCAGGGTCGACGCGATCGCACCCTGGGTGACGCGAGAGAACGCATCGATCGGTCCGGCCACCTCTTCATATGCGACGGGGCCGGGCCGCTCGAACGCCTCGATGGTCCCGTCGACGAAGCGCTGCACCAGCGCGCCCGGGTCCTGCAGCCCCTCGTTGATCTCGAGGGTGAGCCTGTAGAGCTGATCGCGGATCGTCATAACGAGCCCGCCGGGTCCTCCCAGCGGAGCCGGCAACGCGTCACGCAACGCGAACAGCGCGGGGTCGATCGTCCACAGCGGCGCGTCGACGATGTTCTTCACGAATGCTTCAAAGCTCGCGGAGCCGTTGCCGTCGCTGATGGCTTGCGCGAGCTCGATCAGGCGAAGAGGCGCGAGCGCGGTGGTCCCGAGCCGAAGTCCAGAAGCTGCGAAGCCTTGGCCGATGCGGCCCAACCCCTCGACGACGCCGGTTGTCGGGTCGGGGTTGTTGACGGCCTCTCCGCCGGGCCGGTTGAACGCCGCGAGGGTGCCCTCGATGAAGTCCTCCAGCGCGGCACCGGGTGCGAACATCTCCAGCAAAGCCTGTTGCGCTTCGAATTGACGTTGGATCTCGCTGGTGTTCGCGGCCATCAGAGCCACGTTGTGCGATCGGCTTTCTGCGACAGTGTTCGCTGGTGCCGGTGCGATCGGACCAGCGGCGATGACGCCTGCCCCCACAAGTGCCACCCCGGTCGTCACATATTTCTTGGCGCTGGCCTTCATCAAGCCCCTCCCCTTGTTTGCGCGCTTGCTACGAGTAGCAACCTACGCCTGCGTCGATACTGATGGCAAGTTGCCCTGAAATCATCGACGGAAGGAATTGCTGCGATCGATCATGCCTGATCGTCCGATGACCGAAAAGACACTTCTGAACAGCCCAAACGCGCTCGAAACGTCCCGGATTGATCGTGAGCGCTGCGAAACGACTTCGCTGATGTCTCGAGCACCTGCACGTCCGCAGAGGAGCGGCGAGGGCTGTGGCAAATAGATGCGGCATGCGTCGACGAGTAGCTGACACCTTCTCAGAGTCCATGGCGGGCAAAGCAGGCGCCGCCTCGGTCAGGAGGCCGCTCAGGCAGCGTCGGCTCACTGTCCAGTTTGCGAAGGTCGGCAGGGCTGCAAGCGTTAAGCGCGGGTCATTACGCGACCGAATGGTAGGGGCCAAGGCGGCAAGGCCCAACGAAAGCAAACGCGATGGACCTCGAGTTCGTTGCCCGCATTCGTGGCGTGGACCGCCCCTTACAGGGCGGCCACGGCGACGTCTACTGCACCAGTGACGGGGTGCTGAAAGGTTGGCTGTCCCGGGCCGCCAGGTATTCGGGCCTCGGAGTCTCGGCTCGGTAGGGCGCCACGAGCTGGTTCTCGACGGAGTTGAAGACCAGGAAGACGTTCGAGCGCGGCAACGGCGTGATGTTCGAACCCGAACCGTGCATCACGTTCGAGTCGAACCACAGCGCGGTACCGGCAGGCCCGGTGATCTGGTCGATGCCGTAGCGGGCGGCGGCCTCGGCGAGCGTGGCCTGGCTCGGAACGCCGATCTCCTGTTTCACCAACGAGGAGGTGTGGTTGTTGCGCGGAGTGGCGCCGACGCACGGGTAGAACGTCTTGTGCGAACCCGGCATCACCATCAGCGAGCCGTTGTAGGGGTAGTTGTCGGTCAGCGAGATCGAACACGACACGGCCCGCATGGCGGGCATGCCGTCCTCGGCGTGCCATGTCTCGAAATCGGAATGCCAGTAGAACCCGGTCCCGGTGAATCCCGGCATGAGGTTGATCCGCGCCTGGTGCAGGTAGACGTCACTGCCCAGCAATTGACGGGCCACGGGCAAGACCGTGTCGAGGGTGACCACCTCGGCGATGACATCGCTGAACAGATGGGGTTGAAACACCGACCGGATGCTGCCGCCGGGCTCACGAATGATCCGCGGGTCCTCCGGGTCGGCCTTGGCGCCGATATTGTTCAACTCGCCGCGCAGCGTCGTCAGCCAGTTGTCATCCACCGCCGACCGCTGCACCAGGTATCCGTTGGCGTCGATCGACTGCAGGTCGGTCTCGAACAGCGGACCGTCCGACTCCTGGCCCCACACCGTGGGCTCCGCGCGTGGAATCGGATCGCTCGGTTCCGACAGCCGCGTGGGATATCGGTCCCTGGTGTCGGTAAATATGTTGTCGCTCAACTCGCTTGCACCGCCGGGGGAGGGTAGGTACCAGTCTCGTCGTGAACCTCTTGTCCGGTCACGGGAGGATTGAATACACACAGCATCCGCAGCTGAGTATGGCATGTGACGCGGTGGCGTTCATGCCCGTCGAGCAGATACATCGTGCCGGGCCGGAGCGGGTGTTCCTCACCGGTCTCGTGGTTGGTCAGCGTCCCCGTGCCCTCGACCACCCAGACCGCCTCGACGTGATGGCGGTAGTGGAAATCGCTGACCGAATTCGCGTTGATAGTGGTCTCGTGGAAGGAGAATCCGACTCCGTCACCCGCCAGGATGATGCGCTTGGATCTCCAGTCCTTGGCCGACACGTCGCGTTCGGTGCCGGTGATCTCGTCAGTGGTGCGCACGATCACGTCGTGCTCCTTTCGGCGTGAGGTGGTCAAGAAAGCGTTGCGGCGACCGAGTCGGCGAGGATGTCGATGCCCGCATCCAGATCCGACTCGGAAGTGGTCAGCGGGGGAAGCAGCTTGACGACCTCGTCCGAGGGGCCGCTGGTCTCCATGAGTACCCCGCGATCGAACGCCGCGCGGCACACGGCCGACGCCATCGGCGCATCCTCGAACTTGAGCCCCTGCGCCATCCCGCGCCCGCGCGCGGAGAGGCCGGGATACTTGTCGGCGATGGTTTCCAGCCGGTCTCGGACCTGCTGGCCCTTGGCGATCGTGTCGTCACTGAATGTCTCGGTCTGCCAATAGATCTCGAGTGCCTTGCTCGCGGTGACGAACGCCGGATTGTGGCCCCGGAAGGTGCCGTTGTGCTCGCCGGGGGTCCACACGTCCAGGTCCCTGCGGAACAAGGTCAGTGCCATCGGAAGGCCGTATCCACTGATCGACTTGGACAACGTGACGATGTCGGGGACGATGCCGGCCTCTTCGAAGCTGAAGAACCGGCCGGTGCGTCCGCAACCCATCTGCACGTCGTCGACGATCAACAGGATCTCGCGGCGGCTGCACAGCTCGGCGAGCGCCTGCAACCACTCCATCCTCGCGACGTTGAGACCGCCCTCGCCCTGCACGGTTTCGACGATCACCGCGGCCGGGTGGTTGAGCCCGCCGCCCGAGTCGTCGAGAACGCGCTCGAACCAGTGGAAGTCCTCGGTGGCGCCGCCGAAGTAGTTGTCATACGGCATCGGTGTGGCGTGCACCAGCGGGATACCGGCACCGGCGCGCTTCATCGAGTTGCCGGTGACCGACAGCGCGCCGAGGGTCATGCCGTGAAATGCGTTGGTGAAGTTGATGATCGATTCGCGACCGGTCACCTTGCGGGCCAGCTTGAGCGCTGACTCGACGGCGTTCGCCCCGGTCGGCCCCGGAAACTGCACCTTGTAGTCGAGGTCGCGAGGCTTGAGGATCAGCTGCTCGAAGTTCTGCAGGAACTCCGTCTTGGCGGCGGTCGCCATGTCGAGCGAGTGCACGATGTTGTCGCTGGCCAGGTACTCGATCAACGGCCGTTTCAGCTCGGGGTTGTTGTGGCCGTAATTCAGCGCGCCGGCTCCGGCGAAGAAGTCGAGGTAGCGCCGCCCGGAGGTATCGGTCATCCACGAGCCCTGCGCGACGGCCATGGTGGTCGGCCATCCACGGCAGTAGCTGCGTACTTCCGATTCGACCGAGTTATAGACCTCGGGAAGGTCGGATTCGTCGGGACGGGGGAGTGTTGCTGGCGTAGACATGTGTCCTTTCTGAGGGGTCAGTCGGCCAAAGGTGTCGTGATGGGTCCGATGCGGACAGTCGGCTCGTCTTCGTGGGACTGATCGGCCGCCAGGTGTGCGGCGGTGAAGCGGGGTTCCTCGATCAGGGGCACCCCGTGACGCCGGGCGAACGCGCCGAAGAACGCGCGCGAAGCCGAGTTGCTCGGTGCCACCGTGGCCTCCACCGTGACCGGATGGCCTCGGCGGTTGGCGCGAACGCGGTGGACGAGGCCGTCGAGCATGGCGTTGGCCAACCCGGTTCCCCGCGCAGCCGCCGAGACGGCCACCTGCCAGACGAAGAGGACTTCGGGGCGTGCCGGCGGATGGTAGCCAGTGATCAGTCCACAGATGTCGCCGTCTTTCTCCGCGACGATGGAGGTACTGGCAAAGTCCGTGGCCATCAACAGGTACGTGTAGGTGGAGTTCAGATCGAGCACTTCGGTCTCGGCCACCAGACGATGCATTGCGATGGCATCGCCCTCATTCGGCGAGCGGAGATGATTCGTCCACGAATCTGGCTGCACTGCTGGCGTTTTCGAACCAGCTGTCCGCTCCTCCGGGACTGGGTCCCGGTCGCGAATGGTCACTTGCGTTGTCACCACCGAACAAAATCATCGAATCACATCAGTTACGTCATCGGCGTTATGACGGTATGCCAGCAAAAAATGACAGGCAAGTTTCCACAGCTCACGCGCACGCGCCGGGCGGCGCCCGGGTACGGGGGTTACCTGCGCGGATGGTGAAGTGTGAGACGGCGGTCACTTGATCAAGCCGTTATCGAAACGTTACCTATCGACGGCGGAAATGATTCGTTCCCCTAACAACGGGTACGTTATGACGCGCCCGTCAGTGTGGATGGCGTGTCGTCAGGGCACGCGGGTGTCGGGGTTTCGCGCTTTGGCGCTCGGCCGGTTTCCGGGTGCGCCGCGGACATCAATGACCAATCGGAGGGGGTTTCTGTGCGACGCATCTTCGGACTATTCATCGGTGCTACCGCCACAGCAGTCGCATTCGCCGCGCCGGCAGCGGCCGATCAGGCGGAGTTTGTGCGCAAGCTTCAGGAGACGTACGTCTTCCTGTCGGCGGACCAATTGATCGCCGCGGGCAACAAGGTCTGCGCCAACGCGGCGCGTGGCGTGCCTGCCGCCGAATCGATGCTGATGGTGCGCGAGGAACTGGGCGTTTCGGTGACCGCCGCAGCTGACATCGTCAGCATCGCGACCAACGAACTCGGTTGTTGATCCGCGGCCGCTGAATCGGCGGCTGAGGTTTTGTCACAAGCTGGTCAAGCGCCGCGTGGCACGCCGAGCATGCCGCCGCCGAATTGCTAGCTTGCCCGCGTGAAATCGTCTGTGGGCAGACTCTGGGCTGCGCTGTTCGCGATACTGCTCGTCTGCGTTGGGATCCCGACGCCAACGGCCACTGCGTATTCACGTGACGGGTTGCCGGTGGAGACGCTCGAGGTGCCGTCCCCGTCGATGGGGCGAAACATCCGCGTGCAGTTCCAGGGTGGCGGCCCGCATTCGGTGTACCTGCTCGACGGCCTGCGCGCGCAGGAGGATGCCAACGGTTGGGACATCAACACCGGTGCGTTCGAGTGGTTCTACGAGTCCGGTATCTCGGTCGTGATGCCCGTGGGCGGGCAGGCCAGCTTCTACACCGACTGGTATCAGCCTGCGGTGGGAAGCGCAGGCACCGTGACCTACAAGTGGGAGACGTTCCTGACTCAGGAACTGCCCGTGTGGTTGGCGGCCAACCGGGGGCAGGCGCCGACCGGCAACGCGGTCGTGGGTCTTTCGATGTCGGGCAGCGCGGCGCTGACCCTCGCCGTATGGCATCCGCGCCAGTTCATCTTCGCCGGTTCGCTTTCGGGCTACCTCAACCCGTCGAGCGGTCTGTGGCCCACCCTGATCGGCTTCTCGATGAAGGACGCGGGCGGCTACAGCGCGACCCATATGTGGGGGCCGACGTCGGATCCGGCATGGCGGCGCAACGATCCGACCGTCAACGTCAACACGCTGGTCGCCAACAACACCGCGCTGTGGGTCTACTGCGGAAACGGCGCGACCTCCGAACTCGACGACGGCGCGAACTTCGGTGCGCAGTACAGCGCGCAGTTCCTCGAGAACATCACGCTGTCGACGAACAAGGAGTTTCAGCAGAAATACCTCGCGGCGGGCGGACGGAACGCGGTGTTCAACTTCCCGACCGACGGGACGCACACCTGGGCGTACTGGGGTTCACAGCTACAGGCGATGAAGCCTGACCTGGTGCGCATCCTCGGAGGCGCGCGCCCCTGACAGGGTTCGGTCATACGATGGCCGGGAACCGATCGTATGGGGTGAGATATGACGGATCTGCGCGGCGGCGCTCTTCACGAAGAGATCGCGCGGTTGGCGCGAAGCCTGCACAGCCAGAAGAGCGCCGACATGGACGTCGACAACCTCGTCGACGAGGTGACCGCGACGGCGGTGCGCATCCTGCCGAATGTGCACCATGCGGGAATTTCGCTGGTGGAGCCCAAGAGCCGGCGGGTGCGCTCGGTCGCAGCCACGGGTCCGGTGCCCAAGGACCTCGACACCTTGCAGGAGGAGCTTCAGCAGGGCCCATGCGTGGACGCCGTCCACGAACACATGACGGTTCGGATCAAGGACTTCCAAACCGAGGACCGATGGGTCGAGTTCATCGGACGCGCCCTCGAAGCCACCCCGGTGCGCTCCAGCCTCTCGATCCAGCTCTACACCCACGATTCGGAGATCGGTGCGCTGAACCTCTACTCGGAGCGGGCCCGTACCTTCACACCCCACCTCGAGGACCTGGCGCTGGCGGTGGCGGCGCACGCAGCGATCGGTTTGGCGACCGCGCGCCGTGACGACCAGTTCCAAACCGCGCTGGCATCACGCGACATCATCGGTCAGGCCAAAGGCATGATCATGGAGCGCTTCGCCGTCGACGCGCCCGCTGCGTTCAACCTCCTGGTGAAGCTCTCCCAGGAGAAGAACACGCCGTTGCAGCTGATCGCGGTGCGACTGGTGGACACAGTGCACCGGCCAACGTAGTAGCCAAAGCCGAGTTATTGCTGCCTGACCGGCGCGGATGGGTCCCCGTTTAGGTATCGGTACCGTGAAGCCGCTACCCTATTGCGCGGGTTAAGACTGCAGCCTCGCGCGATCGGCCATGACCGCTACGGTGGTTGCCAAACAAGAGGTGAGGCTTGGACGGACAACTTTGTACCGAGAACTGGGTGGGACGCGTCGCTGTCGTCGCCGCCTCCGGTGACCTCGACATGCTCACGGCACCGCAGCTGCGCGATGCTGTGCAGGCGGCGTTGGGCAAGGATCCGGTGGGCTTGATCGTCGATCTGACCAGCGTTGAGTTCCTGGGGTCCGCGGGCATGCAGGTGCTGATGGAGACCCACAACCAGACCGACGGCACCGCGACCAGGTTCGCCGTCGTCGCAGACGGATCCGCCACCAGCCGGCCGTTGAAGATCACGGGGATCGCCGACCTGATCGACCTGTTTTCCTCGCTGGACGCCGCGCTCGACAACATCACAGCGTGAGCTCGGGCCGGACGGGGTAAACAGAGAGCACCATGAACGCTCCGACGGAACTCGGCTTCTCCAGCAACGGCCCCGCAGACGCGCAAACCGTTGCCGAGTTCCGCAATGCCTTTGCGCAATGGCTCCGGACGAATTTCGCGCTCGACGCCGACCGGCTCAGCGACATATTGCTAGCGGTGAACGAGGCGCTGACCAATTCCGCTGAATTCGCCTATGTCCAGGCTGGACAGGCCGGAAGCATGTCGGTGACGGCCCGGTACGACGCCGAGGATCGGCGCCTGGTCGCGACCATCTCCGACCAGGGAGCCTGGCTGGAGAAGGAGCCCGACGGCAAGCCGAACACCCGCGGCCGCGGCATCCAGCTCATGCGCGCTCTGTCCGATCGGGCCACGATCGACGCCTCGGCGTTCGGCACCCGCGTACAGCTCGAGTTCGACGATTGCCGGCTCGCCTCCCAGGAGCCTTTCGCAACTTCTGCGTGATTGCGTTTGGCCGGCGGCCGGCACGGGTAAAGGCGCATCGCTGACTTCCTTCAGAAAGCGAGCGCAGGCATGGGCGAAAACTTCTCGGGCGGCGACAGCGCCCCACCCGATATCTGCGCCGAGCGCGGAATCAGGCAGCGGTAACCCGTACGCGGTCGGGAACCGGAAAAATGTCCGTCGCGGCGATCGAACGCCCGTCATCGCAGCCCAGGCGCGCGCTGTCCGTCGCCTCCAGCACCGGTGCAATCGGTGGGCCCGGCCACGTCCTCGTGACAGTGACCGGTGAGGTCGACGCCGCCAACGCCAAGGAGTTCGCGGCTCTGGTCGCTGAAACGATCGCGGACGCACAGCACGTCACCCTTGATCTGTCCGGTCTGGGCTTCTTCGCCTTCGACGGGGTCACCGCCCTTCGCGCCCTCAACGCCCGGCTCCTTCGGGCCGGTGTGCCGTGGCGCGTGCTGCCCGGTGCCGTCGTGTCCAGGGTTCTCGCACTGTGTGATCCCGAGGAGCTGATTCCGGTGGTCCGCGTGAACCCGCCGACGCCGCCTCGCAGACCCCGACTGCGGCTGGTGGGCTAGTTCGCACCCCTTCCTGTGACGGTCGTGGCGCCTGTTGTTGATTTGCTGCCGTGTCGCCTGTGATTTACCGCTCACTTTGTCGACGAAAGGTAAGAAACCTTTATAAATGCTGTCGACCACATTATTCGGAAAGTCTTGCGGTAGCAGTATTTACACAGGTCATGGACTGTCTTGGAGTTGCCGAAATTTGGTAACAATCGGGTAACGCACGCTTTTCTAAGCGGTGTCTGAGAGGTTCACAGGTCGTCTCAGGTGCCGCTTTTCGCACCGCCGCGGGATGTCGGATTTCGTCGCTAGAATCGGTTCAGACCGCGCCGATTTGGCGCGTTATGACTTGAAATCTAGGGCCGGTTGCACGCGATGCCGGTGGAGGTACCGATTTTCGATGGTTGACTTTTTGATGCCTGAACATGCGCCTACGGCGATGGGTGCGGTGAAGCTGAGCCGAGGACCGATCGGCGATATCGCCGCAACCGGCACCGGTGCAACCGTGGTGACGCACCCGGGCGACGACAGCGTCGCGGTGCTCAATCCCCGCACCCTCGCCGCTGAGGCCATAGTCGCAGTCCACGGTGAGCCCTTCGCGGTGGCAGTCCACGACGACCGCGCTTACATCAGCACGTCGTCCTGGACCCACAAGGACGAGGTGACGGTCCTGGACACCGCGACCAAGTCGGTGATCGCTTCGTATCCGCTGGCGGACAACGTCACGGCACTGGTCGTGAGCCCCGACGGCAAGCGCGTCTACGCCGGTCGAACCGGTGACGGGCGCATCGACGTCGCGGTGATCGACATCCCCGCCGACCGCGTGGGCACCATCGACATCGCGACCGGCGCGGGCATCGGCATCGATGCCCTCGCGATCGACCCGACCGGAACGCGGCTGTACGTCGCGACCACCGACGCGCGGGGCAGCGCGGTCCTCACCGTCGAACTCGAGACCGGCCGGGTCGGCGGTGCGGTGCGTATCGGTGCGCCAATTCGCGATATCGCGCTCGCCGACGGCGCGGCGTTCGTCCTGAGCTCGGACCGGACCCGCGGTGGTGTGGTCCACGTGATCGAGTTGTCCTCGGGACGCATCACCGATGTCATCGAGGTCGGCCGCGCCCCAACGCAGCTCGCGATGGGCGAGGACAAGAGTAGGGCCTACATCGTCGACTATGACCACGTCGCGGTGCTGTGCACGCTGACCCTTCAGATCGTCGACACGATCACCGTCGACGGCCGGCCGTCCTGCGTGGCAGTCGATTCGCATGGTGGCCGGCTCTACGTGGCCGACTACTCGGGCGGGGTGGCGATGTTCGCCGTCAACGCGTCGATGCCGCTGCTGTATTCGGAGTTCGTCGCGACGGACCCGATCGTCGCCCCCAAGGTGCGCGAGCTGGAGCCGGTCACCGCTTAGGGAGCGCAGAAAGGGTCACGACATTCGCAGCTCGTGCGCGGCGACGGCGAAGATTTCGTCGCCTGAGCCGATCGCGACGAAGTGCCCTGCTCCGTCGACGGGATGCCATACCGAACCCGGCATCGAATGCGACACCGCCTTGTTGATCGGATCGGGCACGAGTCGGTCGTCGAGCCCCTGCCACAGATGCACCGGCCTCGCGATCCGCGAGATGTCGAAGTCCCACGCCCGGTAGAGCACTTCCGCGTCACGGACCAAGCCGTCCGAGCCGTGAGCGAAGCATTCGGCGACCGCATTCATGAACGTCGTTTCGACCTCCGGGCGACTCAGTATCTGTCGGTCGTGCTCACCGACCGACCTGCGGAGGGTCTTGACGAATCCGTCGCGCCTGTTCTTGGCGGAGTATCCGAGCGCGGCATACATGAGGCGAAAAGCGGGCTTGAACCGTAGCGCGAGGAAGCCGCCAAGGGCATCGATCTTCGACAGGTACGGCGCCGCGGAGTTGTCACCGAAAGCGCCGTAACTGCCGGGCGCGATACTGCTGACATGGCGCAGCCGCCCGCTGTCGATGTAGGCGGCGGCCGCCAGCGCCCATGGGCCGCCTTCCGACCAGCCCGTCACGCCGAACTCCCGGTAGCCCAACGCATCCGCGATGGTCGTCAGGTCGTCGGCCCAGCCCGCGTACGACCGGACCTTCTGAACGCTCGACTGTCCCATACCCGGGCGGTCGACGCCGACGAGCCGGATCCCGTTCTTGGCCGCCGAGTCCGCCAACAGCAGGACCTCCAAGCGGCTGCTGGGCCCACCGTGGTTGTGCATGACAAGGGGACCGTTCGGGTCGCCGACCTCGGCGAGGGCCAGTCGACGACCGTCGCGCGTCCTCACTTCCGCAGTCACATCGTCCTTCCACCAAATTGCGTTGAACCTTCGTCGCGGCTGTCCCGTCGTACCACCTGAAAGGCCACCGGGGCCTTCGGGTCACGAAGGGAGCGCGGTATGCGCGCAATACTGTTGACAATGGTCGGGCTGGCCGCGGTGGCATGCGGTGTGATTCTCACGCCGGCGGCCATCGCGTCGGCGGCTGATTCGGCGGAGCTGACCATCGCCACACTCGAGGCCCAAGGCTTCGACGTCAAGGTCAATCGGATCGGGAGTGCGCCCCTCGACGAGTGCGTCGTCACCGATATCCGAAATGCTCGTGAGCGAACCGAATTGGTGCGACGAGGCGACGATCTGGTGCAGGTGGTGGCCCAGCGCACGATCACCGTCATCGCGGATTGCTCACGCTGATGCGGCGGCTTCGGTGTAGTTGGTCGCGCTTGCCGCAACAAACCACACCGAAGTCGCTAGCGACCGCTGCAGTCCAGCGACACCGAGATCGGCTTGCTGATGGTCACGGGGAACAGCACCCCGTCCTGATTTCCGCCGAGCAGGGGCACCAGCTGGGTGAACTCCTGGGGATTGCGCACGCTGGTGACCACGCAGTCGGACAGCGGGGCCGTGCCGATCTTGTCGATGGTCACGTTGTACCCCTGATCCTGCAGCTTGCTGATGACCTCCTGGGCCGATTCCTGATCGTCGGCCGATGCGACGCCCGCGGGCAGCATGACAGCCGCGCACACGACGGTGGCGACTCCGGCGAGGGTCCGTGTGGTCCGCATGCGGTCCATGATTCCCTATCAGCGCTCGGCGCGCTGGTAAGCAGTCACAACCGCGGCGCCCCCGAGCCCGATGTTGTGCTGCAGCGCGGCGGTGACGCCCTCGACCTGTCGCTTGTCGGCCGCACCGCGCAACTGCCACGTCAGCTCCGCGCACTGCGCGAGACCCGTCGCACCGAGCGGGTGTCCCTTGGAGATCAGCCCGCCGGAGGGGTTGACCACCCACCGCCCGCCGTAGGTGGTGTCGTTGTTGTCGATGAGCTTGGGCGCCTCACCCTCGGCGCATAGGCCCAGCGCCTCGTAGAGCAGTAGCTCGTTGGCCGAGAAGCAGTCGTGCAGCTCGATCACCTGAAAGTCGGCCGGTCCCAGCCCCGACTGGTCGTAAACCTGCTGCGCGGCTTTGACATTCATGTCGTAGCCAATGAGGTTCTTGGCGCTGCCGTCGAAGCTGGACCCGAAGTCGGTGGTCATCGCCTGACCGACGATCTCCACCGCCTGGTCCGCCAGGCCGTGCCTGTCGACGAAGTCCTCGCTTGCCACGATCGCCGCACCGGAGCCGTCCGACGTGGGCGAGCACTGCAGTTTGGTCAGCGGGTCGGAGATCATTTTCGCGGCCAGGATGTCGTCGAGCGTGTACTCCTCCTGGAACTGCGCATGCGGATTGTTCACCGAATGCTTGTGGTTCTTGTACCCGATCTTCGCGAAATGCTCTGCGGTGCTTCCATGTTGGCGCATGTGCTCGCGACCCGCGGCGCCGAACATCCACGGTGCGACGGGGAATCCGAACTCGTCGATCTCGGCCATCGCCGCGACGTGCTTAGCCATCGGGGATTCCCGATCGTCGTGGCCACCTTGGAGTGACCCCGGCTGCATCTTCTCGAAACCAAGAGCGATGACGCAGTCGGCGAGCCCGCCGCGAATCGTCTGCGCGGCAAGGAACAGCGCTGTCGAACCGGTCGAGCAGTTGTTGTTGACGTTGGCGATCGGAATCCCCGTCAAGCCGAGTTCGTAGAGCGCCCGGTTGCCCGAGGTCGAGTCACCGGCGACGTAGCCGACGAATCCCTGCTGGACTTCGGAGTAGTCGATGCCGGCGTCGTCGAGTGCCTTGGTGCCCGACTCCTTGGCCATCTGAGGGTAGTCCCACCCTTCACGGCGGCCCGGCTTCTCGAATTTCGTCATTCCGACACCGACGACGAAGACCCTGTTTTTGGCGGTCGACATTGATGATCCTTTCGCTGCGCTGCGATCGACAGAAACATACAGCGCGCCACCTGTCTAGCGGCCGACGAAAGCGTCGAGAAACTGCCCCGGAGCCCCGCGGCACCGAGCCCGATCTTGATTACGGCCGTCGCAGCCATTGTGGCCCGCGCGGGACGGGTTGTGGTGTAGACCTGCAAGAGTAGAACGTGTTCTAGTTTCGCGTGAGGAGTCGGTTATGGGCCTACGGGTGGTGCAGTGGGCGACCGGTGGCGTCGGCGTCGCAGCGATCAAGGGTGTGCTCGAACATCCCGACCTCGAACTCGTCGGATGCTGGGTGCACTCGCCGACGAAGGCAGGCAAGGACGTCGGCGAGATCGTCGGCATCGGGCCGGTGGGGGTGACCGCGACCAACAGCCTCGACGACATCCTCGCCCTCGACGCCGACGCGGTGATCTACTCACCGCTGTTGCCCAATCCGGACGAGGTGGCCGCATTGTTGCGGTCCGGTAAGAACGTCGTCACCCCGGTCGGATGGGTGTATCCCAGCGCCCGGCAGGGCACGCCTTTGCAAGAGGCGGCGCTCGCGGGAAATGCCACGCTGCACGGCACCGGCATCGCGCCAGGCGGGATCAGCGAGAAGTTTCCGCTCCTGTTCTCCGCGTTCTCGACCGGCGTGACATTCGTTCGGGCCGAAGAGTATTCCGACCTTCGCACCTACGAGGCACCCGACGTCGTGCGGCACGTGATGGGCTTCGGTGAGGTTCCGGAGAAGGCGCTCAGCGGACCGATGCAGAAGCTGCTCGACGGCGGCTTCATCCAGGCGGTGAAGATGATCGTCGACAAGGTGGGTTTCCGTGCCGATCCGAAAGTCCGTTCCGCGCAGGAGATCGCGGTCGCCACTGCACCGATCGAATCACCGAT
Organism: Mycobacterium neumannii; assembly: GCF_002245615.1. NCBI lineage: Bacteria > Bacillati > Actinomycetota > Actinomycetes > Mycobacteriales > Mycobacteriaceae > Mycobacterium > Mycobacterium neumannii. The sequence continues at coordinate 176,891 of NZ_NKCO01000004.1, read as the reverse complement.
CGGTGTCATCGAGCCGGGGCAGGTCGCGGGCCGCAAATTCCACTGGGAGGCCCTCGTCGACGAGGAACCGGTGGTGCGAGTCACCGTGAACTGGCTGATGGGTGAGGAAAACCTCGACCCCGCTTGGACATTCGGCCCCGAAGGCCAGCGGTACGAGATGGAGGTCCGCGGCAACCCGGATGTCAACATCGTCGTCAAGGGCTTTCAGTCGGCGGTCGGCGGAGAGGGCCCGGAGTACGGCATCGTCGGCACCGCGGCGCACTGCGTGAACTCGGTGCCCGCGGTGTGCGCCGCAGAACCCGGCATCGCAACGTATCTCGATCTGCCGTTGATCAGCGGCAGGGCGGCGCAGGGCCTCGCGTAGCGTCGGGGGCCGCGCGGGCGACGCCGCTCACCTGGCACACTCACGGGCTGTGACGAGACGTGCACTGGTACTGGCCGGCGGCGGCGTGGCGGGTATCGCATGGGAGACCGGCATCCTGACCGGCATCGCCGACGAGTCGCCCGCGACCGCCGATGCGTTGTTGGCCTGCGACGTTCTGGTCGGCACATCGGCGGGTTCGACGGTCTCCGCACAACTCGGGAGCGGCCTCGGCCTGCCCGCGTTGTTCGACCGGCAGACCTCGGCGACATCGTCGGAGATCAACCCCGGCGCGGGGATCGAGACGATCACCCAGATGTTCCTCGACGCGATGACCGCTCCCGGTTCGAAAACCGAGAAACTGCAGCGGATCGGTGCGATCGCGCTCGCCGCGGACACCGTCACCGAAGACGTGCGGCGAAGGGTGATCGAGCAGCGACTGCCGTCGCACGACTGGCCCGACCGCGATCTGCGCATCACCGCCATCGACACTGAGACCGGAGAACTGGTGGCGTTCGACCGCACTTCGGGCGTCTCGCTGGTCGACGCGGTCGCGGCCAGCTGCGCGGTGCCCGGTGTGTGGCCGCCGGTCACCATCGGGTCGCGCCGCTTCATGGACGGCGGCGTCGGTAGCACCGTCAACCTGGCCGTGGCCGACGACTGCGATGTCGTGGTCGCCCTGATCCCACAGGGCCTGTCGTCGCCGTCACCGTTCGGGGCGGGCGCCAGGGACGAGGTCACCACGCGCAACGCTTTCGGCGTGTTCGCCGACGACGAGTCGCTGGCGGCGTTCGGCGCCAACCCGCTCGACCCCGCGTGCCGGACACCGTCTGCGCATGCGGGACGCAGACAGGGCCGCGGCGTCGCCGCTCAGATCGCCGAGCATCTCGGCATCTAATCCTCGGTCACGGTGGGTGTTTCGGGCTTGGTGTCGAACGCGTCCAGTGCGGCGGCCGCCAACTCGATACCGATGTCGATCACTTCGGCTGCGCGGTGGAATTCCAGGCTCCGACAAGCCGAACGGGGTACCTCGATGAGCATGTCGGGCGGATAACCGGCGAGCTGGTGCCGCGCAAGCGCGGCCTGCGCGATGTCGATCGTGCGGTTCATCACTTCGAAGCTGCCGAGCTTGGGCACCACGGACGCTTCCTTCGTCGCGTCGACGAGCTCCTTCTCGCTGTCTCCGCCCGCCGGATAGTCCTCCGGTGCCGCGCCGAAGCGGGTCAGCATCGCATTCGACTCGAACAGCGACGCGGTGCTGCGCCACACCCTCGCCAGCCACTCGGTGGTGGCGCGTTGACCCTGTCCTGCTGGTTCTACAGGTTCTTCGCTGCCGCCGGCCTCGCTGCCGGCCAAGGATACCGCGATGGTCAGGTCGGCGTTGACGGCTGCGATCGGCGCCATGGGCAGCGGTTCGAGGATGCCGCCGTCGGCGAGCAGGCGCCCGTCGAGCACATGCGGCGCGATCACCCCGGGGATCGCGATCGACGCTCGGATCGCGGCGTCCACCGGGCCCCTCTGCAGCCAAACCGACTTGCCCGCGATGAGGTCGGTCGCGACCGCGGTGTAGGGGATCGGCAGGTCCTCGATGCGCACCTCGCCCAGGATGTCGCGAACAGCGTCGAGGATCTTGGTCGCGCGCAGCACGCCCGCCGCGGTGATCGAGGGATCGAGCAGCCGCAGCACGGCACCCTGGGTGAGCGACTTCGCCCAGTCGGAGAACTCGTCGAGCTTGCCCGCCGCGTGCAGCCCGCCGACGAGAGCGCCCATGGACGATCCTGCGATGCCGACGATCTCGTAGCCGCGGTCCTGAAGTTCCTCGATCACCCCGATGTGGGCGTAGCCGCGGGCGCCACCGCTGCCCAGCGCCAGCGCGACCCGCTTGCCAGCCATGCCGCCATTGTCGCCTGCCGGCGCCGGTTGTGGCCGCCGGTTTCAGGCGCAGAGGCCGTCGGCCGCCGCCTGCACGGCGACGATGACCGCGGCCTGACGCGGCGGCGGCAACTGCGTCCATGGTGTGTCGTACGTTCCAGGCCCGGCCGAATCCGTGGATTGCACCATGCCGAGGTAGGGCTCGATCTGTGACTTCGGGTCACCACCCTGTTCGTCCATCCACTGCCGCGCTGTGGCGCAGGCCTTGAAGTACTCCTCCTCGGTCGAGTCGGCGGGAGCGCCGACCGCGGTGGTGACACCGTCGGGGGAGACGGCGACCGAACCCGGTGCCGCGGTGGGCGTTTCCGAGCTGGTGGCCGTGGGCGTCGAGTCGGCCGACGGCTCGGAGGTGTCTTCGGTACCCGACGAGCATCCCGCGACGACACCCACCATCACTGCGGCCGCCGCGACACCGTGACGCATGCGCATGCCCGTCAATCTAGGCAACGGCTTGCCCGTGACAGACACCGGGCTGCACCGATCGGTGAGGTTGCGCTCACGGTGAATCTATCCGCCGACCCCGCAAATACGTGCCTGGCCTGCGACGACAGGCGCCGAGCGTGCGGGACCGTCACCTCCTGCCGGGTTGGAATGGCACGCCCATGCCAGGCTTGCCCTCATGACGACCGGACGTCAGGAGTGTTGAAGGCCCTAGCGCCGCCCCCTGCCCGTTTCCGGTTCTCTTGGAGCTCCCATGGCCTCCCCTGCAGTTCTGCCCTCTGCCGCACCCGCGGTGTCCGCACCGACGCGGCTGCGGCTGCCCGATCTGTTGCTTGCTTCGGACCGCTGCGCCGACGAGGTGCTCACCGGTCGCTACAACCACCTGCTGCCTGCTGGCGGACCGCCTCGCGACGAACGCTGGTTCACCCGCCTCCATGGTGATGACGAGCTCGACATCTGGCTGATCAGCTGGGTGCCCGACCGGTCGACCGAGATGCACGACCACGGCGGCTCTCTTGGGGCCCTGACGGTGATCTCGGGCGCATTGCGTGAGACCCGCTGGGATGGTGGAGCGTTGCGGCGTCGCCGGCTGCACGCCGGGGATCAGGCGGCCTTCCCGCTGGGGTGGGTGCACGACGTGGTGTGGGCACCCGACGGTGACACGTCGGCCCCGGTCGCGCCCGCGCTGAGCGTGCATGCCTATTCGCCGCCGTTGACCGCGATGTCGTATTACGAGGTGACGGAACGGAACACGTTGCGCCGCAACCGGACCGAGCTAACCGATGGACCGGAGGGGTGATCGTGACAAGTCGCATCGACCGGATCCTGGACGACGCCCGCGCCCGCCTGCACCGGTTGCCCGCGGCCGAGGTGCCCGCGGCGTTGGACCGCGGAGCGATCCTGGTCGACATCCGTCCGCAAGCCCAACGCGCACGCGAGGGGGAGGTGACAGAAGCGTTGGTGATCGAACGCAACGTGCTCGAATGGCGTTGCGACCCGACCAGCGAGGCGCGGCTGCCACAGGCCGTCGGCGATGACGTCGAGTGGGTGGTGCTGTGTTCGGAGGGTTACACCTCGAGCCTGGCGGCGGCGGCGCTGCTCGATCTGGGACTGCACCGCGCGACCGATGTCATCGGCGGATATCACGCGTTGAAAGACGTTCTTGCCTAATCCTTCTCGTCGCTGCTCAGCAGCGGCCGCAGGCGCTCGGTCTTCTCCGGTTTCCAGCCCGGCGGCTGCAGGATCGCCGCCCACGCGTTGGCCACATCCCTGACGTAGACGTGACCGTGCCCGTCGGGCACATCCACAGCCACGGCCATGTCCGCCGACACCTGGAGGAACGTCACCACGGGTATCCACTGCATCCGGCCGGAGACGTCGTAACCTCGCGGCTCCTTGAGCCAATCCGGTTCGGCGAACAGCAGATCCGGGTTGAACCACGCGATCGGGTCCGACGCGTGCTGCAGGTACACCACCCGCGGATCCCCCCAGGGGCCGTCCGGCCGGCTCAAATCCTGGGCGCGGGCGGCGAAGTGGACGTTCTCGCCGTCGTCGTAGATTGGCAGCCACATCGGGGAGCCGGGGTCGCGGTCACGGGTCAGCTGCGTCCAGATCGTGTTGTTGAACGTGGGGCCGCTGAACAGGGCACCGTCCGTGCGGGCGATGAGGTTGTTGAGCGCGAGGAAAGGCGCTTCACCGCCGAATGATCCGAGGCTCTCCCCGAACACGACCAGGCGCGGTCGCTGCGCCTCGGGCATCTCTCGGATCAGCGCGTCGACGGCCTCGAACAGCGCCTGACCCGCCTGTCGTGCGTTCTCCTTATCCACGAGGAACGACAGCCAACTCGGCAGAAACGAGTACTGCATCGACACGATTGCGGTGTCGCCGTTGTACATGTATTCCAGCGCAGAGGCTTCGGCTTCGTTGATCCAGCCGGTGCCGGTGGTGGTGGCCACGGCGACGACGTCGCGGTCCAGTCCGCCGGTGCGCTGCAGTTCGCGGGCCGCCAGCGCGGCGGTGGCCTTGATTCCGTCCGCGGAATGCAGACCGGCGTAGACGCGGATCGGTTCGACGGCAGGCCGGCCGTTGAACTCCGTCAACTGCTCGACCGTCGGCCCCGCCGCCACGAATATCCGGCCCTGGTGGCCAAGGGATTCCCAGCTGGCCAGCGACTGGGGACCGCCGGACCGCAACGGTGATGTGGGCGCAGTGAAATCCGGGTCGGTTTCGTCGTTGACTGCCGCGAACGTGTTGTTGATCGTACTCATCGCGAAGCGCACCACGATGCCGTTCAGCAGCGCGATGGTGAGCGCGATCAGCAGCACCACCACCACAACCGCCGAAACCCTCGGCGGTGCAACGCGTTCGAGTTGCCGGACCAGGAAGCGCACGAGCCTGCCGATCAGCTGCCCGATCTCGACGAGCACGAACAGCGTCACGATGGACAGCACGGCGGTCAGAGGATGATCCCAGAAGCCCATACGCGGAACACCGTTGAGATCGCGGACCTCGTCCTGCCAGATGTGGAAGTAGACGATCATCAGGATCTGGCCGATGACGCCGATGACCACCAGGGCGATCCAGGCCTGTCGCGGGGCGGGCGGGCTGCTGTCCTTGGACCGCATGTAGCGCACGAGCCACACCACGAACACGCCGAGTGCATAACCGAAAGCGCCTGCGCCTCCGCTGACCAGCCCCTGGAACAGCGGACCTCGCGGGAGCAGCGACGGCGTCATCGACAGCCACAGGAAAACCAAGCCCAGCGCGGTGCCGGTGAAGGTGTAGTTGCGCACCCACCAGGGCGTGTCCTTGGATGTCTTGACCGGCTTCTCCCGCGGCTCTTCGACCGTGGTGTCGGTGTCGTCGCGGGTGTCGGTCACCACCGCAGATTAACGGTGGCGGAAGGCCGGTGGGCGCTTCTCGGTGAACGCGTTCATGCCCTCGGTCTGGTCGTCGGTCGCGAACGCGGAGTGGAACAGCCTGCGCTCGTACAGAAGGCCCTCGGCCAGGGTCGATTCGAAGGCACGGTTGACGGCCTCCTTCGCCATCCGCGATGCCGACAGCGACATTCCGGCGATGGTCTTGGCGACCGCGTTGGCCTCGTTGAGCAGTGTGTCGGCGGGCACCACCCGGGATACCAGGCCCGCTCGTTCGGCCTCCTCGGCGCCCATGTTGCGACCGGTGAGGATCAGGTCCATGGCCTTGGCCTTGCCGATAGCGCGGGTCAGCCGCTGCGAGCCGCCCATGCCGGGCAGCACGCCGAGCTTGATCTCGGGCTGGCCGAATTTCGCGGTGTCGGCGGCGATCAGCAGATCGCACATCATCGCCAACTCGCAGCCACCGCCCAGCGCGTAGCCGGCGACGGCGGCGATCGTGGGGGTGCGGGTGGCGGCGAACGAACCCCAGGCTGCGAAGAAGTCGGTGGCGAAGACGTCGGCGAACGACAGGCTCGCCATCTCCTTGATGTCGGCTCCGGCAGCGAACGCCTTCTCGTTACCGGTGATGATGATGGCGCCGATCGCCGGATCGTTGTCCAAATCGGCTGCCGCGGAGGTGACTTCGTCCATCACCTGGCTGTTGAGCGCGTTGAGTGCCTTCGGCCGGTTCAACGTGATGGTCGCGACACGGTCGTCACGCGTGACGAGAATAGTGGAGAAGCTGGTGTCGTCATTCATCTTTGAACTCCAGTTCGCGATCGGCCGGCGCGAAGTAGTCCTCCACGTCGGCTGTGGTGACCGCCGCCAACGAGGCGGGCGACCATTTCGGATTGCGGTCCTTGTCGACAACCTGGGCGCGGATACCCTCGACGAAGTCGTGGGAGCGCAGGGCCCCGCACGAGGTCCGGTATTCCTGGCGCAGCACGTCTTCGAGTGTGTCGAGTTCGGCGGCGCGGCGCAGGGCTTCCAGCGCGACGGAAACCGAGACGGGCGAGCGGCTCTCGATGAGGTCGGCCGCCTCGCCGGCAGCCGCGTCTTCGTGGGAGCGCAGGGCCGCGACGATGTCGAGGACGGTCTCACCGGCATAACAGCGGTCGATCCATTCGCGTTGCCGCAGAAGGTCACTCGGCGGTGGCTCGATGGCATGGGCGGCCAGTGCGTCATTGATCCCGGCCGCGAGGATCGCGGCCTTGAAGTCGGCGAGCTTGTCGTGGGGGACGAAGTGGTCGGCGAAACCCATCGCGATCGCGTCGGCTCCGTCGAAGTTCGCGCCCGTGAGCGCGGCGTGGTAGCCGAGTAGCCCGGGTGCGTGCGACAGGATCAGCGTGCCGCCGACGTCGGGAACGAAGCCGATGCCGACCTCCGGCATCGCCATCTTGGTGGTGTCGGTGACGACGCGCACGCTGCCGTGGGCGCTGACCCCGACGCCGCCGCCCATCACGATGCCGTCCATCAGGGCGACATACGGTTTGGCGAACCGGCCGATCTGGGCGTTGAGCAGGTATTCGTCGTACCAGAAGAGGCGCGCTTCACGCCCTTTGTCAGGTCCCTCGGCCCTGGCGCTGTGATAGAGCGCGACGATGTCGCCGCCCGCGCACAGGCCGCGTTCGCCGGCGCCGTCGACGACGACGGCGGTGACGGCATCGTCGTCGGCCCATTCGGCCAGCACACGCGACATCGCGGTGACCATGGAGTGGTTCAGCGAATTGATGGCCTTGGGCCGGTTGAGGGTGATCAGGCCGACGCCGCGGTCAACGGTTACTAGGACATCCTCGTTTTCGCCCACGAGTATGCAATCTAGAACGTTGCCCGACCTGCGAATGCTTTGGGTAGGGTTTCTCGTGAACCAGCTGGGAAAGTGATCGGCGCGGCCGGGAACCGACCAGGGACATGATTCGTTGACGGTGTGTTCGCCGATTGACGATCGACATCATCAGGAGAGGAACCCACGGTGCGGGAATCCAGCAACCCCGTATTTCGATCCCTGCCAAAGTCGCAGGGCGGATATGCGCAGTTCGGAACAGGGGCCGCCGCCTACGGTACGCAGGCGGTCCACGCCGACCCCTATGTGACGCAGTACCCGGAGCAGCGCCAGGCCGGCGTTGCCCGCCCGATGACCATCGACGATGTCGTCACCAAGACCGGCGTCACGCTGGCGGTGTTGGCGGCCGTCGCAGTGGTCACCTACTTCCTGGCGGCGGTGAACCCGGCTATTGCCCTTCCGCTGGCGATGGTCGGAGCGATCGGCGGCCTGGTGTTGGTCCTGGTGGCCACCTTCGGTCGCAAGCAGGACAACCCCGCGATCGTCTTGAGCTACGCGGGCCTGGAGGGTCTTTTCCTGGGCGCCATCTCGTGGGTGTTCGGTAGGAGTGTCGAGATCGCGGGCGGCAGCGCGGGCGCGCTGATCACCCAGGCGGTGCTCGCCACGTTCGGCGTGTTCTTCGGCATGCTCGTCGTCTACAAGACCGGCGCCATCCGCGTCACCCCGAAGTTCACCCGCATGATCGTCGCCGGCCTGTTCGGTGTCCTGGTGCTCATGCTCGGCAACCTGGTGCTGGCGATGTTCGGTGTCGGCGGCGGCGAGGGCATGGGCCTGCGCGCCGGTGGTCCGATCGCGATCATCTTCTCGCTGGTCTGCATCGGCCTGGCCGCGTTCAGCTTCCTGATCGACTTCGATTCGGCCGATCAGATGATCCGCGCCGGTGCACCGGAGAAGGCGGCGTGGGGCGTCGCGCTCGGCCTGACCGTCACGCTGGTCTGGCTGTACATCGAAATCCTGCGACTGCTGTCGTACTTCCAAAGCGATTAGCAGCTTGACGAGAAGGCCCGGCACGAAATGTGCCGGGCCTTTTCGTTTTCGCGGGCTCTTCGCGGGCTAGGAGAGCCGCTCGATCACCATCGCCATGCCCTGGCCGCCGCCGACACACATCGTCTCGAGGCCGAACGTCTTGTCGTGGGTCGTCAGGTTGTTCAGCAGCGTCGCGGTGATCCGCGCGCCGGTCATGCCGAACGGATGGCCCAGTGCGATCGCACCGCCCGAGACGTTGAGCTTGTCCTCGTCCATGCCCAGTTCGCGCGCCGAGCCGAGCACCTGCACCGCGAACGCCTCATTGATCTCGTAGAGGTCGATATCGCCGATCGACATGCCGGCGTTGGCCAGCGCCTTCTTCGTCGCCTCGATCGGGCCGAGACCCATGATCTCCGGCGACAGCCCGCTCACCCCCGTCGAGACGACACGCGCCAGCGGCGTCAGGCCCAGCTCGCGAGCCTTGGTGTCCGACATGACGATCAACGCGGCGGCGCCGTCGTTGAGTGGGCAGGCGTTGCCGGCCGTCACGGTGCCGTTCGGCCGGAACACCGGCTTGAGTTGGCTGATCTTCTCGTAGGTGGTCCCGGCCCGAGGGCCATCATCGGTGGACACGACGGTTCCGTCGGGCAGCGTCACCGGGACGATCTCGCGCTCGAAGAAGCCGTTCTTGATGGCCTCCTCGGCCCGGTTCTGCGACCGAACACCCCAGTGGTCCTGGTCCTCGCGGCTGATGCCGGTGTACAGCGCCACGTTTTCGGCGGTCTGGCCCATCGCGATGTAGACATCCGGCAGCAAGCCGTCCTCGCGCGGGTCGTGCCACTCCTCGGCACCGGCGGCCGCTTGATCCGAGCGGCTCATCGCGTCGGCGAACAACGGGTTCTTGCTGTCGGGCCAACCGTCCGCCGTACCCTTCGGGAACCGCGAAACCGTCTCCACGCCAGCCGAAATGAACGCATGTCCCTCGCCGGCCTTGATCGCGTGGAACGCCATGCGCGTGGTCTGCAGCGACGACGAGCAGTAGCGGTTCACCGTCGTCCCCGGCAGGAAGTCGTAGCCGAGCTGCACGGCCACCGCCCTGCCGACGTTGAAGCCGGCCTCGCCTGCGGGCTGGCCGCAGCCCATGATCAGGTCGTCGATCTCCCGCGGATCCAGTGCGGGCACCTTGTCCAGCACCGCGCGCACCATCTGCGCGGCCAGGTCGTCGGGACGGATGTCGACCAGCGAACCCTTCGCGGCGCGGCCGATCGGCGACCGCGCGGTCGCGACAATGACGGCTTCAGGCATGGTGTCTCCTCGCATTGACGGCTATGGGGAGAACCTAGCTCGCGGACGCCACGATGGGTGCGGGGACCCCAGTCGACCGCCGCCACAGCCGGCTCAACCCGCCCACCCGGGCCAGCAGCGCGAAGCCCTCACCCGAGCGCGTCCGCCACGGTAACTCCGGCGACGCGCCACCGAGCCAGTCGCTCAACGCATTACACAGCGCGGGCAGCAGTTGGTTGGCTGCCAGCGCATAGCCGGCGCCGGATGGGTGGAACATGTCGGGCGAGAACAGCACGTCGGGGGTGGTCCGGAAGTGCGGCGCCAGCAGGTCGGCCAGCGGCACGGGAACCCCGCCCTCGGCTCGCACCGCAGCCGTCTGAGCCCGGGCAAGCTGCAGGCCCCGGCTGCGTGTCACCGCGCGCAGGGGCTGCGGTATCGCGGTGATGACGCCGAAGTCAGGGCACGTTCCCACCACCACGACGGCGCCCGCGGCCCGCAACCTGCGCACCGCCTTTCCCAGTCGGCGCGCCGACGGTCGGATGCCGTTAGGCCGGGTGATGTCGTTGGCGCCGATCATGATCACCGCGGCGTCGGGCGGTGGGCCCGCGACGAACATCGCGTCGATCTGGCCCGACAGTCCCTTCGACGTCGCCCCGACGATCGCCTTGGTGCTCAGCCGGATCCGCTTACCGGAGACCTCGGCCAGACCCCTCGCGAGCAGGACTCCGGGCACCTCCTCGGCGGAGGAGGCGCCGTAACCGGTTGCGGTGGAGTCGCCGAAGACCATCAGATGCAGGTCGAACGGCACTTCACGGCGCCAGCGCTCGAGGGGACCGCCGCCGGGTGCGTAGACGCCGTCGGCGCGGGGCGGGATGTCCCACGCGTGCGGAATGACCCGACGAGCCTGATCGGCCTGCCCGATCAGCAGGTTGCGCGCCCCGACATAGGCCGAACCGACCGAGGCGAGCGTGGCCGCGGCTGCGAAGGCGATGGTGCTCGTCCGTCGTGGTGTGCCCACGTCGGCAAGTTTAAGTGGCTTTTCTGGGGTATCCGCGTGGCGAGAAGCGATAAGGGATCACATTGCGGTATCAACTCCGGTATCGAATATGACTCACTAATTGTTGAAACGAACGTAAGCTGTCAAGCTAAGGTGCGAGTCACGTCCAGAAAATTAGGCGTGCTCAGCACCGCGGCGGCTTGAAACGTCGGAGGGGGTGGTTGTAATGACCGCACCAAGCAAATCCAGCCATGTTCGCCCGCGAGGCATACCGCCCGCTCACACGCGTAAGCCCCGTAAGTTCCCGGTCAGTGACGGAGCGCCGGTAGAGGTCGTCGAGGACGGCCCGAGCCTTGGCGGTCGGCTTGCATCGCTCGCGGCCCTGCTAACTGTTCGACCCACGCTAGCTATCGGCAGCTATGCGCCGAAGCTGCCGTGGCCCTGGGGTTTTGTCGACTTCGTCTCGCGCATCGCGCGGCCTGCGCCGGGCACCGTGCGGGCCACGATTTCTTTGCCGAATTGCACTGCGCAACTCGTCCGGGCACCCGGTGTGCTGCCCGCGGACGGCAAACGCGGCGTCATCCTTTACTTGCACGGCGGCGCATTTCTGACCTGCGGTGTCAACTCGCACGGCCGCCTGGTGCAGGCGCTGTCGGGCTACGCCGATTGTCCAGTGCTGGTCGTCAACTACCGGATGATCCCGAAGCACTCCGTCGGCATGGCGATCGACGACTGCTACGACGCCTACCAGTGGCTGCGCCTGCACGGCTACGAGCCCGACCAGATCGTCCTGGCCGGGGACTCCGCGGGCGGCTACTTGGCGCTGGCCCTGTCCGAACGCCTGCAGCGCGAAGGCCTTAAGACTGAGGTGCCTGCCGCGATGGTGACGATGTCGCCCCTCTTTGAGATCGACAACGAGGCGCGGGCCAACCACCCGAACATCCGCACCGACGCGATGTTCCCGCCACGGGCGTTCGAAGCGCTCGTCGACCTGATCGAGGACGCGGCGCGGCATGGTCGCAAGGATGGCAAGCCCGAAGAGGTCTACGAGCCGCTCGACCACATCGAACCCGGGCTGCCCCGCACGCTGATCCACGTCTCGGGCTCCGAGGTACTGGTGAGCGATGCGCGCAAGGCCGCGCGGCGCCTGGCTGCGGCCGGTGTGCCGGTCGAAGTCCGCGTCTGGCCGGGGCAGATGCACGTGTTCCAGATCGCGGCGCCGATCGTGCCCGAGGCGAAACGCTCGTTGCGCCAGATCGGCGAATACATCCGCGAGGCCACCTGGTAGCCGACCTGGTGACGGCGGGAGTCGCCTGACACGATGGAGTCATGCGGATCGCCCGGCACGTCAGTGAACTCATCGGCAATACCCCCCTGGTACAGCTGAACTCTGTTGTGCCGCCGGGGGCCGGTATGGTCGCGGCCAAGATCGAGTACCTCAACCCCGGCGGCAGCTCGAAGGACCGCATCGCGATCAAGATGATCGACGCTGCCGAGGCCATCGGGGAGCTCAAGCCCGGCGGCACGATCGTCGAACCGACGTCGGGGAACACGGGGGTGGGGCTGGCGCTGATCGCCCAACAGCGGGGCTACAGGTGCATCTTCGTCTGCCCAGACAAGGTCGGCGAGGACAAGCGCAACGTGCTGCGCGCATACGGCGCCGACGTGGTGGTGTGTCCGACCGCGGTGCCACCCGATCATCCCGACAGCTACTACAGCGTCTCCGACCGGCTGGTCGGGGAGATCGACGGTGCGTGGAAGCCGGACCAGTACTCCAACCCGATGGGGCCCGAGTCGCACTACGAGACCACCGGCCCGGAGATCTGGGCCGACACCGACGGCAAGGTCACGCATTTCGTGGCGGGTGTGGGCACCGGGGGCACCATCACCGGCGCCGGTCGCTACCTGAAGGAAGTGTCCGACGGCAAGGTGCGGGTCATCGGCGCCGATCCGGAGGGTTCGGTGTACTCCGGCGGCTCGGGACGGCCGTATCTGGTGGAGGGCGTGGGCGAGGACTTCTGGCCCAAGGCTTACGACCCCGCGGTGCCCGACGAGATCATCGCGGTTTCTGATGCCGATTCGTTCGAGATGACGCGCAGGCTGGCGCGCGAAGAGGCGCTGCTCGTCGGCGGGTCGTGCGGTATGGCAGTGGTGGCCGCCAACAAGGTCGCCGAACAGGCCGGCCCCGACGCACTGGTTGTCGTGCTGTTGCCCGACGGCGGAAGAGGCTATCTCGCAAAGGTTTTCAACGACGATTGGATGTCGTCGTACGGCTTCCTGCGTAGCCGGATGGACGGGTCGGTGGAGGAGTCCACGGTCGGTGAAGTGCTGCGCGGCAAGTCGGGGGCGTTGCCGGACCTCGTGCATACGCACCCGTCGGAGACCGTTCGCGACGCCATCGGGATCCTGCGCGAATACGGCGTCTCGCAGATGCCCGTCGTCGGTGCCGAACCGCCGGTAATGGCCGGGGAGGTCGCGGGCAGCGTGTCCGAACGCGAACTGCTCTCCGCGGTGTTCGAGGGACGGGCCAAGCTCGCCGATGCGGTGGCCGAGCACATGAGCCCGCCGATGCCGCTGATCGGCGCCGGCGAACTGGTCAGTGCCGCAGCGAAAGAACTTCGCGAGTGTGACGCGGTGATGGTGGTCGAGGAGGGTAAGCCCGTCGGCGTGCTGACCCGCCACGACCTGCTCGGTTTCCTGTCTGATGGAAGTAAGCGCCGGGTTCGCTAGCGCCTCACCGTCATCGGGCCGGTGTTTCGCACAGAAAACTCTGCACAAAGCGGCTTCTCGGGTAGATTAGGCACGCTTGATCCCAGCTAAGCCATTGACTGGAGCCGTCCATGAGCGATGAACCGCCGCCTCCGGCAAGCGGTCCGTCTTCACCCGACGGTTCGCAGGGCGGCGGAACTCCGCCACCGCAAATGGTGACCGGCTATCCACCTCCAGCGCAACCGGTTCAAGCACTACCGAGAGAGGCTTACACGCCCTGGTTCACTCGCGTCTTGGCATGGCTGATCGATAACATCCCCACGTTCCTCATCCTCGGCATCGGCTGGGCCGTGTTACTCGCAACGCAGGAAACCACCTGCGTGACAGAGTATTCAGAAACCGACATGCGTGAGATCTGCGTGATGGAGCCGTCGATGCTGGGGCAGGCGTCGGCCGCCCTCATCGCTCCGGTACTCGTTCTTACATACGTGATCTGGAACTACGGTTACCGCCAGGGGACCACCGGCTCCAGCATCGGCAAGTCGATGCAGAACTTCAAGGTAGTCAGTGAAAAGACCGGGCAGCCAATCGGGTTCGCTATGTCGATCCTGCGGCAACTGGCGCATACCATCGACGCCGCGATCTGCTATATCGGCTATTTGTTCCCGCTGTGGGACGCCAAACGGCAGACCAATGCGGATAAACTCGTCTCCACCGTCTGCTTACCGCTGTAGTCAACCGGGAAGGTCACATGACTGATCAACCGCCCCCTCCGCCGGAATACAATCCTCCGCCACCACCCGGTGGTTATCCGCCACCGGGGCAGGCCGGTTACCCGCCTCCAGGCGGCTATCCGCCGCCGGGTGAGCCGGGATACCCTGGCGTTCAGAGGTATAGCGTCGGACAGGCGTTCTCGTGGGCGTGGGGGAAGTTCACCTCCAATGCCGCCGCACTGATCGTTCCGACGCTGGTCTACGGGCTGATCATCGCCCTGCTACAGGTGCTATTTGGCGTCCTGTCGGCCCTCGTGGAACCGGAATCGACCAGTTACACGTCCGACGGCGATGGTTTTGCCTTCTCGTTCAATGTGTCTGGACCCGCCAGCCTCACCATCACCATTGTCGGCTGGCTAGTCTCCCTCGTCGTAGGCGGAGCTATCCAATCCGCCTACTACAATGGCATGTTGCGTATCGCCAACGGTCAACCGGTAAATATCGGATCGTTCTTCAAACCGCGTAGCGTGGGCAGCGTCATCATCGCCAGCCTGATCGTCGGATTCCTTTCTTCAATCGGCTATGCGCTGTGCTTCGTTCCCGGTTTCATCGTGACCATCTTCACGATGTTCACCGTGATCGCCCTGCTGGACCGCAACCTCTCGCCGATCGACGCGATCAAAACGAGCTTCGACATCGCGAAGAATAACTTCGGTCAGGTGCTGCTGACATTGCTGGCTGTCTTCGCCATCACGGTCGTCGGGGCGTTGCTCTGCGGCGTGGGTCTGCTCGTCGCGCTTCCGCTGGTCGCGCTCATCGAGGTGTACGCCTATCGCAAGCTCAGCGGGGGCCAGGTGGCCGACCTCAACCCGCAACCATTACCGCCCGGTCCGCCGCCTCAAGTCACCCCGCAGCAGTAACCGATCATCGGAAGGCGCTGACGCCGGTCAGCGCCTCTCCGATGACCAACTGATGCACCTCCGAGGTGCCCTCGTACGTCAGCACCGACTCCAGGTTGTTGGCGTGCCGGATGACCGGATACTCCAGGGTGATCCCGTTGGCGCCCAACAGGGTTCGACACTGACGGGCGATCTGGATGGCCTCGCGGACGTTGTTCAGCTTACCGAGGCTGACCTGCTCGGGCTTGATCTTGCCCTCGTCCTTGAGCTTGCCGAGGTGAAGGGCGAGGAGTTGAGCTTTGCCGAGTTCGACTGCCATATCGGCGATTTTGGCCTGAGTCAGCTGGTAGCCCGCCAGCGGTTTGTCGAACACCTCCCGTGTGCCGACGTAGTCGAGCGCGCTCTGCAGGCAGTCCCTGGCGGCGCCGACACTGCCGAACACGATGCCGAACCTGGCCTCCGACAGGCAGCTGAGCGGCCCGGACAGTCCGCGCGCGTCGGGAAGCTTCGCGTCGGCCGGCAACCGGACGTCGTCGAGGTGCAATTCCGAGGTGACCGAGGCCCGCAGCGACAACTTGTGTGTCATGTCGGTCGCGGAGAATCCCGGCGTTCCGGCGGGCACCAGGAATCCGGCGACCCCGTCGTCGGTTCGGGCCCACACGACCGCCAGATCGGCAACCGACCCGTTGGTGATCCACATCTTCGAACCGCGCACGATCCAGTCCGATCCGTCCCGCTTGGCGGTCGTGCGCATCCCGCCCGGATTGGAGCCGAAGTCGGGTTCGGTCAGCCCGAAACACCCGATGGCCTCACCGGTGGCCATCGCAGGCAGCCACTGGTTGCGCTGCTCCTCGCTGCCCCAGCGGTGGATCGCGAACATCGCCAGCGAGCCCTGCACCGACACCAGGCTGCGCAGCCCGCTGTCCACCGCCTCGAGTTCCTGGCACACCAGGCCGTAGGCCGTCGCGGTCGATCCGCCGCAGCCGTAACCCTTGAGGTGCATGCCCAGAAGCCCGAGCTTGCCGAACTCGGCGGCCAGTTCGCGAACCGGCACCTGACCGGTTTCGAACCACTCGGCGATGAACGGCCGCAGCCGCTGTTCGCCGAACCGGCGCACGGTCTGGCGCAGCTCGATGTCCTCGGGTGAGAGCAGGGAATCCAGCTCGAGCATGTCCTCGAGGCGGGTCGCAGAATTCATGGGACATGTCTACCCGGTCGGCATGCGGCACAGTCGTGGCTAGGCTGAGCGGTGATGTCGAAGAACGAAACGCAGGGCCTTTCTACTCAGGGTCTTTCCACGAAGGCCATCCACGCCGTCCGACCCGATCTGACCACGGGTGCCGTCAACGCGCCGATCTACGCCAGCTCGACGTTCGCGCAGGACGGCGTCGGCGGGCTGCGCGGAGGCTACGAATACGCCAGAACCGGCAACCCCACCCGGGCGGCGCTCGAGGTCTCCCTCGCCGCGGTGGAGGCCGCGGCCTACGGGCGGGCGTTCTCCTCGGGCATGGCGGCGACGGATTGCGCGTTGCGGGCGGTTCTGCGGCCCGGTGACCACGTGGTGATGCCCGACGACGCTTACGGCGGGACATTCCGGCTGATCGACAAGGTATTCACCAAGTGGGGCATCGACTACACCGCCGTTGCGCTCGCCGATCTGGACGCGGTGCGCGCGGCGATCACGCCGAACACCCGGTTGATCCTGGTCGAGACGCCGACCAACCCGCTGCTGTCGATCGCCGACATCAGCGCGATCGCGCAGATCGCGGCGACGTCGAATGTGAAAGTGTTGGTGGACAACACCTTCGCCTCACCCGCGCTGCAGCAGCCGCTGCTGCTGGGCGCCGACATCGTGTTGCACTCGACCACCAAGTACATCGGGGGGCACTCCGACGTGGTGGGCGGCGCGCTGCTGACCAACGACGAGGAACTCGACGCCGCGTTCGCCTTCCTGCAGAACGGTGCGGGCGGGGTGCCCGGACCCTTCGACGCCTACCTCACCCTTCGCGGCCTGAAGACACTAGTGATCCGCATGCAGCGGCACAGTGACAACGCGGCCGTCATCGCCGAGTTCCTCGAGGGACATCCCGCGATCGAGACCGTGCTCTACCCGGGGCTGCCCACGCATCCGGGCCACGAGGTCGCGGCAAGGCAGATGACCGGCTTCGGGGGCATGATCTCCGTGCGACTGCGCGGGGGAGCGGAGGCCGCGCGCAAACTGTGTTCCCGCACAGAGGTTTTCATTCTCGCCGAGTCGTTGGGCGGCGTCGAATCGCTGATCGAGCACCCCGGCGCCATGACCCACGCGTCGACCGCCGGTTCCCAACTGGAGGTCCCCGATGACCTGGTGCGGCTGTCGGTCGGTATCGAGGACGTCGCGGATCTGCTGGCCGACCTTGAGCAGGCTTTGAGCTAGCGGCTAGGTCAGCGCCGGGCGCAGCGCCGAGGCCGTGACCGCCAGGTTCATCTCGGGCAGCGCCGTCGGTGACTCTTCGACCCAGCTGCCCAGCGCGATCTCGCCGGCGCGGGCATGCACCCACCGCCAGCCCCGGTCATTGAGGCTGAGCAGTGCGCCCAGACCGTCGATCGCGTGCAGCAGCGTGATGATCGCGGCTGCGGTCGGGCCCGGCGGCCTGCGATCGAACAGCGCCGACAACAGCGCCGAGCGCGCGTGGCCGACGCGGTTGCGGTTGGTCAGCGGCCATGCGAACTCGTGTCCGAACCGCTTGTCCGGCAGAGGGATACGTCGGATCTGACCGGTTCGCTCCAGATGGCCGACGACGTTGCTTTCGGTGTGCTTGGCCAGCCGCTTGACCGCCGATCGGGGCCGCAACGGGCGGCGCTGCAACAGCGAAAACGCCGGTTCTGCGACCGGGTCCGTCGCGCCGGCCACCGACAACGCGATCAGGCGGCCCGGTTCGACCGGGTCACCGTCGACCGACGGGCGGATTCGGCAGGCCAGGGCCAGGTCGAGCAGCACCGCGGCGGCCAACACCCGCTCCCGGCGCGGACGGTCGAGAACCGGTTGCGCCGAAGCGTTGTCGAGCAGCAGCAGGAAAAGGTCCTCGGCGATCTGCGCCATGAGCGGATGCTAAACCGCATCCGGTCCGCGACTCGAATTCGGCTGGGAGTGGGCCGGGCCGTCAGGCGTGATACGGCTCGGCCTCGAGCAGCTTCACCTTGACCGTGCTGCCGCTGGGCACCGTGTAGGTGCGCACGTCGCCGACCTTCGCGTCGAGGAGCGCCTCGCCCAGCGGGGACTTCGGCGAGTACACCTCGAGCTTGCCGTCGCTGATGCCCTCTTGGCGGGTGGCGATCAGGAAGGTCTCGGTGTCGCTCTCGTCGTCGCCGTACTGCACCTTGACCACCGAGCCGGGCAGCGCGACGCCGGACTGCTTGGGCGCCTCGCCGACCTTGGCGCTGTTGAGCAGTTCCTGCAGCTGACGGATCCGGGCCTCCTGCTGGCCCTGCTCCTCGCGGGCGGCGTGGTAGCCGCCGTTCTCGCGGAGGTCACCCTCTTCGCGGCGGTCATTGATCTCGGCGGCGATGACGGGCCGGTTGGCGATCAGCTGGTCGAGCTCCGCCTTCAACCGGTCGAATGCCTCCTGGGTAAGCCAGGTGACCTGCGTATCGGTCATATCGTCGCGCTCCTGTCCTTCTGGGTCTTGCGGCGTGCTCGCGCTTTTCTCGCGTAAGACGTCTCGTGGTACGGCGCCGGGGCTTGACGTGTATTGCCGCGGTTCACGTGCTCAAGCACAGCACCAAATGCAGCAATACACGGCTCCAGCAGGAACCGTGTACCCGACCATGGTAGCACCGACGGGCCAATCGGATTTCACGAATTCGCAGTTCGCCGTTTGCCGGACCGACGAATCAGCATGATTTCAAGGGGCCACCAGATACGACGGCACGTCGGTTCCGCACCCGTAAATATCGCCGATCACGGGCTGGCGGGTCGCTTTGACCGGTGCGGTCACTTGCACCGTCTGTTGCGAGGCCGGCGGGACCAGCACCTCCCGACGGCCCGTCTCGGCGCCGTCGATGGAGCGGGCGCGCACGATGCAGACGACCGGCTGGGACGGGTCCTCGCGGGTGACGCTGATCGTGACCGACACCGTCTCGTCGTCGACCAGTTCGTAGGCGCCCAGCTCGCCCGTCACGGGCTCGCTCTCGAACCGTCCGAACGCCACCACGGCGACCGTCACCCCCACCGCCAGCGCGAGCAACGTGAACGCGACCGCGACCCAACGGCGGCGGTTACCGGGCAGCCGCTGGCGGCCGTAGCGTGCGGCGGGGCGCTCGATCATCTGGTTTTCTATGCCCGTCGGTCGGATAGATCTACAGAACTGGAACTATAGGGACTATTGAGACGTCTCCGCGGGTTGATATCGCCGGAGACGACAGCGCGATGATAAGGCAGAGCAGGTTGAGTGAACTGCGGATGATGGCGGTGCACGCCCACCCGGACGACGAGTCCAGCAAGGGTGCCGCCACCATGGCTCGGTACGTGGACGAGGGTGTGCGTGTGCTTGTGGTCACGCTCACCGGCGGCGAGCGCGGCGACATCCTCAACCCGGCCATGGACCTGCCCGAGGTGCACGGCCGGATGGCCGAGATCCGCCGCGACGAGATGGCCAAGGCCGCCGAGATCCTCGGCGTCGAGCACCGCTGGCTCGGCTTCGTCGACTCCGGCCTGCCCGAAGGCGACCCGCTTCCGCCGCTGCCGGAAGGCTGCCTCGGGGTGGTGCCGCTCGAGCAACCGGTGGAGGCGCTGGTGCGCGTCGTGCGCGAGTTCCGGCCACACGTGATGACCACCTACGACGAGAACGGCGGCTATCCGCATCCGGACCACATCAGGTGCCACCAGGTGTCGATGGGTGCCTACGACGCCGCCGGTGACCACCTCCTGTTCCCCGACGCCGGCGAGCCGTGGGATGTCCAGAAGCTGTACTACACGCACGGCTTCGTGCGACAGCGGATGCAGCTGCTGCAGGACGAGTTCGCCAAACACGGGGAGGTCGGCCCGTTCGAGAAGTGGCTCAAGCACTGGGATCCCGAGCACGACATCTTCGCCAAGCGGGTGACCACCCGCGTCGAGTGCGCCAAGTACTTCGCGCTGCGCGACGACGCGTTGCGCGCGCACGCCACCCAGATCGACCCCAACGGGGACTTCTTCCGCGCGCCGATCGAATGGCAGCAACGGCTCTGGCCCACCGAGGAGTTCGAGTTGGCCCGCTCGCGCGTGCCCGTATCGCTTCCTGAGGACGACCTCTTCGCCGGGATCGAGGGCCGATGAACCTCCTGCTCGCCGTCGACCTGCTGGCCCAGCAGGAACCACCCAGGGACACCGGACCGGACTTCGGCAAGGCCAGCCCGTTGGGCCTGCTGATCGTGGTGCTGCTGCTGGTCGGCACGTTCCTGCTGGTCCGGTCGATGAACCGGCAGCTGCGCAAGGTGCCGGACTCGTTCGACCCGCCGGATGCGGAAGCCGACCAGATCGCCGAGCCGCCCGACGAGCCCCAGGCGCCGATCGAGTCCGATGCGCCGCCCGACGGGACGAAACGTGAGCCCGGGGGCTAACACACTCTCGCGGGCCACCAGCCCGTATCTGCGTCAGCACGCCGCCAACCCGGTGCACTGGCGCGAATGGACGCCTGAGGCGCTGGCCGAGGCTGCCGACCGCGATGTGCCGATCCTGCTGTCGATCGGCTACGCGGCCTGCCACTGGTGTCATGTCATGGCCCACGAGTCGTTCGACGATGACGAGGTCGCCGCGGTGATGAACGACGGCTTCGTCTGCATCAAGGTCGACCGCGAGGAGCGTCCCGACCTCGATGCGGTGTACATGAGCGCGACTGTTGCGCTCACGGGGCAGGGTGGCTGGCCGATGACCTGCTTCCTCACTCCCGACGGCAGGCCGTTCTTCTGCGGGACGTACTACCCGAAGCCGACCTTCCTCCAGCTGCTGGCCGCGGTCATCGACACCTGGCACAACCGCCGCGGCGAAGTCGAGCAGGCGTCCGAGAAGATCACCGAGGAACTGCGGACGATGGCGGCCGGGTTGCCCGGCGGGGGACCGCCGTTGCAGCCCGCGCTGTGCGACCACGCCGTTGCCGCGGTGCTGCAGGACGAGGACGTCGCTCGCGGTGGATTCGCCACCAATCCCGCTGGCGCACCGAAGTTTCCACCATCGGCGTTGCTCGAGGGTCTGCTGCGCAATCACGAACGCACGGGCGACATCATGCCCATCGAAACCGTCGAGCGGACCTGCACGGCGATGGCCCGCGGCGGAATCTACGATCAGTTGGCGGGCGGCTTCGCCCGCTACAGCGTCGACGCGGCCTGGGTGGTTCCGCACTTCGAGAAGATGCTTTACGACAACGCCCTACTGTTGCGGGTGTACGCCCATTGGGCGCGACGTACCGGAAATCCGTTGGCGCACAAGGTAACCGTCGAAACAGCCGCATTCATCATCGACGAACTCGGCGCCGACGGCATGTTCACGTCGTCGCTGGATGCCGACGCGGACGGGGGGGAAGGCCTGACGTACGTCTTCACCCCCGCGCAACTGCGCGGGTTCCTCGGTGACGACGACGGGCAGTGGGCGGCAGAGCTTTTCGCCGTGACCGAGGTGGGCACATTTGAGCAGGGTGCGTCGGTGCTGCAGTTGCCGCGCGACCCCGACGACCAGGACCGGTTCGTCAGTGTGCGGGCAGCGCTGCTGGCGGCCCGGCTCACCCGGCCGCAACCCGGCCGCGACGACAAGGTCGTCACCGGGTGGAACGGGCTGGCGATCACGGCGCTCGCCGAAGCCGCTGTCGCGCTCGACCGGCCCGAATTGCTCACCGCCGCAACGAATTGTGCGCGCGGCGTGTGGAATCTGCACGTCGTCGACGGCAGACTGCGGCGGGCGAGCCTCGGCGGTGCGGTCGGCGACAGCGCCGGGATTCTCGAAGACCATGGGGCGTTGGCCACCGGCCTACTGACCGTTCACCAGATGACGGGTGACCCGGACTGGCTGGAGGCCGCGATGACGCTGCTCGACATCGCGCTCGAGCACTTCGCCGACCCGGGCCGGCCCGGCCGGTGGTTCGACACCGCCGACGACGCCGAGGCATTGATGGTGCGGCCGGCCGATCCGCTCGACGGTGCGACACCATCGGGTGCGTCGTTGATCGCCGAGGCGCTGCTCACCGCAGCGCACCTCGCCCCCGCCTGGCGGGCGGATCGCTACGGCGCGGCGGCCGAGGCCACTCTGGCGGCGGCCACGCCGATCCTGACCCGGCTGCCGCGCTCGGGTGGACACTGGCTCGCCGTCGCAGAGGCGGCGGTGCGCGGGCCGATCCAGATCGCAGTGGCGTGTGACCCTGGCCGGTCGGAACTGTTGTCGGCAGCGCGGCGGCTCGCGCCGGGCGGAGCGGTCGTCGTCGGCGGCGTGGTGAATTCGTCCGAACTGCTGATCGACCGCGACCGCGTCGGCGGCGCCGACGCCGCCTATGTGTGCCGTGGCAGAACGTGCGACCTGCCGGTCACCACGGCGCCGGAACTCGCTGCCGCCCTGGGCGCGTCCGTGTAGCGTTCGGCGCATGCCGACGCCGGAAGACAACGCCAAGACCGTCACCCGTTACCTCGAACTGGCTGCGCAGGGTAAGGCCGATGACATCGCCGAGTTGTACGCCGACGACGGCACCGTCGAGGATCCGGTTGGCGGCGAGGTGCACATAGGCCGCAAGGCGATCCGCGGTTTCTACGACGCGCTCCCCACGACGGGCGCCCAGGCCGACGTCGTCACGCTGCGGGCGTTGGGCAACGAGGCGGCGTTCTTCTGGGCGCTGACCATCGACCTCGGCGAGAACAAGATGCGCATCGAGATCATCAGCGTGATGACCTTCAACGAGGAGGGCAAGATCGCGTCGATGAAGGCCTACTGGACCCCCGAAAACGTCACCCAGCTCTAGAAGACCGCGAACCACATCGCGATGTAGTGGCAGATCGCTGCCACCGCGGTGCACGCATGAAAGAACTCGTGATGGCCGAACACCGTCGGCCACGGGTTGGGCCACTTGAGCGCGTAGAGCACACCGCCGATGCTGTAGAGCGCGCCCCCGACGATCAGCAGCACGAGCGCGGCCACTCCCGCACCGTGCGTGATCGGTCCGACGAACCACGCCGCCACCCAGCCCAGCAGGATGTAGAGCGGCACGCCGACCCACCGCGGCGCCGACGGCCAGAAGCACTTGAGCAGCACGCCCGCGATCGCACCACCCCACACGATCCAGAACAGCACCATGCCGTCGGTCTGTGGCAACGCCAGCAAGGCGAACGGCGTATAGCTGCCCGCGATGAACACGAAGATCATCGAGTGGTCGAGTCGCTTCATCCACTTGCGTGCGGTCGGCGACTTCCAGTCGACCCGGTGGTACGCGCCGCTGACCGCGAACATCGCCACGATGGTGAGCGTGTAGATCAGCGTCGCGACGCCCGCGCGCGTGGACTGGACCGACCACGACACCGACACCAGCGTGGCGCCGCAGATGGCTGCGATCCCCGCCGCGTACACGTGTATCCAGCCCCGTGCGCGCGGCTTACCGATGAAATTGGCGAGACCGTCGACAACGGCTTCCGGAAAGTCCTCCGCAGGGTTCTGCGGGTCGCGGGACATATCGGAATCGGTGCTGTCGATGGATCGGGTCATGTCACCTCCACTAATGCCATGGGGGTTTTCGAACCTCACAGTAGTCTGGATCTTCGTGGAGCTCATTCCCCCGCGACTCAAAGAGCCGGCCTATCGGCTGTATGAGATGCGGCTGCGCCAGGAGCTGGCACGGTCCAAATCCCAACTGCCGCGCCATATTGCCGTTTTGTGTGATGGCAACCGCCGATGGGCACGTGACCTTGGACACGACGACGTCAGCGTCGGCTACCGGATGGGCGCCAGAAAGATCGCCGACATGCTGCGCTGGTGTCAGGAGACCGGCATCGAGATGGCGACGGTCTATCTGCTGTCCACCGAGAACCTGCAGCGTGCGCCCGACGAACTGTCCCCGCTGATCGACATCATCACCGACGTCGTCGAGGAGATCTGCGCGCCCGCCAACCACTGGAGTGTGCGCACCGTCGGCGATCTGGAGCTGATCGGCGAGGAGCCCGCGCGCCGGCTGCGTGACGCGGTCGGGTCCACCGACTCGGGTCCGGACTGCTTTCACGTCAACCTCGCCGTCGGTTACGGCGGGCGCCAGGAGATCGTCGACGCCGTCCGTCAGCTGCTGAGCAAGGAGCTGGCCAACGGCAGCACCGCTGAACAGCTGATCGAGGCCGTCACCATCGACGCGATCTCGGAGAACCTCTACACCTCCGGACAACCGGACCCCGACCTGGTGATCCGCACCTCGGGGGAGCAGCGGCTGTCGGGCTTTCTGCTGTGGCAGAGCGCGTACTCCGAGATGTGGTTCACCGACGCCTACTGGCCGGCGTTTCGGCGGGTCGACTTCCTGCGCGCGCTGCGCGACTACACCGTGCGCCATCGCCGGTACGGAATGTGATGTGACGCCGTAGTTGATGGAACACTGAGAACATGGCTGCGCTGTCGGCGGTGGTCTTCGCGCTCAGCTGGTGGTTGGGGCTGTATCTGCTGGCCCGCGACCCGCGTAAGCCTGTGCTCGTGCTGGCCGCGATCGGGTTGACGAGCTTCGCGGCGGTGGTCGCGCTGGATGCCGTGCGGACCGTCAGCGGCGCCGATGTGCTCAGCCGCATCGAGGTCTACCTCGTCGCCGTGCCGGGCATCGCCTGGTTCGCGGTGCTCCTCGAGCTGTCCCGGCCCCGCGACACCTGGCGTGGCCGTGCCGGTGAGCTCGGCCTGGTCGCCGCGGTGGCCGCGACCGCGTTCGTCGGCGCCGCGATGGCCGGAAGCGTCGACGGCCCGTTGCGCCTTGGCCACTGGGTGATGTTCGCGGCGGTCTCGGTGCCCTCGCTTGGCGCCATGGTGTACGCGGTGCTGCGCCAGTCGCAGCCGGTCCCGGTGGTCGGTTTCGTGGTGGTCGCGACGTTGTTCTTCGCGTTGGGCAACGCGATCCTGATCATCCCGCTGGGGCTGGTGCCCAGCTGGTTGGCGCTCGCTTCGACGGGTTTCGACGTGGCGCTGCTCGGTGTCGCGGTCGCGATCGGGGATGCGTTCGACGAGGGGCAGGCGTTGCGCGCCGACATGCTGCGCTCGTTCGCGGCGACGACGGTGGTGGCGGTGCTGTTCGGCGGTCAGGCGTTGATCGGTCTGGCGGTCACCGGTCACGACACCGCGCTGACGGTGCTGCTGTTCACCAGCCTGGCGGTCGCGATCGCGATCAACGTCCTGGCCGACCCGCTGGCAGGTGTGCTCGACCGGTTGGCGTTCTCGCGCTCGCCCGCCCTGCGCGCCGACCGCGCCGCCCTGCGCAGCACCGAGGCTGCGCTGCCGCTGCGCAAGGACAATCCGCTCGACGGCATCGACGAGCAGACGTTCGTCCGCCTCACCCGCCGCGCGCTCGGGCACTACGGCGACCTGTCCAAGCTGATCGCCAGCCCGCTCACCAACCTGCCGATCATCGACCAGCGGTTGGCCTCGCGCGGCGCCTCCGGCCAACCGCTGGAGCGGGCGACCGAACTCAAGGCGCTGCTGGCCGAGCGCATCGCCCGGCTCAAACCCCGCGACGGCGGCGAGTTCGGCACCACCGAGGAGTGGCGGCACTACAACTCGCTGTACTTCCCGTATGTCGCCGGGGTGCGGGCCTATGCGCAGAACGCCACCGCGACGGGACTCGACCCCGTGGCCCGCCAGGCCTGGCAGTGGTTCGTCACCGAAGTGCCCCAGCGGTCGCTGCACAACTGGCAGAACGCGGCCGCGCGGCTGATCGCTGCCGATCTGCGCGGCAACCTGGTGGCCGCTCAGGACTGACGCGCATCCGCATCGGCGCCGGCGTTGGGCCCGATACCCACGTGACCTGCGGCTGGCAGTAGCTGGCAGCGTTCTGCGTCGATCTGGCAGCGGCATCTGAGCACTGTCGGTGACATGACCACCGCAACCACCCACCTGGTAAACACCACCGGCGAAGGCGATACCACCGACTCGCTGCTGCGCGTGGCACTGCGTGCCGACGCGACGCTGTGCGGGGGTCTCGGCCTGGTCATCGCGATGGCCGCCGACCCGCTGTCCCGACTGAGCGGTCTGTCGGCCACCAGCGAGTGGATCGCCGGCGCCGCGCTCGTCGGCTACGGCGCCGCACTGTTCCTGGCGGCCGGGATGTCCGACGTCCGCCGCGTCGGTGTCGGCGTGCTGGTCGGCAACATCGTCTTCGCGCTCGTCGTGACCGCGGTGCTGGCGACCGGCGTGCTGCCGCTGACCGAAGCCGGCGTTGCGGGCATCGCCGGGTTCACCGCCGTCACCCTCGCATTCGCCTACGCCCAGTACCTCGGGGTGCGTCGCCTGACGTGACCCCCTCATGACTGGTCCGGAGCCGCCGTCGTCA
Organism: Mycobacterium neumannii; assembly: GCF_002245615.1. Classification (NCBI taxonomy): domain Bacteria; kingdom Bacillati; phylum Actinomycetota; class Actinomycetes; order Mycobacteriales; family Mycobacteriaceae; genus Mycobacterium; species Mycobacterium neumannii. The sequence goes on along the minus strand of NZ_NKCO01000004.1, from coordinate 150,333 downwards.
GAGGTTGCGGCGTCGGCTCCGGAACGGTCCCTCGCCCCCACAAGATAAGGAAACCATCATGACCGCACTCTCAGAACGGCTGAACGAGTCGACGGACGCCCTACTGCGTTTCGCGATGCGTGCCGACGCGATCCTCACCGGCCTCGCCGGTATCGCGGCCCTTCCGCTCGCGGGCTGGCTGGCCGACACGTCGGGCACCACCGTCGCCTTCGAGTACGGAATGGCGGCGTTCTTCATCGCCTACGGGGCAGCAGTGCTGGGTCTGGCGGCGCTGCAGTCGCTGAAGGCGGCTGGCATGGCGGTGATTGTGGCCAACGTCCTCTACGCCGTCGCAGCGGTCGTGCTCGTGATCTCGAATGTGTTCCCGCTCACCACGATCGGCGTGGTCCTGACGCTGGCCACCGGCGTGTACACGCTGGCGTTCGCCGAACTGCAGTACCAGGGCTGGCGCCGGATCAACCGATAGCCGGCTACAGCTTGCGCAAGCGCAGCCGGTTGATCGAGTGGTCGGCGTCCTTGCGCAAGACCAGCGTCGCCCGTGGCCGGGTCGGCAGGATGTTCTCGATCAGGTTCGGCCGGTTGATCGAATGCCAGATGTCGCTGGCGGCGAACACGGCCTGCTCGTCGGTGAGCGTGGCGTAGTGGTGAAAGTGCGAGGCCGGGTCGGCGAACGCCGTCGTGCGCAAGCCGAGGAACCGATCGATGTACCACTTCTCGATGTCGTCGATGCGAGCGTCGACGTAGACCGAGAAGTCGAACAGGTCGGACACCATCAACGTCGGCCCGGTCTGCAGCACGTTGAGGCCCTCGAGGATCAGGATGTCCGGATGCCGGACGATCTGTTTCTCACCGGGCACGATGTCGTAGAGCAGATGCGAGTACACCGGCGCGCACGCGTACTCCGCGCCGGACTTGACCGTCGTCACGAACCGCATCAGCGCACGACGGTCGTAGCTTTCCGGGAAACCCTTGCGGCCCATCAGGTTTCGTCGTACCAGTTCGGCGTTGGGGTAGAGGAACCCGTCGGTGGTCACCAGGTCGACGCGCGGGTGGTGCTCCCATCGCGCCAGAAGTGCCTGCAGCACACGGGCCGTCGTGGACTTGCCGACCGCGACGCTGCCCGCGACGCCGATCACGAACGGCACCGGCCGGTCGGGCTGAGAGTCGCTGTCTGAGTCGCCGCCCAGGAACTCGGCGGTCGTCGCGAACAACCGCTGGCGCGCGGCGACCTGGAGGTGGATCAGCCGGGCCAGTGGCAGATAGACCTCTTCGACTTCGAGCAGGTCGATCTTCTCGCCGATACCGCGCAGCTTCTTCAGCTCGTCCTCGGTTAGTTTCAGCGGCGTCGACATACGCAGGTTCCGCCACTGACTCCGGTCGAACTCCACATATGGGCTGGGTTCACTCAGCCGCGCCATGCGCCCAGTCTTGCATTTACGGTTGAGATCATGGACGCCAGCACCTCAGATTCGTTGGTCCGCGAGTATCTGCTGCTCGGGCTGCGCTTCGACCGAGTGGAGGAGGGTTACGTCGACTCGTTCACCGGCGACCCGGCGCTGCGCCGTGCCGTCGCCGCCGAACCACAGCCCGTTCCCGCGGACCTGGCCAGGCAGGCCGACCGGTTGCTGGGGGAGCTGACCTCGGTCGACGGGCTGGAGCGAGCGCGTATGGACTACATCGGCGCCCACCTGCGGGCGCTGGCGTGCGCGGGTCGCAAATTCGCCGGTGAAGACGTGGGCTTCGTCGACGAGGTCGAGGCGTACTTCGACGTGCGCATCACCAAAGGGGACCCCGAGCGGTACCGGCAGGCCCATCGCCAGCTCGACGAAGTGCTGAGCGGGTCCGGACCGCTCGCCGACCGGATGCAGGCCTACCGCGCGGCCGAGGAGATTCCGCCTGCGCGCCTCGAAGAGTGCATCCACGCATTCTCCAGCGCGCTGCGTGACCGCGTGCGCGCCGAGTATCCGCTGCCCGACGCGGAGACCATCACCTATGAGGTGGTTTCCGACAAGCCGTGGTCGGGCTTCAACTACTACCACGGGGATTACAAGTCCACGGTGGCCGTCAACGCCGACCTCAAGCAGCAGATGTCGAACCTGCCCCGGCTGGTCGCGCACGAGTCGTATCCGGGACACCACACCGAGCACTGCCGCAAGGAGGCCGGGCTGGTCGAGGGCAGGGGACAGGCTGAGCAGACCATTTTTCTGGTCAACACCCCGCAGTGCCTGATGGCCGAGGGCTTGGCCGACCTCGCGCTGTACGCGGCGATCGGGCCCGAATGGGGTGTGTGGGCCGGCGAGATCTACGCCGACCTGGGGCTGCGGTTCGACGGGGAGCGCGCTCAGGCGGTGTCGGAGGCGACGGCGGCGCTGGCCGAGGTGCGCCAGGATGCGGCGCTGATGCTGCACGACGAGCACCGCGACGTCGACGATGTCGTCGTCTTCCTCAAGCGGTGGCTGCTGGTCAACGACCAACGCGCCCGCCAGATGCTGCGGTTCCTGTCGTCGCCGCTGTGGCGCGCCTACACCAGCACCTACGTCGAGGGGTACCGGTTGCTGCGGGGCTGGCTGGATGAACGTCCCGAAGAGGTCAGCCTGACCCAGCGGTTCGGCACGTTGCTCGACGAGCCGTTGATCCCGTCGTCGCTGCGGGCCGCCTGAGCCTGAGCAGCCGCCTGAGCCTGAGCCGCCGCCGAACGTGGGTTACCGTCACGCCGACGGCGGGTGTGGCGTGTGTCAATCCCACAGTCGGCGGCCCAGGTATGGGCATCGAGCGGCCCAGGTATGGGCATCGAGCGCCCCAGGTACGGGCATCGAGCGCCCCAGGTGCGGAAAGTAGGCTGAACCCCATGACTGCAGACCCCGTGACCTCCAACGCTGCCGCTCCCGGTGCCGAGTACGCCGAGACCGCGAGTGCCGCCTACCGGGCCGCGTTGCAGGTGATCGAGTCGGTGGAGCCGCGTATCGCGGCGGCGACACGTAAAGAGCTTGCCGATCAACGGGACTCGCTCAAGCTCATCGCCAGCGAGAACTACGCCTCGCCCGCGGTGCTGCTGACGATGGGCTCCTGGTTCTCCGACAAGTACGCGGAGGGCACGATCGGGCACCGGTTCTACGCGGGCTGCCAGAACGTCGATACCGTCGAAAGTCTCGCCGCCGAACACGCCCGTGAGTTGTTCGGAGCGCCGTATGCCTACGTCCAGCCGCACTCCGGTATCGACGCCAACCTCGTTGCCTTCTGGGCGATCCTGGCCACCCGGGTCGAAGCGCCCGAACTGGCGGCCCTCGGCGCCAAGCACGTCAACGACCTGTCCGAGGCGGACTGGGAAAAGCTGCGCAACAAGCTCGGCAACCAGCGGCTGCTGGGGATGTCGCTGGACGCGGGCGGCCACCTGACCCACGGTTTCCGGCCCAACATCTCCGGCAAGATGTTCCACCAGCGCAGCTACGGCACGGACCCGAACACCGGATTCCTCGACTACGGCGCGGTGGCCGAGGCCGCCCGCGAGTTCAAGCCGTTGATCATCGTGGCCGGATACTCGGCCTATCCGCGTCGGGTCGACTTCGCCAAGATGCGCGAGATCGCCGACGAGGTCGGCGCCACGCTGATGGTCGACATGGCGCACTTCGCGGGTCTGGTCGCGGGCAAGGTGTTCACCGGCGACGAAGACCCGGTACCGCACGCCCACGTCACCACCACGACCACCCACAAGTCGCTGCGCGGACCGCGCGGCGGGATGGTGCTCGCCCAGCCCGAGTACTCCGACGCCGTCGACAAGGGCTGCCCGATGGTGCTGGGCGGTCCGCTCTCCCACGTGATGGCCGCCAAAGCGGTCGCGCTGGCCGAGGCCCGCCAACCGGCCTTCCAGGCTTACGCGCAGCGCGTCGCCGACAACGCCCAGGCGCTTGCCGACGGTTTCCTCAAGCGTGACGCCCAGCTCGTCACCGGCGGCACCGACAACCACATCGTGCTGCTCGACGTCACCTCGTTCGGGCTGACCGGGCGCCAGGCCGAGTCGGCCCTGCTCGACGCGGGCATCGTCACCAACCGCAACTCCGTGCCCGCAGACCCCAACGGCGCCTGGTACACCAGCGGCATCCGGTTGGGCACTCCCGCGCTGACCACCCGGGGATTCGGGGCCGACGACTTCGACCGTGTCGCCGACCTGATCGTGGACGTGCTGTCCAACACCGAACAGCAGGGCACTTCGAAGGCCAAGTACACGCTGTCCGACGGCACCGCCGAGCGCGTTCACGCCGCCTCTGCCGAGCTGCTGGAGGCCAACCCTCTGTATCCGGGGCTGACGCTGTAGCCCCCCGCCGCGCCGGTCGGGAATTTTACGATTCCCACAGAATTGAGTTACTGTAACCGCATGGCACAGAAACCTGTACCGAATGCGCTGATCCTCGAACTCGAGCCGGTCGTGCAGCAGGAGCTGCGTCGTCACATCGACAGCGAGGATCTCTGGTACGCACACGACTACGTGCCGTTCGACCAGGGCGAGAACTTCGCCTTTCTCGGCGGTAAGGACTGGGACCCGTCGCAGGTGACCCTGCCCAAGGACGTCACCGACGCGCTCGAGATCCTGCTCATCACCAAGGACAACCTGGCCAGCTTCCACCGCGAGTTCGTCTTCAGCTTCATCCTCGAGGAGAAGTGGGGCCGTTGGATCGGCCGGTGGACCGCCGAGGAGCACCTGCACGCGATCGCCTTGCGCAACTACCTCGTCGTCACCCGGGAGATCGACCCGGCCGCCAACGAGGACGTCCGCGTCGAACACGTGATGAAGGGCTACCGTGCCGACACCTACAGCCAGGTCGAGCGGCTGGTGTTCATGGCCTTCTTCGAACGTGCCCACGCCGTCTTCTGCCGCAACCTCGAGGCCAAGATCACCGAGCCGGTGCTGGCGAACCTCATCGGCCGCATCGCCCGCGACGAGGAGCGGCACGAGGAGTTCTTCGCCAACCTGGTCGCCCACCTGCTGTCGACGAGCCGTGACGAAACCGTCGACGCCATCGCGCGACGCGCGGCCGAGCTCGACGTCGTCGGCGGCGACATCGACGCGTACGCCGACAAGGTACGCAACGTCGCCGAAGCCGGGATCTTCGGACCAGATCAGCTGCGTCAGGTGATCGCCGACCGGGTCGCCGCGTGGGGGCTGGCCGACGAGCCGAAGATGCGGGAGTTCACCTCCGCGTAACCGCGCGCTCATCGCCGCGGACGAGCAGCGGCGAACACTACGGCGCGCCTGCACGGCGCATGTGCCGCAACGGGAGTAGCGTCGTTTGCGATGGCTAGCGACGTGCTTTGCTGTCCGGGCGGTACCCGATCGTTGCGATCACGAGAGGGCCGGCCCCGGCCCTGGTGCCGCAGTGTCCGCCGACGGTTCGCGGGGGACCCGCGGATACCAGGAGCGCTACGTGATCGATTCGCCTCTCCGGACCTACGTGCTCGACACCTCCGTGCTGTTGTCAGATCCCTGGGCCTGCACGCGCTTTGCCGAGCATGAGGTCGTGGTCCCGCTGGTGGTCATCAGCGAACTCGAAGCCAAGCGGCACCATCATGAGCTGGGCTGGTTCGCGCGTCAGGCCCTGCGACTCTTCGACGATCTGCGGCTCGAACACGGCCGGCTCGATCAGCCCATTCCCGTTGGCACACAAGGCGGTACGCTGCACGTCGAGCTGAATCACAGTGACCCTTCGGTGCTTCCCGCCGGTTTCCGCACCGACAGCAATGATGCGCGGATCCTGACGGTCGCGGCCAACCTCGCCGCCGAGGGCAAGCACGTCACGTTGGTCAGCAAGGACATCCCGCTACGCGTGAAAGCCGGTGCGGTCGGGTTGTCGGCCGACGAGTACCACGCCCAGGACGTCATCACCTCCGGGTGGACGGGTATGGCCGAGGTCGAGGTCGTCTCCGATGAGATCGACGTGCTGTTCGCCGAAGGCGAGATCGATCTGGAGTCGGCCCGAGATCTGCCCTGCCACACCGGCATTCGCCTGCTCGGTGGTACGTCGCACGCGCTCGGCCGGGTGACGCCGGAGAAGCGGGTGCAGTTGGTGCGCGGTGACCGGGAGGCGTTCGGGTTGCGCGGCCGCTCCGCCGAACAGCGGGTGGCACTGGACCTGTTGCTCGACGAGTCGGTCGGCATCGTTTCGCTCGGCGGTAAGGCCGGCACCGGCAAGTCGGCGCTGGCACTGTGCGCGGGACTGGAAGCCGTGCTGGAGCGCCGCACGCAACGCAAGGTCGTGGTGTTCCGTCCGCTCTACGCGGTCGGCGGGCAGGACCTGGGCTACCTGCCGGGCAGCGAGAGCGACAAGATGGGGCCCTGGGCACAGGCGGTCTTCGACACGCTGGAAGGACTGGCCAGCCCGGCGGTGCTCGAGGAGGTGCTCTCGCGCGGCATGCTCGAGGTGCTGCCGCTGACCCACATCCGGGGGCGCTCGCTGCACGACTCGTTCGTGATCGTCGACGAGGCGCAGTCGCTCGAGCGCAACGTGCTGCTGACCGTGCTGTCGCGTCTCGGCGCCGGTTCCCGTGTGGTGTTGACCCACGATGTGGCACAGCGGGATAACTTGCGAGTCGGCCGGCATGACGGCGTCGCGGCCGTGATCGAGAAACTCAAGGGCCACCCCTTGTTCGCTCACATCACGCTGTTGCGCAGCGAGCGCTCACCGATCGCGGCGCTGGTGACCGAGATGCTCGAGGAGATCAGCCCCGGCGCGCTGCCGTGAACTCCGCTAGAGGCGGAGACGATTGCGACGGGCCAGGTACCAACCGGCGGCCGCCGCACCGCTGAGCGCCACCACCCGGTCCGCGCGATCGCCGCGCGGCAGGTCCAGTAGCGAGACCAGGCCCAGCACCGCGAACCCGGTGTCCAGGGCCGGCTGGCTGGTGGCGGTCGTGACCAGGGTGTTCTCGCCGTGGTCGGTCAGCATTGCGGGAGCTTCGTCGAGACGCACCGGTTCTCCAGTCGATGGCGTGGGCGAGACAGCGTTACGACGGTAAGTCCTGTGCCCCGACGGGAGGAATAGGGTGTTTCCCTATGTGTGGTCCCCCTTTTGGGGCCCGCTCGGCCGCCCGACATGTCGACCCAGTTCGGCGCGCGACTTGATTCCCAGCTTGCGGTAGATGCGCGCGAGGTTGGCTTCGACGGTCTTGGGGCTGATGAAGAGCGTGGCCGCGACGTCGCGGTTCTTCATTCCGCTCGCGACGAGTTCTGCGACCCGCTGCTCAGACGGCGTCAGTTGCCCGCTGCGCTGAGGTCCCGCGCTCGCACGCGAGAACTCCGCGCGGGCCCTGGCCGCCCACAGCGGGATGTTGAGACGCTCGAACACTTCGAAGGCCTCCCGAAGATGCGCCGACGCCGATTCCTTCTTGCGTTGCCGGCGTTCGATCTGCCCCAGGGTCAGCAGGGTCCGTGCGCGCTCGAACGGCATCGGCAGACGGAGGTGTGCGGCCATCGCCCGCTGGGCGGCCTCGTGTGCGGCGTCGAGGTCGCCGAGTGCGGCCAGCAGCATGCCGCGTGATCGTGCACCGACCGCGAGCATCCAGTCCCGGTCGGTCCGCCGGCCGTTGTTCTCCAGCGCGGTGGTGAGCCGTTCCGCCTCGTCGAGGCGATCGAGATGTATCAGCGCCTCGATCGCGTCGGGCAGGTAGGCGGCATTGGGCAGTTCGGTCGGCGTGCTGTCGGGGTCGAACTGGACGAGCATGGGTTGTAGCGCGGCCGCAGCGGCTTCGTAGTCGCCCAGCGAGACTTCGAGAAAGCCGAGGGTCGCCCGCACGCGATCTGCCATGCGTAAAGTCCCGGTCTGCCTTGCGCATTCGAGGGCGTCCTCGATCGCGCGGCGGGCGACCTCCTCGTGGCCGGCGAATGCGGTCAGCTGGGCCCGCAAGCTCTGGGTCAGGAACTGCGAGGTGTTGCCCCCGAGCTGGCGGGCCTTCTCCACGGCGTCCTCCGCGACCAGGTTGGCCGTGACGAAATCACCGCGCGCGATCGCGTTCGTCACCACGTGCTGGGAAACGAAGACATGCTCACCCTCTTCGCCCTTCTCCAGGCAGCGCGCACGGATCTTGTCCACGACATCGCGCGCTTCGTCGAGCCGGCCGGTCCACTCCAGCAGCAGCGCGTGTTGCATGGTGGGCCGGAAGACCAGCGGTGCGTATGCATCGGGGTCCTCCAGCCGCAGCGCTCGATGCAGGGTCTTTTCGTCGTACCCTTCGCCGGCGGCGAACCGCAGTATGACCAGCATGCCGAGCGCCATGCTGAGCAGATGCGGCTGGTCGAGGGTCTCGGCGTTCGCGACCGCCTGCGCGGCGGTGTTCAACCCCTGTTGAAGTTGATTGGCGTGGAAAAGCGTGTACGCCAACGTGATCAGGGTCTGGACGCGCAACGCGTGGTTGTCGTGGGCCTCGTCGAGGGCCTCGCGAAGCAGCCGCGCGCTCTCGATGAAACCGTCCCCGTACAGCCGCACCACCGCCAGTCGGCTCAACGCTTCGGCGCGCAACGCGCCGGTGGGCACTTGTTCGATGGCTTCGGTGAGGACGGCCGCCGCGCGCTCCTGCTCCCCGGCGTCGAAGTGGTGCAGCGCCGAGCGCAGCCGCCGCTCCGCGGTGTCGCCGCCGAGGCCGATGGCCAAGTCCACCAGTTCGGCGGCTGCGGCTGGCGCACCGCGCATCCGTGCCGATTCCGCCGCCATGTCGAGGGCCTCCAGCGTGGCCTCGTCGCCTTTGGTGGTGGCCAGCGCCAGGTGCCGGGCCCGAAGTTCGGGTTCGTCGACGATCTCGGCGAGCCGACGGTGCATCGCCCGGCGGCGGCTGGGGGACGCCTCGGTGTAGACCCCGCTGGCCAGCAACGGATGTGCGAACCGGATCCGGTTGCCGTCGATCGCGATGATGCCCTTGCTCTCGGCGATCTCGAGCAGTTCGACCAGCCGGTCCTCGTCACCCGTCGTCGCCTTCGACACGAGCTCGACCGTCGGCACGGCAAGGCACGAAGCGGCCAGTAGCGCGTCGTGGACGTCGGTGTCGAGGCTGCCTAGCCTCGTGCGCACCACGTCGGCCAGGGTGCCGGGCAGCGACGCGTCGATGCCCGGCGCCCGTTCATCGAGGGAGCGGGCCAATTCGATTGCGTAGAACGGGTTCCCACCCGACACCTGGTGGATCCGGTCGATGGTCGGGCGTGAGAAGGGGCGTCGCAGCCGTGCGGAGACAGCACGATGCAGATCCTGGATGTTTAACGGGCTCAACCGGATTCGATTCACTGCGTCGGGCCGGGACAACTGGAGCCAGTCGTCGACCGCACGGTCGTCGGATTCGGTACGCAGGCTGGCCAGTAGCCCGGTACGCCCCGTGAGCCTGCGCACCGCGAAGGCGATGACGTGCTTGCTCGACGGGTCGAGCCACTGCAGGTCGTCGATGGCCAGCAGGACAGGGCGGTCCTCGCTGAGCCGTTCGACCACCGAAAGGAACGCGGCGGCCACGGCTCGCTGATCGGTCACCGCGTCGTTGTCCGCGCGCAGCAGCACCTGGTCGACCGCGAGGAGTTGCGGCGTCGGCAGGTCGGCCCACGCGCGCGTGTCGGCCTCCTCGAGCAGGTCGGCCAGCGCGGTGTAGGCGAGCACCGACTCCGCGGCCGCCGGTCGGGTCGACAGGACGTGAAATCCGCGCTGGTGCGCCTGCTCGACCGCGGCCAGCCACAGCGTGGTCTTGCCGATCCCGGGGTCACCGTCGATCAGTAAGGCCGACGGGCCCAGCGCCATCGCGTCCAGGAAGGCAACGACGGCGTGCTGGTGTGTCGACTGGCCGATCACGGTATCTCGTGGGTCCCCTCGCGTCTCCCCAGAATTGCAGCTGAGCCGGAAGCGGGCGACATCCCTATACCCCTTGGCGGCCGGACTGACCCATCACCCGGGTTAGTTCGGCCCGGGACCGGATGTCGAGCTTGCGGTACACCCGCGCAAGGGTGGCCTCGACGGTCTTTGCACTGAGAAAGAGTTCACCGGCCACGTCGCGGTTCGTCAGGCCGGCGGCGGCCAGCTCGGCAATGCGCAGCTCGGCGGCGGTCAGCGCGTGCGGCCTCGACGCAGCGGAACGGAGTACCTCTCGCGCGGTCCTGGCGCGCTCGGCCCAAACCGGCGTGCCGATGGCCTCGAACGTCGCCAGCGCCTCGTTCAGCGTCGAAGCGGCCTGCCGATCGCGCAGTCTGGCCTGCAACTGCCCGAGCAGAAGCTGGGTACGAGCGCGTTCGAACGGCATCGCCAACCGTTGATGGTCCTCGAGCGCGCGGCGCGCACAGCTCGCGGCGTCGCGCAGATCGCCCTCGGCCGCGTGCAGCATGGCGCGGCACCGCCCGCCCACCGCCAGCATCCACGCCCGGTCGAGGCGACGGCCGTTGCGTTCCAGTGCGGCCACCAGCGGTTCCGCTTCGGTCGCGCGGCCCAGCTCGACGAGTGCCTCGACCGCATCGGCTACGAACTCGGCGGCTTGAATCTCGGTGGACTCCGGTGCGAACCGCGAGACCAGCGGGTCGAGAAACTCCATTGCCGCACCGTAGTTTCCGAGCGATACCTCGAGAAATCCGAGCGCAGAAAGCGTCCAGTCCTCGTGCCACGCGGTGCCACTGCGTCGGCAGGCGTCGATCGCGTCCGCCGCGGCCAGGCGGGCCTTGCTCTCTGCGCCGTCGTAGGCGGCCAGCCAGGCCTGTAGCACCAGGCTGAGCATCGCGGGGAACTCACCACCGAGTTGCCTTGCGAGAGCGGCAACTTCGTGGGCCACCCGCTTGGCCTCGGCGAAGTCCGCGCGCCATATCCGGGTCAACGCGACGTAGAAGTCGACGAAGACGACTTCGCCTTCCTCACCGCGGTCGGTGCAGCGACGCGAGATCTCCCGCATGCTCTCATAGGCGGTGTCGAGGTCACCGGTGCAGGCCAGCATCAACGCGTGCTCGACGCTCGGCCGCAGCATGATCGGCGTGAAGGTTTCGGTGTCTTCGAGTTCGAGGGCGCGGCGCATGCTGGCGTCGTCCACCCCACCGCCGAGGAAGAACTGGATCGTCGCCCGGACCCCGAGTGCGAGGCTGAGCAGGCCGGGGATACCGAGCTGTTCGGTGTAGGCCACCGACTCCTCGGCCCGCGGCCGGGCCGACGCGTGGTCACCGGTCATGTAGAGGCCGTACGCCAACGTGGTCAGCATGACCGCCTTCGCCGGGCCCTCGGTCGCGTCGTCGAGCGCCGTCGTGAGCAGCTCGACCGCTTCGGTGTAGCCGTCGTCGACGAACCGCACGACCGCGAGCATGTGCCGCGCTTCAGCGCGTATCGGTCCGGGCGCCAGATCGCCGACCACCCCCTCCAGCAGCGCGCGTGCCCTGGACGGATCTCCGCCGTCAAAGCAATACGCCGCCAACCGCATTCGTCGGTCGGTGGTATCACCGCCGAGTGCGATGGCGAGCTCGATCAACTCTGCGGCGGCGACGGGGGCGCCTCGCGCGTGAGCGGAGATGGCCGCCCGCTCGAGCGCGCTGACAGTGGCGTCGTCGCCGGCGGTCGCGGCGAGCGCCAGGTGGCGTGCCTGCAATTCGGGCTCGTCGACGAAGCCGGCGAGCCTGCGGTGCATCTGCCTGCGGTCCTCGGCGGAGACGCCGGTATACACACCGGTGGCCAGTAGCGGGTGTGTGAACCGGACCCGGCTGCCCTCGATGACGACGACGCCGCGCTGTTCGGCGGCCTCGAGCACCTCGACCGTCCGCTCGTGATCGGTGCCGACCGCGGCGGCCACCAGATTGACCGAGGGGTTGGCCACCGAGGCGGCGGCCAGGAGTGCGGCCATCGTCTCGGGATTCAGTCCGCTGAGCCGGGCTTCCACCACGGCGGCCAGCGTGTCCGGCAGCGAAACTTCCGGCCTGCCGTCGGCGACCTTGGCCAGTTCGATCGCATAGAAGGGATTGCCACCGGAGATCTGGTGGATGCGCGCCAGTTCCGCACGCGGCAGCGGATGCTCGAGGTGTTGTGTGACCACGGCGTGCAGCATGCGGGACGTCAACGGCTGCAGTGAGATTCGTTGGGTGGCATCCGGGCGCCGCAGCTGAAGCCAGGTGTAGGCCTCTGTGCCGTCGGTGCGCAGGGTGCCCAGCACGCCCACCGGCGCGGAGAGCCGACGTGCGGTGTAGGACAACACATGCGAGCTGGACGGGTCGACGCACTGCACGTCGTCGATCGCCAGTAGCAGCGGTTGTCGGGAAGCGAGGCCCTCGATGACCGACAGGAATGCCGCCGCGACGGCGCGCCGGTCGGTGGGTGCGGCATCGGCGCGGTCGTCGCGGCGGATCCGCTCGATGGCGCCGCGCTGGGCGGCGGGCAGGTCGCCGAACTCGGCGGCGTCGACGTCGGCGAGCAGTTCGGTCAATGTCGCGTAGGCGAGCACCGATTCGGTGCTTGGGTTCGTGGCCGACAGCACACGGAAACCACGGCTGCGGGCGCGCTCGGAAGCCGCCTGCCACAGCGTGGTTTTACCGATCCCGGCCTCGCCCTCGATCAACAGAGCCGACGGCGCATGCGAAGCGGACTGGAGGAAGTCCGCTACCGCCGTCTCCTCTTTTGGGCGGTCCGCCAGGTATGACGGAGAACGAAAACCCTTAGCGCTCGTCGTCTTTCACCTTGGCCATCGCCAACACGTCGAGGCGCTTGTCCAGTTCCTCCTCGGACAGCTTGTCGCCGATCAGGCCTCGATCGATGACGGTCTGACGGATGGTCTTCTTCTCCTTGAGCGCCTGCTTGGCGACCGCGGCGGCCTCTTCGTAGCCGATCGCCGAGTTCAGCGGCGTGACGATCGACGGTGACGACTCGGCCAGTTCGCGGAGCCGGTCCTCGTTGGCCACCAGGCCGTCGATGCACCGCTCGGCGAACAACTTCGACGAGTTGGTCAGGATCTTGAACGACTCGAGGATGTTGCGGGCCATCATCGGGATGTACACGTTCAGCTCGAAGGCACCGTTGCCGCCACCCCACGCAATCGCGGCGTCGTTGCCGATCACCTGCGCGGCCACCTGCGTGATGGCCTCCGGAATAACCGGGTTCACCTTGCCCGGCATGATCGAGCTGCCCGGCTGAAGATCGGGCAACTGAAGCTCGCCGAGCCCGGTCAGCGGTCCCGAGCCCATCCACCGGATGTCGTTGGCGATCTTGGTCAGCGACACGGCGATGGTGCGCAGTGCGCCCGAGGCCTCGACCAGCCCGTCGCGGGCCGCCTGGGCCTCGAAATGGTTGGCGGCAACCTGCAATTCGGCCAGGCCGGTCTGCTCGCGCAGCACGGCGACAACACGCTCGTCGAAGTCGTCGGGCGCGTTGAGGCCGGTGCCCACCGCGGTGCCGCCGATGGCCAGTTCGCCGAGCCTTGGGAGCGTGGCCTTCACCCGCTCTATGCCGGCTTCGACCTGGCGGGCGTAGCCGCTGAACTCCTGGCCCAGCGTCACGGGCACGGCGTCCATCAGATGGGTGCGCCCGGACTTGACGACGGTGCGCCACTGCCGCGCCTTGCTGGCCAGCGACTCGTGCAGCACCTCGAGCGCCGGGATCAGGTGGCGCACAGCGGCTTCCGTCGCGGCAATGTGTGTCGCGGTAGGGAAGGTGTCGTTCGACGACTGCGACATGTTGACGTCGTCGTTGGGGTGCACGGTCACGCCGTTGCGCCCCGCGATGCCGGCGATCACCTCGTTGGTGTTCATGTTCGAGCTGGTGCCCGAACCGGTTTGGAACACGTCGATCGGGAACTGGTCGTCGTGCTGACCGTCGGCGATCTCACCGGCCGCGGCGATGATCGCGTCGGCCTTGTCCGCCGCGAGCAGGCCGAGGTCCTTGTTGACCTGTGCGCAGGCACCTTTCAGCAAGCCCAGCGCCCGGATCTGGGTGCGCTCGAGACCGCGGCCGGAGATCGGGAAGTTCTCCACCGCGCGCTGAGTCTGCGCGCGCCACAGCGCGTTGACCGGCACCCGGACCTCGCCCATGGTGTCGTGCTCGATGCGGTACTCGGTTTCAGCTGCGCTGTCGGAGTCGACGCTCATGAATGTCCTTACTTCTCTTGTGGTTACGGCAGCGGGTAGACGGCGTTGCTGTCGCCGGTGAAGTCGATCGCGGAGTACTCGCTGAGTTTGGACAGCCGGTGGTACGCCTCGATCATCCGAACGGTGCCCGATTTCGAGCGCATCACGATCGACTGCGTGGTGCACCCGCCGCTGTAGAAGTGCACGCCCTTGAGCAGGTCACCGTCGGTGACGCCGGTGGCGCAGAAGAAGACGTTGTCGCCGGAGACCAAGTCCTCGGTGGTCAACACGCGGTCCAGGTCGTGGCCGCGGTCGATGGCCTTCTGCCGCTCCCCGTCGTCCTTCGGCGCCAACTGGCCCTGGATGGCGCCGCCCATGCAGCGGATCGCGGCCGCGGCGATGATCCCTTCCGGCGTACCGCCGATTCCGGCCAACATGTCGGTGCTGGTGTTGGGGCGGCACGCCGAGATCGCGCCTGCGACGTCGCCGTCGGTGATCAGCCGGCACCGCGCGCCGGCCTCCCGCACATCGGCGATCAACTGCTGATGGCGCGGCCGGTCCAGGATGCACACGGTCAGATCGGAGACCGACACATTCTTCGCCTTTGCCACCCGACGGATGTTCTCCCCGATCGGGGCGGTGATGTCGATCGCGTCGACGGCCTCGGGTCCAACCGCGATCTTGCTCATGTAGAACACCGCGGACGGATCGAACATGGTGCCGCGTTCGGAGACCGCGAGCACCGAGATGGCATTGGACAGGCCTTTGCTCATCAACGTGGTGCCGTCGATGGGGTCCACGGCGAAGTCGCATTCCGGTCCGTCCCCGTTGCCGACCTCTTCGCCGTTGTAGAGCATCGGCGCGTTGTCCTTCTCGCCCTCGCCGATCACCACCACGCCGCGCATCGACACCGAGTTCACCAGCTCGCGCATGGCGTCGACGGCCGCCCCGTCGCCGCCCTCCTTGTCGCCGCGGCCCACCCAGCGGCCTGCGGCCATGGCGCCTGCCTCGGTTACTCGGACGAGCTCGAGCGCGAGATTTCGATCTGGGGCTTCACCACGGGTCGGACTCATGGCCCAGATTGTCCCATTAGCCGGTCCGCGTTCGGGAGCTGGGATACTGGCGGAGTGACCTCGCAACCGGCTCCTGCACCCAAGCCCGCCAAGTCGCGGCTGCTGCATGACGGCCGGGACATGTTCTGGTCGATGGCGCCATTGGTGCTGGCCTGCATCGTGCTGGCCGGGATGCTGGGGATGTGCTCGTTCCAGGGCGCGGGACCCGGCGCCGGTCCGGTCCCGTCCTTCGACGCCCCCGCGGCGTTACGTGCCGATGCCGAGGCGCTGAAGATCCCGATCCGGATCCCGCAACTGCCCGAGGGCTGGCAGTCGAACTCGGGTAGCCGCAACGGCATCGAGGCCGGTCGCGCGGACCCCGCGACGGGGCAGACCCTGCGTGCCGTCAGCTCTACCGTCGGTTATCTCGCACCCAGCGGGATGTATGTGAGCCTGACCCAGAGCAACGCCGACGAGGAGAAGCTGGTCTCTTCGCTCGAGTCCGATGTCGTGCCCACCGGGGTTCAGGACGTCGACGGTGTGAAATGGGTGGTCTACGGCGGCACCGACGACGACGGCAAGCCCGCCGAACCGGTGTGGACGACGCGGCTGGCCGGCCCCACCGGACCGGCGCAGATCGCGCTGACCGGCGCCGCGGGCGCCGGCGATTTTCGTACGCTTGCGGCGGCGACGCAGACCGCGGCGCCCCTGCCGGTCCCGTAGGAGCACGATTGACTTGTTCGACGAGATTGCACCCACGCAGGCTCCATCCCGCACTTTCTCTGCATGGTTTCAATCTCGCGTGACGAGCGAACTGGAGAAGCGCCCATGACCGCACCGGACCCCGATGTCGCCGCCGGGGCGGCTCCGGACCCCGATGTCGCCGCCGGAGCGGCTCCGGACCCCGATGTCGCCGCCGGGGCGGCTCCGGACCCCGATGTCGCCGCCGGGGCGGCTCCGGACCCCAATGTCGCCGCCGGGGTGGCTCCGGAAGCCGACCTCACCGGATGGGCCGCCGCGCCCTTCACCGCCGCCGGTTACACCCACGACGTCTACCGCAAGGGCGAGGGCCCCGGTGTGGTGCTCATCCCCGAGATGCCCGGCGTGCACCCCGGCGTCCTGGCGCTCGGCGACCACCTCGTGGAGGCCGGCTTCACCGTCGCGATTCCGTCGTTGTTCGGCACGCCCGGTGCGGCGCCGATGCGCCCGGGCATGGTGCCGGTCATGCTGCGCGGGTGCGTGGCCAAGGAATTCGCCGCTTTCGCCACCAACGCCGACCGCCCCGTCGCGCACTACCTGCGCGCACTGGCCCGCGACCTCAACGCGCAGACGCCGGGCAAGGGGGTCGGGGTCATCGGCCAGTGCTTCACCGGTGGCTTCGCCCTGGCCGCCGCTGTCGACGACAGCGTTCTCGCGCCGGTGCTGAGCCAGCCGTCGCTGCCGTTGCCGCTGACACCGAAGCAGCGCAGGGACCCGGGCCTATCCGAGGCCGAGCTGAAGGTCGTCGAGCGCCGCGCCGCCGACGAAGGGTTGTGCGCGCTGGGTCTGCGCTTCAGCAAGGATCCGCTGGTGCCTGCGGAGCGCTTCAAAACGCTCAAGGACCGCCTCGGGGATGCGTTCGAGGTGATCGAGATCGACTCGGGTAAGGGCAACGAACACGGCTTCGGGGCGATGGCTCACTCGGTGTTGACGTTGGAACTGCGTCACCAGGAAGGGCATCCGACGGACGCGGCCCTCAAGCGCGTGGTCGCGTTCCTCAGGGAACGGCTGGTTTAGGTTTCGGGTCGGCTTGGGTTTTGGCCCGCGCCTTTTTGATGCGACGGCCCAGCCACCAGAACGGGTTTCGACGTTTAGGTTTTTCATCGGCCGAGTCGGGCCGGCGCATCGGCACGCCCTTGTACTCCTCGAGGTAGACGCTGATCGTGGTGACGATGACGATCATCAGCACCGGTCCGATCACGATGCCCCACGCGCCGAACATGCTGATTCCGGCGAACACGGCGAGCAGCATCAGCGCGGCGTCCAGACGGGCCTCGCGCGGCACCAGGATCGGCCGCAGGAAGTTGTCGATGTTGGTGACCACGATCAGGTGGAACAGGATCACGAACGCGCCGCCGAAGATGTTGCCGAACAGGATCATTCCGATACCGAACGGGATCGTGACGATACCGCTGCCCAACGGGATGACCGACAGCGCCGACAGCAGCACGGCGAACAGGAAGAAACCCTGATGGAAGCCCGCCAGGTAGATCGACGCGGCGCCCGCGACGCCCTGGCACACCGCGATGACGAACTGGCCCATCACGGTGCCCTTCACCATCGCGCCCATCTTCTCCATGTAGACGTCGGTGATCCCCTCGCCGAGGGGGTTGAGTTGGCGGATTATCGCCACCACGCGTTCGCGGTTCGTCAGCAGCGACACGAACACGTACACGAACAGGATCAGGGCGGTGACGGCGCCGAACAGGCCGCCGGCGGCGCCCTGCAGCAGGCCGAGCAACCACTGGCCGGCCTCCTGGGCGACCCGAGCCATCGAACTCTGCAACGACTCCGGGGTGACCGTGGTGTCGATGTAGGGCACGCGGCGCAACAGGTCGTTGACGAACTGCAGCGCCCGATCGCCGAGCGCGGACAGGTCGGTGCGGCCGACCCACTCGGCCACCCGCTCCACCATGGTGGAGATCTGCACGACCGCGAGCGTGACGAAAAGGCTCAGCGGCACGATCACCGCGGCGAACGCGGCGAGCAAGGTCAGCGTCGCCGACAGCCCGCGGCCCATCTTCTTGTTGAGCCAGGTGTACAGCGGTGAGAACAGGTAGGCGCCCACCGCTGCCACCACGATGAGGATGAAGAAGCCGCGCAGGAAGTACGCGCCGAAGGCGACCGCGATGACCGTCGCGACGGCCAGCGCACGGCGTTGCGGCAGCGAGAACTCGGTACTCATTGCCGCTATGTCTACAACGTGTCGGACCTGGCTTGCGCTTGTTTGGCGCGTTGATCGGCGATGAACCGCATCGACACCCGGTTCATCAGGGTCGGCGCGAGGCGCGCAAAGATCCACTGGGCATGCGCGACGCGAGGTTTGACCAGGATCGGCTTGTTCTTCTCGACCGCGCGCAGCACGTCGCGGGCCAACCGATCCGCGTCATAGGGCTTGCCGCCCTGGGCCTGCAGGAAGTAATCGCGGCCAACGAAGCCGCCGATGGACCCCTTGTCGAGGATCGGCGTCTCGACCGCGGCCGGGCACACCGCGAGCACCCCGACACCGCGCGCGGCGGCCTCCGAGCGCAGCGCGAGGCTGAGCCCCACGACTGCGTGCTTGGTCATCACGTAGCTGGTGACCTGCCCGGCCGCGGTCAGCCCCGCCATCGACGCGGTGTTGACGATGTGGCCGTGGCCCTGGCGCACCATCAACGGATAGGCCGCCGCCACCCCGTGCACCACGCCGCGGATGTTGACGTCGATGATCGCGTTCCACTGGTCCAGCGTCAGCAGTTCGGTGTCGCCGCCCCAGACGATTCCGGCGTTGTTGAACATCAGGTCAAGACGTCCGGCCCGGTTCACCACCTCGTCGACGGCGGCCTGTACCGTCGCGGAATCGGTCACGTCGAGGCGGGCGGCGCGGGCCCTACCGCCGAGACCGGCCGCCGTGCGTTCGGCCGCGTCGCCGTCGACGTCGGTGCACACCACCTCGGCTCCCGCGTCGACCAGTGCTCGGCACAGTGCGGCGCCGATACCGGAACCGCCTCCGGTGACGAGGGCCTGCTTTCCGCTGAACGTCATCACTGGTTGTCTGTTCTTCGCGCGAGCGCTCATCACTGGTTGTCTGTTCTTCGCGCGAGCGCTCATCACTGCCCCGCGAGCCTCATGACGTGCCCCATCACATCGGGGTAGCGCTTCATGTGCGCACCGCCGTTGAGGTCGAGCACCTCGCCGGTCAGCCACGACGCCTTCGGCGAGCACAGATACAGCACCGCTTCGGCGATGTCCTCGGGCGTGCCCGCGCGGCCCAGCGCGGTGTTCTCCACGTACTCCTCCACGACGCCGGGGACGGCCGCCGCCGGCGCGGTCAACGGCGTGTGCACGAAGCCCGGAGCCACGGCGTTGACGCGGATGCCGCGCGGCCCCCACTCGAGTGCTGCGACCTGGGTGAGCATCGACAGGCCCGCCTTGGCGGCGCAGTAGGCGCTCATCCCGGCGGCCGGCTGACGCGCGTTGAGCGAGCTGATCGACACCAGTGCACCGCCCTCGCGCAGCACCCGGCCCGCGTGCTTGGCGACGATGAACGCCCCGTTGAGGCATACGTCGACGACGGCACGGAAGTCCTCCACGGCGAGGTCGATGATCATGCCGACGTTGCTGAACCCCGCGCAGTTGACGACGACGTCGAGCGGGCCGGTCTGATCGAACAGCGCCTGCACCGAGGCCTCGTCGGTGACCTCGACGTGCACGGCGGTGTGTGGATCGCCGAGTTCGGCGGCGTGTTGACGGGCGTCGTCGACGTCGCGGTCGGCGAGCGTGACGCGGTCGCCTTCCGCGGCCAGCGCGCGGGCCGTCGCCAAGCCGATACCCGACGCCGCGCCGATCACCACAGCCGCCCTGGCCGACCGCCCGTTGCTCATACAGTTGCCCTTTCGACGCAGTAGAATGCGTTTCAACTTAGCGCTTTGACAGACTCGACCGGTGAGCGATCTGAAGATGAGCGAGTCGATTCACGTGGCCGCGGACCCGCACCGGTTGTACGAAATCGTGTCGGACGTGACGCGGATGGGCGAGTGGAGTCCGATCTGCCGCGCCTGCTGGTGGGACGACGGGGACGGTCCGCGGGTCGGAGCGTGGTTCACCGGCCGCAACGAGACACCCGAACGCACCTGGGAGACCCGCTCGCAGGTAGTCGCGGCCGAACCCGGGCGCGAGTTCGCGTGGGAGGTCAACGACGGCTGGGTGTACTGGGGCTACAGCTTCGAGCCGGCGGACGGCGGAACACGACTCACCGAATCCTGGGAGCTTCTTCCCAAGGGGGTGGCCGGATTTCGTGAGCGCTTCGGCGAGACGGCCGACGCGGAGATCGACAAGCGCCGCGAAGCCGCCCGCACCGGGATCCCGGCGACGCTGGCGGCGATCAAGGCCGCAGCCGAAACCGCGTGAGGGTCGCGACGCCGATCCTCCTACCGTTTGACGCAGCGAAACCCGATGTGGCTCATCCCCGTGTCGACGGGCTGAGGCCGGCGCGCCGCAGGGCGGTAGCGGCGGCAGTAGGAGTCGGCGCATAGGAAGGAACCGCCCTTCACCACTCGGCGCGGCACACGGAACTGCGGCTGCTGCGGGTCGTAACTGTCCTCTGCGCAACAAGCCGATGGTGACGGGTCCTCGGCATACCAGTCGGTCGTCCATTCCCAGACATTGCCCGCCATGTCGAACAGACCGTAGCCGTTGGGCGGGAACGTACCCACGGATGTCGTTCGGCCATAGCCTTTTTCCGGCCGCCACGGAAAGTCGCCGTGCCAGTAGTTGGCCAGCGGTCGTTCGGGTTGTTCGGGCTCGTCACCCCAGGTGAACTCCGCGCCGTGCAGTCCGCCCCGTGCTGCCGTCTCCCATTCGGTCTCGGTCGGCAGCGCCATTCCCGCCCACTCCGCGTACGCCTCGGCGTCCTCGTAGGCCACATGTGCGACGGGGTGGTCGGAGCGTCTACCGATGGACGACAGCGGTCCGACAGGATGACGCCACGAGGCGCCCGGTGTCCACGTCCACCACTGACCGAGGTGACGTAGGTCGACCGGACCCGGTGTACGGGTGAAGACCATTGATCCCGGCTCGAGATTCTCCCGCGGGGCGCCCGGATAATCGGCGGGGTTCAACGGACGTTCCGCAACCGTGAGATACCCGGTGGCGGAGACGAACTCGGTGAACTGGTCGTTGGTGACCTGATGCGCCATCATCCAGAACCCCTCGACATCGACCTGACGTACCGGTGCCTCCTCCGGGTAATGGCGGTCGGAGCCGAGCACGGCGGTCTGCGCCGGGATCCATACGAGGTCGGTCATCACCCCTCCGACTTCTGTTGTGCAACCAGATCGCGAACTAGCGGCTGGACAGCGGTTGGGGCGATCTGGACGCACACTAGGCGAAGACCCTGGTCCAGTCGTTGCGCATACTGACGACGATCCAGCCGTCGCTGTCGGCCCGCGCGAGGGCCTTCTCAGCACCGGCGGTGTAGGCGAACTCGCGATGGGGGTCGTCGTGCAGGACGAGCAATCGAAGCCCGCGGGCGAACTCGAGCATCTCGATGTCGCCGTTGGAGTTCCCGGCGGCAAGAATCGGTCGGCGGCCCGTACGCCCCCAGATTCGTACCGGTTTCACCGGGCCGTCGTCCAAAAATTCCGGCCGACTCGTGGTGCGCAGATCGCCGTCTGAGAAGTCGAGGCCCACCGAGCTGCCGATGACCCGCTCCGGTGGTATGCCGTAGAGCGCTTCGGTCACCGGCCGCATGAAGTCGCGACCTCCGCCCGACGCGATATAGGTGGTGAATCCGTTGTCCTCCAAATACCGCAACAGCTCAATCATCGGGGGGTACCCGCATGCCGTGTACGGCCGGCGCAGCGTCGGGTGTTCGACGGTGGCGAAGAACGCCTTCACCCGATCGGCGTGCTCTTCGACCGTCAACCCGGCGAAGGCCGAGAGTATGCCCCCGGCAAGGTACTTCAGCTCTGAGTCGTCGCCGTTGTAGTGCCTGGTGACCGCGTCGCCGAACCATCCGAGGTCTCCGGCCGCGGCGGCACGGTACGGCTGCCGGTCGGCGAGTTCCGGGTCGGCGCGGGCTTGTTCGGCCAGGCGACGCACGAGGAAGTCGAGTTGGATGTATGCCGGTTTCTCACACCACAGCGTTCCGTCGTTGTCGAAGACCGCTACGCGTTCCACGGCGGGAACGTCGTCGACTGCGCGCGAAATGAAGTCGACGATCGCCGACTTGGCCGGCCCGTCGTTCCACGACTCGAGCATCGAGTCAGCGGCCTAATGACTCGAGGAAATCGTTGAGCTTCTCCACCGCGTCGCCGATAGTGAACGACGCGGGTTCGCGCCGCGGCGGGAACTCCTTGAACGTCTCCAGGAATTGGGTGACCACCGCATTGGCCATGAACGCGATGTAGTCGTGGTCGAAGAACCAGTCCCAGTAGGTATTGGACGTGACGTCGGCGTGTTCGAACGGATCGGTGCGCAGGTTGAAGATCTTCGGCGCGCGCAGCGGAGTGAAAGGTTCGAACCAGATCTGTAGCGTGCCTTGGCAACGCTGCTCCATGAAGACGATCTTCCAGTTTTCGATCCGGACGCCCAGGACATCGCAATCGTCGGAGAAGTAGACCAATCCACGCCGCGGGCTCTTGTCCACCTCGCCGGTCAGGTAGGGCAGCAGGTTGAAGCCGTCGATGTGCACCCGATAGGTCTGGTCGCCAATTGCGTTGCCCTGCTTGAGCTTTTCGACGATGTCCGGCTGACCGGCGGCGGCCAGGAAAGTCGGTAGCCAGTCGTGGTGCTGGATGATCTCGTTGGACACCGCCCCTGCTGGAATCCTGCCCGGCCAGCGGATCATCTCCGGCACGCGGAAGGCGCCCTCCCAATTCGTGTTCTTCTCGCTGCGGAACGGTGTGGTGGCGCCATCGGGCCAGGTGTTGGCGTGCGGGCCGTTGTCGGTCGAATAGATGACGATGGTGTCGTCGGTGATGCCCAGTTCGTCGACGGCATCGAGCAGCTGCCCCACATGGCGGTCATGGTCGATCATCGTGTCGTGGTAGCCCGATTGCCAACGCCCGGCCTGCCCGAGGCTTTCCGGCTTCGTATGTGTGCGGAAATGCATATGGGTGGTGTTCATCCACGCGAAAAACGGCTTGCCCGCCTCGTGCTGGCGCTTGATGAAATCGATGCATGCCCCGACGGTCTCGTCGTCGACGGTCTCCATCCGTTTCTTGGTCAGCGGCCCGGTGTCCTCGATGCGCTGCTTACCCACTGGGCCGAACCGCTCGTCGACTTCGTCGGAGGCCTCGTCGGTGGCCCACGACTTGATCACCCCGCGCGGCAGGAAAGCCTTGCGTAGCAGCGGCGCCTCCTCGACGGTCGGGTAGTCGGGGTGCTCGGGTTCCTCCTCGGCGTTGAGGTGGTACAGGTTGCCGAAGAACTCGTCGAACCCGTGCGCAGTCGGGAGGTACTTGTTCAGGTCGCCGAGGTGGTTCTTGCCGAACTGGCCGGTGGCGTAACCCAGTGGTTTCAACAACGTGGCGATCGTCGGATCATCCGGTGACATCCCGACGTCCACCCCAGGCATACCGACTTTGCTCAACCCGGTCCGGTAAACGCTCTGTCCCGTAATGAAAGACGAGCGGCCCGCGGTGCAGCTTTGCTCGCCATACGAGTCGGTGAACCGCATACCCTCGTTCGCGATGCGGTCGATGTTGGGGGTGCGGTAGCCCATGAGACCGTCGCTGTAGCAACTGAGGTTCGTGATCCCGATGTCGTCACCCCAGATGACCAGAATGTTCGGCTTCCCGTTCGGCATGGCGACTCCTTCAGCGCTGGCCCTAGTCGCACGATAGGACGGTGGTATCCGAGTCGTGGCCGTTCGGTCAACGTGACGGCAATATCTGCCAGGCGACGCTTGGTCAGCTCCCATCGACGGTGTCGATGTGGGCGCGCACCAGCGCCGGATAACGGTCGCGGTCGGGACGGAAGATGTCGTGCGGCGAGTCGGCGAACACGTGTAGCGACGCCTTGGGGAACACCTCCCGATAGCGGTCCCAGGCGGCGTCGGAAATCAGCGGGCTGTTCGCGCTACGCACCACCAACAGCGGCGGCTGCCACTGCGCCAACGACTCCCAGAACGACTGCTTGCGGGCGGCGCGGAAGATCGCCTCCCCGGCGGCCCGGTTCAGCCGTTCGTGCACCGGAGTGCCACGCCACCGCCCGTCCAGCAGGAAGGTGGAGACCTCTTCGGGAAGCGTGATCTCCTCGGGCACGTAGTCGCCGATCGAGATCGAGCGGACCCGCCCGCGATGCGCGAGCGCCCAGGTCAGCGCGTAGGGGGTGCCCCGGGAGAACGTCATCAGGTGGACGGGACCGTGGGTGACCGCGTCGATCACCGCGCCGACGTCAGCGCCGAGAACCGTTGAGTCGTAACCACTTTCGGGTGCATTGCTGCGTCCGTGTCCGCGTACGTCGACGACCACCGTCCGTCGGCCGAACAGTGACAGCACCTCGACGTAGTCGTCGGCGACGTCGGTGAAGCCGGGTACGAAGACGACAGGCGCTCCGCGGTCGGGCCCTCCGGAGTCGAGGTAGTGCAGACGAGCGCCCGCATTGGTTGTGAACCGTGATTCGACCATCACCACCACCATGCCCGGTCGTCGCTCCCGGCGCGGGCCAAACGCCTGCGAAGCGTCGGCGAGAGGAGCACGCTGGTAGCTGGAAGGTGATCTGTATGTACGACAAAGTTCAAGACAACGCCTGGCGCATCGACATCGAGTTCAACGAGGACGAGACGCACACTCACGCGACGGTGTGCGCCACACGCGACGACGGCGAGACGGTGACCGCCCAGGGCGATGCCTACCGCAACCCGAAGGATTCGGTGCAGCCGCTGGTCGGGGAGGAGATCGCCGCGGCCAGAGGGTTGATTGCGCTGGGTGCCGAACTGCTGCAGCGCGCGTCGTCGCGGATCGAGCAGACCACGCATCAGCCGGTCCACCTCGTTCACTGACCTACCGGGCGGCGGTCAGCCCTCCGGCGGGGCGGACGCCGCGACACTGACCGTCGGATCCTTGGACGCGTTCTTCATCTGGTAGAAGAGGTCGACGTAATACGGCAGGCACTCGGCCATCGCCTGGTCGGTGGTGAACAGCGGCCGGTATCCCAGGTCTCGTTCGGCCTTGGCGATCGAAAAGTAGTTGTCGAGGTAAAGGCGTTCCACCCCAAGGGGTTCGATCATCGGTTTGGGTATTCCGAACCGGAAGTGCAACCACTGCCATGCGGTCATGGCGAACCACACCAACCGGCCCGGCACGCGGATCTTCGGGTAGCGCTCGCCGCACGCCTCGACGACGGGCCTCGAGAACTCGAACATGTTGATCGGGTCGCCGTCGTTGATGAAGTACGCCTGCCCGGGAGCGGTGCCGCCCGGGACGAGGTGCTGAGCGGCGAGGATGAAACCGTGAATCAGGTTGTGCACGTAGGAATTGTCGAGCTTGACGTTCTTGCCGCCGACGAGAACCTTGACGTGCCCGGCCAGCACGCTCTCGAACACCTTGCGGAACATGGTCTGATCTCCGCGACCCCAGATACCGCTGGGGCGGATCGAGCAGGTGAGCAGGCCGTCGACTCCGTTGGCGGCCAGCACGAACTTCTCCGCGGCGACCTTGGTCTCGGTGTAAAGGTCGTTGAATCGCTCTGTGTAGGGCAGGGTCTCGTCGCCGCCGGAGATGCGTTTGCCACCCATCACGACGCTGTTCGACGCGGTGTAGACGAAGCGCTTGGCGCCGGCGGAGCGGGCGGCGCGCACGAGGGTTTCGGTGCCGGTGACGTTGATCGCGAAGCTGCGCTTGCGGTACTCGTCGGTGACCGACGCGCCGCCCATCAGATCGATGATCGCCGCGGTGTGGAACACGGTGTCGATGCCGGCGACCGCGGCCGCGACCTGGTCGGGGTCGCAGATGTCGCCTTCGACGGCCTCGAGGCCCGGTTGCGCAGGAAGCGGCGACGGGGCCCGGTCGAAGGAGCGGACCTCGTGTCCGCGCTTGAGCAGTTCGGTCACCAGGTTGGCGCCGACGAATCCCGAGCCTCCCGTGACGAGGACCCGGCCCAGTTCGGTGGTCAGCGTTGAGTCACCCATGGCGAGCAGACTAACTGAAACGTGTTACAGTTTCGACCCCTCAGAGAAGAAAACGTTGCGCTGTCAACTTTCGTCGCCGTCTTTGGCGGCCAGCGCCTCCTCGATGCGCTTGCGGGCGCCAGCTAAGTGCTCTTCACAGCGTTTAGCCAGCTCCTCACCGCGTTCCCACAGTTTTAGCGACGTATCCAGATCGAGGCCGCCCTGCTCGAGTTGCTGGACGACCGCGACGAGTTCTTCGCGTGCTTCCTCGTATCCCAATTCACTAATGGGCTTCATCTTCTGCCCCTTCCGGCCCCTCGCTGATCGCGGTGATCGCCCCGTCTGCCACCCTGACCCGCAACCGCACACCGCTGGCGGCGTCCACGGCGGTGCGCAGCACCTGGGCGTCCGGCATCGTCTGCACCACCGCGTAGCCGCGCGCCAGGGTCGCCGCAGGGCCCAGTGTGCTCAGCCGGGCCGACAGATGTCCGATGCGATCGGTCTCGGTGGCCACCATCCGGGTGACGTCGCGGCGTGCGGTCGTGCGCACACGGTCGACCTCGTCGGCGCGCGCGGTGATCGCCGCCAGCGGCTGCGCCAGCACCGGCCTGCTGCGCAACTGATCAAGGGCGTGCTGCTCGCGGTGCACCCAGTTGCGCAGCGCGCGGCCACCTCGACGGCACAGATCGGTGATGTAGGCCTGTTCGGCGGCGGCGTCGGGAACGATGCGCTTGGCGGCGTCGGTCGGTGTCGCGGCGCGCAGATCGGCGACCAGGTCGCAGAGCGGGTTGTCGGGTTCGTGTCCGATCGCGCTGACCACCGGTGTGGTGCACTTGGCGATCTCGCGGCACAGCGTCTCGTCGTAGAAGGGCAGCAGGTCTTCGACGCTGCCACCGCCGCGGGCGATGACGATCACGTCGACGTCGGGGTCGGCGTCGAGCCCCCGCAGCGCCTGGACCACCTGCGGGACCGTGTTGGGGCCCTGCACGGCGGTGTTGCGGACCGCGAACCGCACGGCGGGCCAGCGGCCGGTGGCCACCGAGATCACGTCGTGTTCGGCATGGCTGCCGCGGCTGGTGATCAGCCCGATCGTGTTCGGCAGGAACGGAATCGGCCGCTTGAGCCGCGGGTCGAAGAGTCCCTCGGCGTGCAACAGCTGGCGCAGGCGTTCGATACGCGCCAACAGCTCGCCCACGCCCACCGCGCGAATCTGGTTGACCCGCAATGAGAACGAGCCCCGACCGACGAAGAAGTTCGGCCGTCCCAGCATGACGACCCGGGTGCCCTCGGTGAGTTTGACCGGCGCGTTGAGCACCAGCTCGCGTGGGCAGGTGATCGACAACGACATGTCGACCGACGGGTCGCGCAGCGTGATGTAGGCGGTGCTGGAGTTCGGCCGCGTCGAGAGCTGGGCGACCTGCCCCTCGACCCAGACCGTGCCCAGCCGTTCGATCCAGTCCTTGATCTTCATCGACACGGAGCGGACCGGAAACGGGTTCTCCGGTGACTGGCCCTGCTCGGCGTCGGTCATCTACCCGGCGTTGGGGTGGTCACTTGGCCGACGCGCGGGTGATCCTGTTGGCGAGCAGCGTCTGGAACGGCGCGCGGCCCTTGGTGGCCTCCTCGTAGGCCAGCAGCGCCTCCAGGTCGGCCACGCGCAGCGTGTTCAGCCGCGCGCGCAGCTGCGCCAGCGTCAGCGACTCGTAGTCGAGTTCGGTGACGATCTCGGGGGCCTCACCGATCGCCAGGTCGGTAGCTTCGCCGTTTTCCTCGCTGCCGTCTTGTTCGGACGGCGACTGCGGCTCACCGTTGCTGAACAGCGCAAAACGGCCTTCGGTCATGCGTTCGCCGTCGCTCGAGGCGGCCGAACTCGGCGCCTCGGAAGCGTCGTCGTCTTCGTCGAAGGTGGCCCACTCGGGCTGCTCGTCCTTGGGCGGGAAGATCGTCTCCAGCGTCTCGTCACCCTTGTTGACCAGGTCGGCGACGTCTTGCTGGACCTTCATCACCAGGTGCGCGAGGCTACTGACGACGGTCATCGGGTACATCAGGATGGTCTGGGGCAGCTTGCGGGTTTCCTCGATGGCGGTTACCGCCGCGCCAACCAGCAGACGGACCCCATACGGTGCGGTTGCCATGGTCACAGACTACGGGCGGCTTCTCGGCTGGTCCGAACGGCCTTGGAACGGCACTGTGCGTACCCTGGTAGCCATGCCGCCGACAATCAACATGGGGATTCCGGGCGCCTCGAGCTCGGTCGCCGGTGGCGTGACCGGGAAACGCGTACTGCTGGCCGAACCTCGCGGGTACTGCGCGGGGGTGGATCGCGCCGTCGAGACCGTCGAGCGTGCGCTGGAGAAGCACGGCGCCCCGGTGTACGTGCGCCACGAGATCGTGCACAACCGCCACGTCGTCGAGACGTTGGCCAAGGCCGGGGCCGTCTTCGTCGACGAGACCGACGAGGTGCCCGAGGGTGCGATCGTGGTGTTCTCCGCGCACGGCGTGGCCCCGACCGTGCACCAGACCGCCAAAGAGCGCGACCTCAAGGTGATTGACGCGACCTGCCCGCTGGTCACCAAGGTCCACAACGAGGCCAAGCGATTCGCCAGGGACGACTACGACATCCTGCTGATCGGCCACGAGGGCCACGAGGAGGTCATCGGGACCGCCGGCGAGGCGCCCGACCACGTCCAGCTCGTCGACGGACCGGATTCGGTCGACAACGTCACCGTTCGCGACGAGAGCAAGGTCATCTGGCTGTCGCAGACCACGCTGAGCGTCGACGAGACGATGGAGACCGTGCGCCGGCTGCGCCAGAAGTTCCCGACCCTGCAGGACCCACCCAGCGACGACATCTGTTACGCCACCCAGAATCGCCAGGTCGCCGTCAAGGCGATGGCCCCGGAGTGCGAGTTGGTGATCGTCGTCGGCTCGCGGAACTCGTCGAACTCGGTGCGCCTGGTCGAGGTGGCCTTGGGTGCCGGTTCCGACGCAGCGCACCTGGTCGACTACGCCGACGACATCGACCCCGCGTGGCTCGACGGCGTGACGACGGTCGGCATCACGTCCGGCGCGTCGGTGCCGGAGATCCTGGTCCGCGGCGTCCTGGAGCGGCTGGCCGAGTACGGCTACGACATGGTGCAGCCGGTGACGACGGCCAACGAGACACTCGTGTTCGCGTTGCCTCGGGAGATCCGCCCCGCCCGCGCGTGACGCTCGTCGAGCGCGCCCGAGGCTAGATGTCGTACTCCCAGGAATCGGCCTCCGAGCCGCGGGGAGCGCGGCGGCGGGTGCGGTACTCCGCGCGGTCGTCGGCTTCCTCGCCGCGGTAGCGCACCCGGGAGATCGGATGGTGGGTCCCGTTGCCTGACCCGTTGTTGCTGCCGTTTCGGCCGTGCGGCTCACGAGGCTGGTAGTCGTCGAAGCGACGGCGGCGCTCGGGCCGGTCCGCGGTCCGGTCCTGACTTCTGCGGTCGTAGCCGGCGCGGCGTTCGGACGGCGGAGGACCCGGCTGACGCGGGTTCGACGTGCGCGGTCTGCGCCGGGGCTCGGGCCCGGGCGGCGGCTCGGCGTGCCTGCCGGAGCGAGCGCGTCGAGGACGTTCGGTGATCGGCTCGATGATCTCGGTGGCAGGAGGGCGCACATGGCGGGACCGCGACGTCGTGCTGCGCCGGGCAGGCCGGCCGCTGCGATCGGCGGCCGCCCTGCTGGTTCGCGACGACGTACGGTCCGCGCGGGCGGTCCGGCTCGCGGTGTCGGGGCGCTTGCGGCGCGGCCGGGGGGCAACCTCGTCGTCCTCGTCACGGGGCGTGCGGGCGAACAGCGGCGAGATCTTGGCCGCCGCTGCCGTGACCGCTGC
Organism: Mycobacterium neumannii; assembly: GCF_002245615.1. Classification (NCBI taxonomy): domain Bacteria; kingdom Bacillati; phylum Actinomycetota; class Actinomycetes; order Mycobacteriales; family Mycobacteriaceae; genus Mycobacterium; species Mycobacterium neumannii. Next base: position 120,538 of record NZ_NKCO01000004.1, on the reverse strand, counting down.
CGTGACGGCCGCGGCCAATGCGGGCTTTTTCGCCTCGCTGTCCTCGGAGGTGGCCGGAGATGTGCGGCGTGTTGACATCCCGATGTACCAGCGGCACAAACCGATCAGCAGCACGGCCGCCGACGTGAAGAACATCAGCGGGAAGCGCTCGATCAGCGGATAGCCGCAATTGATCGCCAGGTCCTTCACCCCGGTGAACTGGCCGCCGGTGAACAGGAAGTAGGCGCCCGGCACGCTGACGAACAACAGCAGCGGCGGCTGGATGACGGCGGTGAACACGGCTTGCTGGCGGACCGCCAGCACGGCCGCGAGGCAGCCGAGGACGTAGAACGCCGCGAACACGGAGCTGAGTTCTCGGCTGCCCGATCCGGCGTCGAACGCGAACCCGACCGTCGTCAGGGTGACCGCGATCAGCACGCCGCCCCACCCGGGCACACCGGGAAAGTTGGGATGCGCGGAGCGGTGGTCGGCGCCGACGGCCGACCGCGCGCGCTGTGCTGACACAGGTAGACCGTACCGGCTCTGGCTCCGTGTGGCTGTCAGCGCGGTTCTGGCGTGCCCGTCACGGTCTCCTAGACTCTGGACCCTGTGAGCTTGAACCTGGGAATCGTCGGCCTGCCGAACGTCGGGAAATCGACGCTGTTCAACGCGTTGACGCGCAACGACGTCCTCGCGGCCAACTACCCGTTCGCCACGATCGAACCCAACGAGGGTGTCGTTCCGCTGCCCGATCCGCGACTGGCCGAGCTCGCCAAGATGTTCGGGTCGGAAAAGATCGTTCATGCGCCGGTCACCTTCGTTGATATCGCCGGGATCGTCAAGGGCGCCTCCGAAGGCGCCGGGCTGGGCAACAAGTTCCTCGCCAACATCCGCGAGAGCGACGCGATCTGCCAGGTGGTGCGCGTGTTCAGCGACGACGATGTGGCGCATGTCGACGGCCGCATCGATCCGAAGTCCGACATCGAGGTCATCGAGACCGAGTTGATCCTGGCGGATATGCAGACGCTGGAGAAGGCGCTACCGCGGCTGGAAAAGGAGGCCAGGACGCACAAGGAACGCCGGCCCGCTTATGAGGCCGCCGTGGCTGCGCAGGAAGTCCTCAACGAAGGAACCACGTTGTTCGCCGCCGGGACCGACGTCGCGCCGCTGCGGGAGCTCAATCTGCTGACCACCAAACCGTTCCTGTACGTGTTCAACGCCGACGAGGCCGTGCTGACCGACGAGGAGCGCAAGGCGGAGCTACGCGAACTGGTCGCACCCGCCGACGCGGTCTTCCTGGACGCGAAGATCGAGGCCGAGCTGCAGGAGCTCGACGACGAGTCGGCCGCCGAGCTGTTGGAGTCGATTGGCCAGACCGAGCGGGGGCTGGATGCGTTGGCGCGGGCCGGTTTTCACACGCTGAAGTTGCAGACGTTTTTGACCGCCGGCCCGAAAGAGGCCCGCGCGTGGACGATTCACCAGGGCGATACCGCGCCGAAGGCGGCAGGCGTGATCCACACCGACTTCGAGAAGGGCTTCATCAAAGCCGAAATCGTCTCCTACGACGACCTGATCGAGGCCGGATCGATGGCCGCGGCCAAGGCCGCAGGCAAGGTGCGGATGGAAGGCAAGGACTACGTGATGGCCGACGGTGACGTGGTCGAGTTCCGGTTCAACGTTTAGAGCACTGCCGCTACGCACCGGGTACGCGTCGAGCGGCGACGCCGAGATCAGTGAGTAGGCGGCGGACGCGCTCTTCGATGTCGTCACGGATCGGTCGAACGGCGTCGACCGACTGGCCTGCAGGATCGGGCAACTCCCAAATCTCGTAACGCTTTCCCGGGAAGACAGGACAGGTGTCGCCGCAGCCCATGGTGACGACGACATCGGCGGCTTGGACGATCTCGTCGGTCCAGGGCTTGGGGAACTCGTTGGTGATGTCGATGCCGACTTCTGCCATGGCCTCGATTGCGGAGGGGTTGATCTCATCAGCTGGTTCGGACCCGCCGGACCAGCCAACGGCATCATCCCCGGCCATGTGGGTGAAGTAACCCAGCGCCATCTGGGACCGTCCGGCGTTGTGGGTGCACAGGAACAACACGGACGGCTTGCCGTCGGCCCCCTTTCCCGTCATCGCGCGCTCCGATCGGACGTGCCGGGTATCGGGGTCAAGTCGTCGGTGAAGCGGCGGCGAAGGGCGAGTGAGACGTAGACGAGGGCGACGAGAACGGGTACTTCGATGAGCGGGCCGACGACTCCGGCGAGTGCCTGACCCGACGTGGCGCCGTAGGTGGCGATGCCGACGGCGATGGCGAGTTCGAAGTTATTGCCCGCAGCGGTGAACGCGAGGGTGGTGGTGCGCTGGTAGCCCAACCCGAGCAGGGCTCCGAGGAGGTAACCGCCGCCCCACATCACGGCGAAGTAGACGAGCAGTGGCAAGGCGATGCGGACGACGTCGAGGGGTCGGTTCGTGATCTGTTCGCCTTGCAACGCAAAAAGAATCACGATGGTGAACAACAGGCCGTACAGCGCGCAAGGGCCGACCTTGGGCAGGAACGTGGATTCGTACCAGGCGCGGCCCTTGGCCCGCTCTCCGAGCCGCCGGGACAGGTATCCCGCGAGCAGTGGAATGCCTAGGAAGATCAACACGGACTTGGCGATCTCCCAGGGCGAGGTGCTGATCGTCGCCTGTTCCAGGCCGAGCCAGCCGGGTAGCAGGGACAGGTAGAACCAGCCGAGGACCGCGAACATGACGACCTGGAAAATCGAGTTGAGCGCGACCAGGACGGCGGCGGCTTCGCGGTCGCCACAGGCGAGGTCATTCCAGATGATCACCATGGCAATGCATCTCGCGAGACCCACGATGATCAGGCCGGTGCGGTATTCGGGCAGGTCGGGCAGCAGCAGCCAGGCCAGTGCGAACATCAGCGCTGGGCCCAGCACCCAATTGAGTACCAACGAGCTGATGAGCAACTTGCGGTCGGCGGCGACGGTGTCGAGTCGGTCGTATCGGACCTTTGCCAGCACCGGATACATCATGATCAGCAAGCCGAGCGCGATCGGCAACGAGATGCCATCGATCTCAACGTGATTCAAGGCAGTGTTCAGACCTGGAACGAGTCGTCCGAGAAACAGGCCAGCGGCCATCGCGATACCGATCCACACCGGCAGGAAGCGGTCGAGCAGCGACAACTTCTCAACAACGGCGGGATGCGTGTCCGCGGCGACGGGACCCATCACGCCGGTGCCGCCGTTGCCGCCTCGTCGGCGACCGTGCTCAGTAGCGACGAGAGGGTCATCAAAGTCTCAGTACGGACGGAGTAGTACACCCAGGACCCACGACGCTCGGAGGCGAGAAGCCCGGCGTCTTTGAGGACCTTGAGGTGATGAGAGATTGTCGGTTGGGTGACGTCGAAGTCGCCGGAAATGTCGCAGACGCAAGCCTCTCCACCGGCGTGACTGGCGACCAGACTGAACAGGCGCAGACGCACTGGGTCGGACAGGGCCTTGAGTTTGGCTGCGATGTCAGCAGCGGCAGCCATCGACAACGGTTCGCGAATCACGGGAGCGTAGGCGCAGGCCATCCCATCGTTCAGCGGGTGACGTGACTTAGACACTCATCGATATTGACAGATATCGATCCAGGGCACAAACGAACTTCGAGTGAACCGGAGCCGTCCCTCAGATTTTCCGGGTGAGGGTGAGCTGGCGGGAGTGGAAGTCGAAGTGCCGCCCCGGGTATCGGTAGAGATCCTCCAACGTCATGTAGTCGCTGAAGAACGGGTCCCACCGAGTCGGGAAGTGCATACCTCGGCCGAAGGCGCGGTCGGGTTCGTGGGCCATCCGCAATTGGAGCGAGCTCATCACGCGGTCGAGCTTTGCGCCCATTCGACGGCGGTTGTACACACGGGCGGCGGCGCGCGACCCGTAGTAATTGATCAGGTGGAAGGGGCGGGTCGATGCGTTGAGGATGCGGGCGAACGCGGCGCTCACCCCGCTCGGAAGCCGGCCGAAGATCGCTATCAGCAGCAGTAGCCGTTGAACGACCATGTACCCGAACACCATGTGGAACAACAACTCTTCGTTGGTCCATCGGGTGCCGTCGGTCGGCCTTGTCCAGTCCGAGGGTTCCGCACTGTCGAGCAGTCGGTGGAAGTCGATGCGAGCACGTTCGAGGTCGGCGATGATCGCGGCTCGATCGACGCTCTTACCGCCAGCCTCCATACTTCGATGATGCGCCCGCCGCGATCAGATCTCCACGAGGTCGCGGCGGGCGCATCGCATCTAGCAGCAGGAAGACGTTGCCGCCACGGTGTCATCGCTGTCAGCAGCCGTACCGCCGCAGCAGACGTCGCCCTCAGCGTGACCGTCACCGGGGTGCTGCGGGCTGGTGCCGAAGGTGTCGGAGTCCTCGAGCACCGTGTACACCTCCCACTTCTCGCCCGCCGGGCCCGTCACCCAGACCTTGTCCTGCTTGGCGAAACAACAGGTGGTGCCGATCTCTTCGTCCGTGAACAGCCCTTCGTCGGTCAGGCGGGCGATTTCGGCGTGGACGGTCTCGCTCGTCGCAACCTCGACTCCGAGGTGGTTGATCGTGCCGCCCTTGCCGGGATTCTCCAGCAGGACCAGCTTCAGCGGTGGTTCCGCGACGGCGAAGTTCGCATAGCCCTCCTTGATTTTGGCGGGCGGAGTGTTGAACAGCTTCGAGTAAAAGGTGATTGCTTCGTCGAGGTCGTCGACGTTTAGGGCGAGCTGAACGCGGGACATGATGTTCCTCCATACTTGTGAGACATATATCGAAGTAGCCGGCTGCCCACCACCCTCCTCACCTTTTTGATATATGTCAAGACCCGTGGCAGACTTGCTTCATGCCCAAGTCGTTGCCCGTGATCGATATGTCCGCGCCGGTGTGCTGTGCGCCGGTTGCCGCCGGTCCGATGAGTGACGACGACGCGCTCCATGTCGCGCTTCGACTCAAGGCGCTCGCTGACCCGGCCAGGGTGAAGATCATGTCGATGTTGTTCAGTTCGTCGGCGGGCGAGCAGAACAGCGGCGAACTTGCGACGGCACTTGGGTTGACCGAATCGACTGTGAGCCATCACCTGACCCAGCTTCGACGCGCTGGGCTGGTCGAATCCGACCGGCGCGGAATGAACGTGTACCACCGGCCGCACCGCGATGCGCTCGGTGCGTTATGCGCCGTCTTGGACCCAAACTGCTGCACGTAGTCTCGCCGGGGTCGTAGCGGCGAGGCGTTACATTCGAGGTATGACTGACGACTGGCGCGTCGACCGGGTTGAGGAGATTCGGTCACTGATCAAGCAAGCCGAGCCCGACGTCGTCGAGGAGATCAAATGGCGCAAGCCATCGAATCCCGATGGTGTGCCTGCGTTCTCGTTGGACGGCCTCATCTGCACGCTGGAGATGTATAAAGGCAAGGTCAAGGTGAATTTCGCCAAGGGCTCGTCCATCGACGACCCCGATGAACTCTTCAACGCGAGTCTGCAGGCACCCGTCGGGCGGTCGATCGATCTACGCGAAGACGACGAACTGGACCCAGAGGCGTTCAAGGCGCTGATCAACCGAGCCGTCGAGGTCAACCGCAGCAACAAGGCGTCGAAGCGCCGCAAGTGAGGATCGCCGACCGGCTTCCCCGCGGCGAAGGCAACGTGACGGTCCGGCGGCTGCGACACGGCGACGCGCACGCCTTCGCGGCGGGCACCGACGACGACGCGGTGCGACGGTTCGCACATCTACCGCTGCGGGAGTACTCGGCAGAGATCGTGCGCGAGCAGATCGACGGCGTCATCGCACGCGGTCTGGCCGACGACACGCTCGCCGTGCTGGCCATCGCGGACGCGTGGTCCGACGGCTTCCTCGGCAGCATTGTGCTTTTCGACATCCACGAATTCGATGCAGAGGTCGGGTTCTGGTTGGCTCCGCAGGGGCGCGGTCGCGGCGCGGCCCGTCAGGGTCTGTCGGCAGTTGTTGGTCTGGCCACCGAAGCCGGATTGACGCGGTTGACGGCACGGACCGCTCCGAAGAACGACGGATCTCGTCGGGTATTGGAAGGCGTCGGCTTCGTGCTGGCGGACGGTCCCCGGGACGAGGTCACGCCATCTGGAGAAGCGATGACCGTCGTGACATATGAGTACTACACTCCGTAGTACACAATGGCGGGAGGTCGCGATGCGGTGGCGCGGGGTCAGTCACGTGGAGTTTGCGGTGCTGGACTACGACGACTCGATCGCCTTCTACGACGCGTTGTTCGGCTGGCTCGGATACAGCAGCTTCTCGTCGATGGACATGGAGTACCAGTCGATCTACTACATGACGCGCTACGTCAACCCGCACAGCTACATCGGCATACAACCTGCCCGCACCGGCGCGAAGCTGACCCACGCCGACCAGTCCGTCGGCATCAACCACATCGCCCTGTGGGCGCGTAGCCGCAAAGAAGTCGATCGCTTCCACCGCGAGTTCCTGGTCGCGCGCGATGTCCCGGTCACCGATCCACCGAGGGAGTATCCGCAGTACTGGCCCGGCTACTACGCGGTCTTCTTCGACGATCCGATCAACGGCATCCACTGGGAGTTGGCGTGGGTGCCGAAAGTGCCGACGCCCCGGCATGTTTGGTCGTTCTACCGAGCGTTGCGGGTATTCGCCAAAGCCAGGCCGGACCTGGCGGCCACCGTGGCGGGCGTCACGTGGCAGGCGCGAAGGACCCTGCCGCGCCAGTAGACCGAAGTCAGGGGAGGGCTACCCGCACCGAGCCGTCACACGCCTGGACTGTAGGGCTGGCGACGCGCACCGAGCCGTCGCACAAGCGCGATTGCGGATGGCTTGGGCGCACCGAACGGTCATTGGGGGCAGCGACATCGGAGTATTCGATCCTCAACTCCGGATGCGGTGACGGGGTCGCATGGGCGGCACCCGCGGTGAGTGCTGCGGCGAGGGCCGCACCGCCCAACAGCGTCGCCCCGATCATCGACTTCATCGCGCCGTGTGTGTTCATGTCTGCCTGGTTCCTTTTCTCGAGGCTTCGCGTCGTATCGCGTCGCCAGTGCGATGAGTAGAAGGGGCCGGACGCGCTACCGATCCCAAGAATTGCGAGCGCCGAATCGGGTTCAATGTTGGTGATGACACGCACGGATAGCGCATCGCGGGTGGTCAAGGCGCCGTTGAGCCGCGTCTTCGAGGCGCTCGTCGACCCTGAGGCGCTGGTCCAGTGGCTGCCGCCGTCGGGGATGACCGGCCGATTCGAACACTTCGACCCCCAGCCTGGTGGTTCCTACCGAATGGTCCTGACATACAGCGACCCGCCCGCGCAGGGCGGCAAAAGCAACGCCGACGCCGATGTCGTCGAGGGACGCTTCGTTGAGATAGAGCCCGACGAACGCGTCGTTCAAACCGTCGAATTCGCATCTGCCGACGCGATTTTCGGCGGAACGATGACGATGACGTGGTCGGTGACGAGGGTCGACGGCGGCACCCGGGTCGAACTGCGCGCGGACGACGTGCCGGTCGGGATCTCGGCCGCCGACCACGCGGACGGAATGAATTCTTCGCTGCAGAACCTCGCGGACTACCTCGCCAGGCGACAGGCCGTGTTTCGCGCCGAGTGATCGGCCCACCAAGCGATGCACGCCCGATGCATTGTGAGATCTCGCCGGCATCAGGTTTGAACGCTTTCTTCTGCGTGAACACTTGCTCCCGAGCTAGGGGGGTGGGCTTGGAGTCCATGGGTCGTCTAGCTCCAACACAAAAAAGGAGCAACACAATGCATAAATCACTGGCGGTTGGCGCCGTGACTCTCGGTCTGCTGTTCGGCGGCGCTGGTGTCGCCAATGCGACTGATCTGACCGTGCCCGCAACGACCACCACGACGGTCGCGCAGGAAGTCGAGCACGAGCAGGAAAGCGACAACACCGGTCTGTGGGGGCTTGCGGGGCTCCTGGGCCTGCTGGGCTTGCTCGGACTGAAGAAGCGCAGGGACGCCGACTACCCGGCCGTTCGCAACACCGGTACGACGAACCCGCCGCCGCCGCGGGCGTAGTACCTCACTCGATCTACAAGCCCCCGCCAGGCCCGCCCTGGCGGGGGCTTCTCGAGTACTGATAGGGCAGAATCGCGCACGTGACGCAGCCGCCGCACCGCCCGGGTCCGCCTGACTGGCGGGGCCGTGGCTCGCCGCCACCGCACCCGTCACAGCGGCGACCGCCGCCCCGGCCGCCGGAGCCGCCCCGGCAACCGGCCCCGCCACCGCAAGAGCGGCCGACCGAGCAACTCCGCACCCCAAGGGGGCCGGCGAGCGCCGGTCCGACACAACGCTTTCCGCGACCACCGTCACCGGCCGACGTGCAGCCGACCCAGCAGATCCATCGACGAGAACCGATCCCACCGCCGCCACCACCAACGTTCGGGGCGCCGGGCGGCGACGAGAAGCCGCGCCGCAGACACGGTTTCAACAAAACGTCGATCGTGCTGGTCGCGGTCATCGTGCTGGCCCTGCTGGCGGGTGGCCTGGCCGCCGGCGAGCTCTATGCGCGGCAGCGCGCGGACAACATCTTGACCGAGGTCGCCGAGTGCGTGACCGAAGACGGCGTCAAGATTTCCTTCGGAGTGAACCCCCCGTTCCTGTGGCAGCACATGACAGGGCATTACACCAACATCTCGGTCACCACCGACGGAAACCGGGTGCAGAGCGCCGACGGTATGACCGCGCAGGTCACCCTCGCCGATGTGCGGTTGCAGGACACCGGAGATTCCAAGGGCACCATCGGGTCGCTCGACGCGACGCTGAGCTGGAAGTCGGCCGGTATCAAGGACACCGTTGCCGCGAACCTGCCCGGCGTCGGCAATCTGGTCACGGGCGTGCGTACCGACCCCGCGGCGGGGACGGTGATCCTGGAGGCCGGCGACAACAGTGTCAGCGCCAAACCCGTCGTCACCGACGGTGACCTCAACCTCCAGGTCCTCGACGTCACCGGGCCGCTGCCCAAGGACGCTGTGCAGACCGCGCTCAACGACCTGACCAAGAAGCTCAACGAGAACTACCCGCTCGGGATCCAAGCCGACAGCGTCAGGGTCACCGACTCCGGCGTGGTCGGCACATTCTCGAGTCGAGACGCCGCCATCCCCAAGGAGGACGCCAACCCCTGCTTCGCGCGCCTTTAGCGCTATCTCGCAGGAAGCCGGAGGCAACTACATAGGGGTAGGTGCAATGATGGTTGCCTCGGGGACCTCGCCTTTGAGGGCGTGAATCAGTCCAGCGTCACGGCGATTTCGGGGCTGAGTTGATAGCCGGGCGCGAGCGGCAGCGTGTCGCCGCTCCAGAACGAGCCCGGGTCGAACCAGTTGTAGTGCTTCTCCGAGGTGAGCAGGCCCATCTCCTCGTAGGTGATTGCGACGGTCTCGGCGCAGTACGCGGTCTGCAGCCCCACTTGGAGCTTCTCCTGTTTTCTGCGTAGCGTCGCATCGCGAACCTTCTTGTGTACGAACGGAATTCCGCGGGTGAAGTCGGTGACGGCGAGGCGCCCGCGAAACCACCGGCCGGTCAGCCGCGCGGTGCTCGGGAACGGTGTGCCGTCCATGCGGGCGACCACCTTCAACGCGCGGTCCTCCTGCTCGCGGCTGGCATACGGCGTGAGTTGGCGCAGCCAGCAGCGCTGGTGATAGTTGGTGATCCACCGCTCCACCACCTGGCGTGCGTCGTTGAGTTGAACGCCTCGTTGGTTGCGCCCGGTCCACATGTCGGTCAGCTTGTCGCCGAGTTCGGCGTGCCAGATCAGCGGCGGCAGGTCTTCGATCGCCATCGTCATCCCGACGTGGTTGACCGGGCTGTTGGTCAACGACTGAATCGCCCGGTCCGGCCCCGACCGTCCGCGAAACAGCCACAGATCGCCGGTGCGGGTCGCCTCGAGCGCCTGCTCCAACGACACGGTGGTTGGTTTCACATCCGCAGCTTAGGCAGACTGAGCGTCATGCGCGGTATCTGGAAGTGGGTCGGGCTGGCGAGTGTGGCGGGTGTGGTGGCAGGCGGGGCGCTGGTCGCGCGCGATCAGCGGCGCCGCAATTCGTACACACCCGATGACATCAGGGCGCGGCTACACCAGCGGGTGGCCGAGACCAACGCCGACGGTCATGACGCGACGGCATAGAGCCGGTGTGATCCGTTGAACCCCTTGAGTTCGGCGTCGCGGCCGTCGTCGAACTCGATGTCCTCGACGTCGGCTAGCGCGTCGCGCACCACCTCGCTCACTAGCACCTCGCCGCCGTTGGCTTCGTTCGCCACGCGGGCGGCCATCGCGACATTGCGCCCGAACAGGTCGTCACCGCGGCGCACCGACTTACCCATGTGAATGCCCATCCGGACGCGAATACCGTTGGGCGGACGACGAAGTGACTGCTGCACCTCGATGCTGCAGCGCACCGCTTCCTCCGGTTGGGCGAAGGCCACCATGAACCCGTCGCCCTGACTCTTGACCACGTAGCCCGAGTGTTTCTTCACGTGGCGGCGCACCATCTTGTCGTGGCGGCCCAGCAGTCGGACCCAGGCGCGATCACCGATGCGTTCGTTGAGCGCCGTCGACTCCTCGATGTCGGAGAACAGGATCACCATCTTGCCGCTCGGCGAGAGCCGGGCCAGGTCCGGTCGTTCGACCTCGGCCCAGTCCGCAAGGTCCTCGATCGATGATCGCACCGCCGCGCCGAGGCCGTCCTTGCGCAGGATGTTCGCGGTCTGCCACACCTGCTTCACCGCTTCGCGACCGCCGCTGAACAGCATGTTCCTGGTATCCAGACGCCGGTGGGCTTCGTCGAGTTCCTCACGCTGGCGGGTGTAACGGATCCACAGCACGGCCAGCGCGACGGCTTCGGCCGCCGCCACAATCGCCAATACGTAGGCCACGATCTGGGCACCGGTCACCCCCTAAGTATTGGATGCTGAACCGGTGACGTCTGCGGAGCCCCCGTATTACGAGAGTCGCTACATCCGCGCCAACCATCCTGACCTGCCGCAGGCGCTGTGGCTCCGGCAGACGCTGCTGCTCCCCACGGCGGGGGAGGCGGTCGCAGACGTGTGGGTGATGGTCTTCGACCCGGACGGCGCAGGCAACCGCGCGCTCAAGGAGCCGTACCCGATCGAGTCGGCCGACTACGGCTATGAGGACTGGACCGCGCGCATCGCCGCGACCGTCCTCGACGACCGGTCGGCCGAGGGGGTGGTCACCGGTGGGCGCCGCTCGGCGCGGTGGGACCTGCGCATCACGCCGGGCGACGAAGCACCGGTCCGGCTGCTCACCGACCGTGCCTACGCGGCGCGGTTTCCGACCGCCAAGACGACGGTGCGCCATCCCCTCGCGCGCTTCGACGGATTGCTCGAACTCGACGATGTCCGCCTCGTTCTCGACGGCTGGACCGGCAGCGTCAACCACAACTGGGGCACCCGGCACACACCGTCATACGCATATGGGCAGGTCTGCGGGTTCGACGACGCACCGGATACGACGCTCGAGATCGTCACTGCCCGAGCGGCGTTCGGGCCGGTGCTGTTGCCCGGTGTGACGTTGTTCGTGTTTCGGCATGCCGGTCAGGAGTTCGCCGTGCGCTCGATCCGCGGCAGCCTGCAGACCCACGGCCACTACCAGCCGTTCACATGGACGTTCGGCGGGCGGGTCGCCGACCAGATGATCGAGGGCGAGATCGTCACGCAACCGTCCGACGTGATCGGGCTGACGTACACCGACACGGACGGCGCGACGAAATACTGCTACAACTCCGCGATCGCCAGCTGCCGAATCCAGGTGGCGGGTAAGGCGTTCGAGCGCGCCGAGTTGACGGCCAACCGGCGCGCGATGTTCGAGATCCTGACCACTGACCGCCACGAGGCAGTGTCACTGCTCGCCTGACGGCGACTCGAAACTGAACTTCTGCACGAATTCTCGCAACATTTTCGCGCAAAACCTCAGTTTCGGCGCATGCGGCGACCGTGGCGGTCGTGAGTCACCGGCTGACGAATTGCACCACGACTTCGGAGAACGCGTCATTGTCATCGCCGGCGGCGGTGTGCCCGGCCTCGGAGAGCTCGACGAATTCCGCCCGGGGCACCTTCTCCAGGAAGTCCTTGACCCCCGCGGTGCTGACCACGTCGGAGAGTTTCCCGCGGATCAACAGGATCGGGATGGTCAAGCTCATCACCGCGTGCTCGAGCTTCTCCTCGCGGACGAACCGGTCGTCGATCGGCGCGGTGAGAAACGCCGGATCCCAATGCCAGAACCAGCGTCCGTCGCGAAATCGCAGGTTTTTCTTCAGGCCTTCGGGGTTGCGCGGCCGCTTCCGGTACGGCAGATACGCGGCGACCGCGTCGGCCGCCTCGTCGAGGGTCTCGAATCCGTCTATGCCGCTTGACATGAACTCGCGGATGCGCGCGCTGCCGTCCTTTTCGTACCGCGGCACCACGTCGACGAGCACGAGCTTGGTGACCTTTTCGGGTCCCGCAGCGGCGGAAGCCAGCATGCCCGTCATCCCGCCCATGCTCGCGCCGATCAAGGCGACCGGACGCCCGATCTGCTCGATGACCGCGAGCGTGTCAGCACTCAACGCGTCGACGGTGTAGTTGGCGCCCGGCGCCCGGTCGCTGTCGCCGTGTCCCCGGCTGTCCAGCGCGACCACGTGCAGACCCAGAGCGGCCAGAACGTGTCCGGTCTGCTTCCACGAGTAACGGTTCTGGCCGCCTCCGTGCAGCAGCAGGACGGAGGGCTGATGCGTCTGCGCACCACGGTTCCACTCGTCGGCCACCAAGGTGATGTCCTCCGACCCGCGGAACTTAACGGTCTGCGGTTCGCTGTCAGTCGCGCTCACGGCCGTCCTCTCCGGCTCGCCCCGGTGGCTCACGTTACCTACCGGGAATTTCCGTCGATCCCGGTGTCCGTGATGAGAGCGTCAATATACTTTGCGCTCGTGCAGCCCGAGTTTGCCGCCCATGACCGTGAGCGCATCATCGAGGCTGCTTACGCCTGTTTGTCGCAACCACACACGGGACCCGTTCCGGTCGCTGCGATTCTGCAGCGGGCGGAAGTCTCGACCCGCGCTTTCTACCGTCACTTCGAATCCAAGGACGAGTTGTTCCTCGCCATGCTGCGCGAGGAGACCGACGCGTTGGCGCGGCGCCTTGACCGCGTCCTCGAGGAGAAGTCGGGTGCTCCCGCCGAGCAACTCGAAGCCTGGATCGAAGCGATGTTCGGGCTGATCCACGACGAGGAGATGCGGATGCACTTCACCGTCATCGACTCCGACGAGGTCCGCGCGGCCAAGGGCTACCGCGAGACGCGCGAGAAGGCACACGCCGATCGTGAGCGCTCACTGGTGGAGATCCTGCGGCGCGGCCGCGACCACGGATCGTTTCCGCTGGCCGACCCCGAGCAGGATGCGGTAGCCATCAACGCGATCATCAGTCGCGTGTTGATCAGCCAGACCTTCGACGACCACGAGGGTCTGCGCCTGGCCAAGGCCCGCATGCTCGACTTCGCGCTCCGCGCGCTGGGCGCCAGGCAGGTCGTCGCCGAAGAGCGATGATTTCCGAGACCGCACCGGTCCTGCCTGCTGGTTCGCCGTGCGCGAAAGTTAGCCGGTGGCCTTTGTAATGGGGAAACTGCCCTGACTGACGTCGGCGGTTGCTCAACCGCAAAATCCCGATATACGGTTCCCGGACGTCCGGCCGTGTGTACCCTTGCGCCACAGCCATCACGGGCGCGGGTTGTTGGTGTCAGGGAAGGTCGGCGGGCTATGGCAGTGCAGATGGCAGTGCGAAGCGCGCGGGTGGGAGCCGACTGATGGTCGCTGTCAATGCAATTGCAAAGCCTGTGCGCGCGTTCGGCGGCTTCTACTCCATGGCGCTCGACACCTTCGTGTGGATGTTTCGGCCACCTTTCGCTTGGCGCGAGTTCATCTCTCAGTCGTGGTTCGTCGCAAGAGTGTCGATACTGCCGACCCTGATGCTGACCATTCCGTATACGGTGTTGCTGACCTTCACGTTCAATATTCTGTTGGTGGAGTTCGGCGCCGCCGACTTCTCCGGAACGGGCGCGGCGCTCGGAACCGTACGCCAGATCGGGCCGATCGTGACAGTGCTGGTGGTCGCGGGCGCAGGCGCCACCGCCATGTGCGCGGACCTCGGCGCGCGCACCATCCGCGAAGAACTCGATGCGCTGCGGGTAATGGGTGTGAATCCCATTCAGGCGTTGGTCGTTCCACGCGTGGCGGCCGCGACCCTGGTGTCGCTCGCCCTGTCGGCGACCGTGATCCTCGTCGGGCTGGCCGGCGCATACTTCTTCGTGGTCTACATTCAGAACGTCTCACCGGGTGCGTTCGCCGCCGGTCTGACGTTGCTCATCGGGACCACCGACGTCATCATCGCGTTGCTCAAGGCCGCGCTGTTCGGCTTGTCCGCCGGCATGATCGCTTGCTACAAGGGCATTTCCGTCGGCGGAGGGCCTGCCGGCGTCGGCAACGCGGTCAACGAGACCGTGGTCTTCACGTTCATGGCGCTGTTCGCGATCAACATCGTCGCGACCGCGGTCGCGGTGAAGGTGACGATGTGACTGTTTCACGGCCGCATTCCCAGTTCCCCTGGCTGAAAGCCCGGTTCAAGAGCGTCGCCGATCCATGGAACCGAGTCGGGATGCAAGCCAAGTTCTTCGGCCGCACCCTGACGTCGATCCGCTACACCGTCGTGCACTACCAGGTCGAGTTGATCCGGATCATCGCCCAGATGGGCCTTGGGGCCGGGGCGCTCATCATCATCGGCGGCACGGTGGCCATCGTCGGCTTCCTCACCGTGACGACCGGCGCCCTGGTGGCGGTGCAGGGCTACACCGACTTCTCCGAGATCGGCGTCGAGGCACTGACCGGTTTCGCCTCGGCGTTCTTCAACGTGCGGCTGATCGCGCCGGCGACGACGGCGGTGGCGTTGTCGGCCACCATCGGCGCGGGCGCCACCGCGCAACTGGGCGCCATGCGGATCAACGAGGAGGTCGATGCGCTGGAAGTGATGGGCATCCGAAGCATCGCCTACCTCGCATCGACGCGGGTCGTCGCCGGCTTCCTGGTCGTGATCCCGCTGTACTGCGTCGGCGTGATCGCCGCGTTCTGGGCGGCACGCTTCGGCACCACCGTGATCTACGGTCAGTCGACGGGCGTGTACGACCACTACTTCAGGACGTTCCTCAACCCCACGGATCTGATGTGGTCGTTCGGTCAAACCATCGCGCTCTCAGTGATGATCATGCTCGTACACACCTACTACGGCTACACCGCGCGAGGTGGACCCGCGGGCGTCGGTGAGGCCGTCGGGCGGGCGGTGCGCACCTCGCTCATCGTCTCGGCCTTCGTGCTGGTGATGCTGTCGCTCGCTGTCTACGGTCAATCCGGCAACTTCAACCTGGCCGGTTGATCATGGACATCGAAGACGAAGGCCTGCACCCCGCGTGGTGGACGTTGATCCTCGTGGTCATACTCGCCGCCGCCATCTGGCTGACGTACGCCCTGTTCGTCGGCGCCTTCAGGGCGACCGAGACGGTCACGCTGACATCTGACCGCTCGGGTCTGGTGATGGAAACCGACGCCAAGGTCAAGTTGCGCGGCGTGCAGGTCGGTCGGGTCTCCGCAATCCAGGGTGGCAGCCAGCCGGTGGCGTTGAAGCTGGAGATCGACAAGGACAAGCTCCAGTTCATCCCGTCCAACGTCGAGGCGCAGATCCGGGCGACGACGGTGTTCGGGGCCAAGTTCGTCGATTTGATCTATCCGAACGATCCGAGTTCACAGCACCTGGCCGCCGGTCAGGTGATCGAGTCGCGCAACGTCACCGTCGAAGCCAACACGGTGTTTCAAAACATCGTCGACGTGCTCGAACAGATCGACCCGGCCAAGCTCAACAGCACGCTGTACGCGCTCGCCGAGGGGGTCCGGGGTCAGGGCGAGCTGATCGGTCAGGCCACCACTGACGCGAATCAGGTTCTGCTCGAAGTCAATCCGCGCTACGAGACGGTGACCGCCGACTTGCGCGCGCTGCGGGATTTCAACGACACGTACAGCGCTGCGGCACAGGACATTCTGAGCACCTTGGACGCGCTCAGCACGACGAGCACCACGATCACCGCCCAGGCCAGCCAATTGGACGCGCTGCTGATGGCCACCATCGGGCTCTCCAACAGCGGAATCAACCTGCTGGCGCCGAACCAGGCGAACCTGATCAAGTCCATCAACGTGCTCGAGCCGACGACGAACCTGCTGTACAAGTACAGCCCGGAGTACACCTGCCTGCTGACCGGCGCGAAGACCCTGCTGGACACCGGCGGGTACGACGCGCCGGGTGGTAACGGCCGGACCCTGGTGCTGGATGTGGCCCTGGGCGTCGGTGACGACCCGTACCGATACCCCAATCACCTGCCGATCGTCGGCGCCAAAGGCGGGCCGGGCGGTAAGCCAAGTTGCGGCTCGCTGCCCGACGTCGCGCAGAACTGGCCAGTGCGCAACCTCGTCACCAACACCGGGTTCGGCACCGGAATCGACTGGCGGCCCAACCCCGGCATCGGTTTCCCCGGATACGCCAACTATCTGCCGACCACCCGTGCGGTGCCCGAACCGCCGAGCGTGCGCAACCTGTTCGGCGGACCCGCGATAGGTCCGATCCCGTACCCGGGAGCCCCGGCTTACGGTGCCGATCTGTACGCCGACGACGGCACCCCACTGTGGCCGGGCCTGCCGGCCGCACCGCCGCCGATGGCACCGCGGGATCCCGGTCCCACACCGGGTTCGGAGCCGTTCATCGTCCACTCGCCGGCCCAGGTGCAGCCCACGCCGCTGCGACCGACACCGCTGCCGACGCCGGCACGACCGGGCCCCCCGTTCGGATGATCCACGACGCCATGAGAGGTGACACGCCATGTCCAGCATGAACGCCAGGGTTCGCCGAGACGCGGTGCGTCTCGGCGTGTTCCTGGCTGTCTGCCTGCTCGGCGTGTTCGGACTGTTCGCGGTCTTCGGCGAGATGCGCTTCGGGGAGGCCACCAACAGCTATGTCGCCGAGTTCACCAATGTCACCGGCCTGGAGAACGGGGACTTCGTGCGCATCGCCGGCGTCGAGGTCGGCAGCGTGGAAAAGGTTGCCATTCAACCGGATACCACCGCACGGGTCGAGTTCAACGCGGACCAGTCGGTGGTGCTGACCGAAGGCAGCAGGGCCGTCATCCGATACGACGACCTCATCGGCGGCCGTTATCTGGCACTCGAGGAGGGCGTGGGCGGAGTCAAGAAGCTCGAGCCCGGCGGCACGATTCCGTTCGCCCGCACGTCTCCGGCGCTCGACCTCGACGCGCTGATCGGCGGCTTCCGCCCGCTGTTCCGTGCACTGGATCCAGATCAGGTCAACGCGCTGTCGAGTCAGCTGATCCACGCGCTACAGGGGCAGGGCGCGACCATCAACTCGTTCCTGTCCCAGACCGCAGCGCTGACAACGACTTTGGCGGACCGGGACCGGCTGATCGGGGACGTCATCGTCAACCTCAACGTGGTGCTGGGGTCGCTCGGCGACCAGAACGACCAGTTCGCGAAGGCCGTCGACGCGCTCAGCGAACTGGTCGGGACGCTCGCGGAACGCAGAGCGGACATCAGCAACGGGCTGGCGTACACCAACGAAGCGGCCGGAACCGTCGCGGACCTGTTGGACCAGGCCCGGCCACCGTTGCGCAAGGCGGTCCAGGAAACGGACCGTGCTGCGGGGATCGTGGTGGCTGACCACGAGTACTTCGACAACCTGCTGAACACCCTGCCGGATGCCCATCAAGCGCTGGCGCGGCAAGGGCTTTACGGCGATTTCTTCAACTTCTATCTCTGCGACATCGTGCTCAAACTCAATGGCAAGGGCGGCCAGCCGGTGTACGTGAAAGTCGCCGGGCAGTCCACCGGGAGGTGTGCGCCGCGATGAGGTCCTTCTCGGAACGGAATCAGACCGTCATCGGAGCTATCGGGCTCGCGTTGACGATCGGCATCGTGCTCGGGGCGCTGAACTACGACCGGCTGCCGTTCTTGCAGGGCAGCGAGTACTCGGCCTACTTCGCCGAGGTGGGCGGGCTGCAAGCCGGTAAGGCCGTGCGTGTTTCGGGATTCGAGGTCGGCCGGGTCAAATCGATCGAGCTGGACGGACCGCGCGCCCTGGTGACGTTCACCGTCGACAGCGACATCCGGCTGGGTGATCGCACCGAGGCGGCGATCAAGACCGAGGGGCTGCTGGGCACGAAGATCCTCGAGGTCACCTCCCGCGGCGACGGCCGGCAGGAGGGCACGATCCCGCTCGACCGCACGAGGTCGCCCTATGAGCTGCCAGATGCGCTGGGCGAGTTGGCCACGGCGATCAGCGGTTTGAACACCGACCAGTTGTCCGAATCGCTGCGGGTGTTGTCGGCCACGTTCTCCGACACTCCACCGGAGTTGAAGATCGCGATCGAGGGCGTGGCGCGGTTCTCCGACACGCTGAACGAACGTGACGCCCAGTTGCGCGGGCTGCTCGGCAACGCCGACAAGGCCACCAAGGTGCTGGCCGAGCGCAGCAATCAGATCGTGAGTCTGGTGACCGACACCAACGCGCTGCTGGCTGAGCTGCAAAACCAAAGCGCCGCACTCGATGAGATCTCGGGCAACATCTCGGCGCTCAGCGGGCAGCTGCAGGGTTTCATCGGCGAGAACCGCGAAACCCTTCGGCCCGCTTTGGACAAGCTCAACGGCGTGCTGACGATCATCGACAATCGCAAGGAACGCGTGCAGAAGTCGCTCTCGTTGCTGACCGACTATGTGATGTCGCTGGGTGAATCGGTGTCGGGCGGCCCGTTCTTCAAGAACTACGTCGCCAATCTGTTGCCCGGCCAGTTCCTTCAGCCGTTCATCGATGCCGCATTCTCCGACCTCGGCCTGGATCCCAATGTGAAGCTGCCGTCCGAGCTGTCCGACCCGCAGGTCGGTCAGCCGGGTACACCGGCGCTGCCGGTGCCCTTCCCGCGGACAGGTCAAGGCGGTGAACCGCGGCTGACGGTCCCCGACGCCATCACCGGCAATCCCGGCGATCAGGCGTGTGGGCCGCCCGGGCTGCCGTTGCCGGGGCCCGGCTGCTATCCATACCGCGAGCCGCTGCCGGCACCGCCCCCAGGCGGGCCGCCGCCGGGACCGCCCGCCGAGGCGCCGCCGGCCATGCGCTCGACCGCGGACCCGACACCATCTCCGGTCGCGGTGCCCGCTCCCGGTGGGCAGGCCCACCTTTCATCGTCGGAGGCCGGACGATGACGCGGGGTGCGCGCATCATGTTGGCCGTTGCGCTGGTCGTGATACTCGCCGCCGGCGCTGTCGTGTTGTTGCGCAACACCGGAGCGATCAACCGCACACACGTCGTCGCCTACTTCGACAACGCCAACGGCATCTACCCCGGCGACGACGTCAACATCGTCGGCGTCCCCGTCGGCAAGATCGAATCCATCGAACCGCAGCCCGACCGGGTCAAGATCTCGTTCTGGTACGACAGCAAGCACAAGGTGCCTGCCGACGCCAAGGCCGCGATCCTGTCGCCGACATTGGTGACAGCGCGCGCCATCCAACTGACCCCGCCCTACAGCGGCGGACCGGTGATGGGCGACGACACGGTGATCCCGCAGTCGCGCACCGCCGTTCCGGTGGAATGGGACGAGGTCCGACAACAGTTGCAGAAGCTCGCCGAGACGCTGCAGCCCACCGAGCCCGGCGATGTCAGCCCGTTGGGATCGGTCATCAACACCACCGCCGACAACCTGCGCGGTGAAGGCGCCAACATCCGCGACACCGTCATCAAGCTGTCGCAGGCCGTGACCGCGCTTGGCGATCACAGCACCGACATCTTCTCCACGGTCAAGAACCTGGCGACCCTGGTCTCGGCACTGCAGGACAGCACCGACGTGATGCGTCAGCTCAACCAGAACCTCGCGTCCGTGACCGGACTGCTGGCCAACGATCCCGGCGAAGTCGCCGACGCGCTGCGCGACCTCAACAACGTCGTCGGGGAAGTGCAGACCTTCGTCGCCGACAACCGTGAAGCGCTGGGCACCACGTCGGACAAGCTGGCGGGGGTGACCCAGGCGCTGACCGACAGCCTTGGCGAGCTCAAGCAGTTCCTGCACGTGGCCCCCAACACGCTGCAGAACTACGTCAACATCTGGCAGCCCGCCCAGGGGGCGGTGAGCAGCTTGCCGATGCTCAACAACTTCGCCAACCCGATTTCGTTCCTGTGCGGCGGAATTCAGGCCGCATCCCGGCTGAATGCCGAGCAGTCGGCGAAGCTGTGCGTGCAGTACATGGCGCCGATCCTGAAGAACCGCCAGTACAACTTCCTGCCCATCATGCAAAACGTCTTCTCCGGTGCCACGACGCGGCCCAATGAGCTGACCTACAGCGAGGACTGGCTGCGGCCGGATTACATTCCGCCGCAACCTGTCCCACCCGCAGCACCGCCGCCTCCGTCGGCGCAGGCGGCACCACCCGCACCGGCCGGCCCGCCGCTGGCGGCCGAGGCGCCGGTCTCGACGAACCCGGCCGACGGTCTGCACGGCATGATGGTGCCCCAGGGGGTCGGCCCATGATGCGGCGCAGGATTTTTCGTCCAGTAGCGGTGGTGGCCGTGTCGGCGGCGCTGCTGTCGGGCTGTTCCGACTGGCAGGGGCTGAACTCGCTTCCGTTGCCGGGCGTCGAGGGCACCGGCCCGGGTGCGTTCACGATTCAGGCGCAGATGCCCGACGTGGACAACATCGAGCCGAATTCCCGTGTCCGGGTTGCCGATGTGAACGTCGGCACCGTGCGCAGGATCGAGCGTCAGGGCTGGCATGCGCTGGTGACGATGGAACTCAACGGTGACGTCGAACTGCCCGCCAATGCGACGGCCAAGCTGGGGCTGACAAGCCTGTTGGGGTCGTTGCACATCGAGTTGGCCCCGCCGACCGACGCGCCCCCGACGGGCAAGCTGAAAGAGGGCTCGCTGATTCCGCTCGAGTCGTCGAGTGCCTACCCGAGCACCGAACAGGCGCTGGCCGCAGTGGCGCTGCTGCTCAACGGCGGCGGGATCGGCAATATCTACGACATCACCGAAGCGCTCAGTGTCGCGTTCACCGGCCGCGAGAACGACCTGCGCAGCCTCATTGAGCAGCTCGACATCGCGATCGGGCACCTCGATGACCAGAAGCAGGACATCATCGAGGCCACCGAGAGCCTGAACAATCTGATGGGTCAGATCGCCGAGCAGAAGCCGGTGGTGGACAAGGCCTTACGAACCATTCCCGATGCCCTGGTCGTGCTCAGGGATCAGCGGCAGAACCTGGCTGAGGTGCTGACCCAGCTGGGTAGGTTCAGCGCGTTGGCCGCCGACTCGATCAACCAGACCAAAGACGCTCTGGTGCAAGAGCTCAAGGACCTGGGCGTGGTGCTGGAGGAGTTGGCCGATGCCGGTCCCGCGTTGACCCGCGCGCTGAGCTTCTTGCCGACTTTCCCGTTCCCGAAGGAGACGTTGCTCAATTGGATGCGCGGCGACTACGCGAACCTGACGTTGGTCGTCGACCTGACGTTGAGCAGAATCGATTCGGCCTTCTTCACCGGAACGCGGTTCGAGTGCAACCTGACCTGGCTGGAGCTGCAGTGGGGCCGCACCATCGGCCAGTTCCCGAGCCCGTGCAACCACCATGTGCCGCCACCGGGCGGCAACCCGTTGGTCGCTCCGTATCGCTGGGATCAGGGGCCGTAGCATGCGAATGACCCGTCAGATCCTCATTCAGATGGCCATCTTCTCGGCCATCGCGATCATTGCGTTGAGCGTCATGATCTTTGGGTACATGCGGTTGCCGACTCTGCTCGGCGTGGGGCAGTACCGTGTCACGCTCGAATTGCCGGAGACCGGCGGGCTGTATCCGCGGGGCAACGTCACCTACCGCGGTGTGCAGGTCGGTGAGGTGAAAAGCGTCGATCTCACCGACAGGGGAGTCGAGGCGGTGCTGTCGCTGGACTCCGACGTCAGCATCCCCGCCGACCTCGAAGCCGAGGTGCACAGCGTGTCCGCCGTCGGCGAGCAGTACGTCCAGCTGCTCCCCCGTAGCGGCGATGGTCCGGAGTTGAGGGACGGCGATGTGATCCCGTTGGACCGCACCAGGGTTCCGACGGATATCAATACGGTGCTCGACGATACGGCCCGGGGACTGCAGGCGATTCCGCAAGAGAACTTGAGGACCGTCGTCGACGAGGCCTATACCGCGGTGGGCGGGCTCGGCCCCGAACTGCGCCGGCTGGTCCAGGGGAGCGCCACGCTGGCCATTGATGCCCGCAAGAACCTCGACCCGCTGCTCACACTGATCGACGAGTCCAAGCCGATACTTGACACCCAGACCGAGACTTCCGGCTCCATTCAGGCGTGGGCGGCGAACCTGGCGAGCATCAGCGGTCAACTGCAGAGCCAGGATCCGGCGGTGTCGGGAATCCTGGCCAAGGGGCCGGGGGCCGCCGACGAGGTGCGCGCCCTGTTCGAACGACTGCAGCCGACCCTGCCGATCGTGTTGGCCAACCTGGTCAGCATCGGAGAGGTGGCTCTCGCTTACCAGCCGAGCCTCGAGCAGCTGCTGGTCTTGTTGCCGCAGGGCACCGCGGTCACACAGGCGGTGGGCGTGCACAAGCGCAATACCAAGCAGGACTACATGGGCGACTCGCTCATCTTCAACCTCAATGCGATCCTGCCCGCGCTGCCCGCGCCGCTGCCGCTGCCGCCGCAGAACCTGCCGCCGCCGTGTACGACGGGGTTCCTGCCCGCCCAGCAGCAGCGCGTGCCGGTCTTCGAGGACTACCCCGACCGGCCGGTGGGCGATCTGTATTGCCGGACGCCGCAGGATGCGCCGTTCAACGTCCGTGGCGCGCGCAACCTGCCGTGTATCACGGTGCCGGGCAAGCGGGCTCCGACGTGGCAGATGTGCGAGAGCAACGAGCAGTACGTGCCGCTCAACGACGGCTACAACTGGAAAGGTGATCCGAACGCGACCCTCTCGGGGCAGCCGATCCCGCATGTGCCCCCGGATGTGCCCGTCGCCATCACGCCGCCTCCGCCGGGTACGCCGCCGCTGCCCGTCGCGGCCGCCGAATATGACCCCGCTTCCGGCGAATACGTGGGACCGGACGGCAAGGTGTACACCCAGTCCAACCTGGCAAACGGTGCGGCCGGCGAGCGGCCGTGGCAGTCGATGCTCGTCCCGCCGGGGAGCTGACGCTGAACTTTGCAGCATCGATACCGGCGCGGACGTGTGCCGTTTCGCGGGCAGGTTCCGACGCTATGGTGTCGGACACGTAAGTTGTAGTCGACCTGTCTACCCGACCACGACCTGGCCCGTGGGCCGCAGAGGAACTTAGATGGCAGACGAGACCACACCCGGCAAGGACGCCGCGGCCGAAGGTCCCGAGTCCACGACACCTGCCGAGACGGCACCGGCTGCTTCGGTGACACCCGCTGCTTCGACGACACCGACTGCGTCGACAACAGAGGCCGCCGACACGACAGAGGCCGCCGACACGACAGAGGCTGCCGGAGGCGCCGAGGATTACGACGCCGCCGAGGATGAAGCGGAGCCCGCCCCGCTTAAGGCGCCGATGTCGCACGTCCGGTTGGCGACGATCGTCGGCCTGGTGGTCGTGGTGGCCCTCGCGGCGCTGACGGGCTGGCTCGGATACCGGGCGTACGAGTCGCGGCAGGCCGAGGATCTGCGCAACCTCTTCCTGCAGGTCGGTCGGCAGGGCGCGCTGAACCTCACGACGATCAGCCACGAGCACGCTGAGCAGGATGTGCAACGTGTCCTGGACTCGTCGACCGGAACGTTCTACGACGATTTCCAGGCCCGCGCGCAACCGTTCGTCGAGGTCGTCAAGCAGGCGCAGTCGAAGTCGGAGGGCGAGATCGCCGAGGCGGGGATCGAGTCGTTGAACGACAACGAGGCCAAGGTTCTGGTCGCGGTGACCGTCAACACGACCAATGCCGGTGCGCCCGAGCAGGCGCCGCGGTCCTGGCGGATGAGGATCTCGGTGCAGAAGACCGGCGAGGACGAGGCCAAGATTTCGAATGTGGAGTTCGTACCGTGAGCAATAGACATCGACTTCCGCGGCGCAAGCGAAACAACGACGCCACCGACGAGGCCGCCGAGAAGGGCACGACGCCGGCATCCGAGGCGGTCGAGCTGACGGAATCGACGGCCGAGACGACGGCCGCGCCTGCGGAGAAGACCGAGGCAGTGGAGAAGACCACGGCCGCGGAGGACCCCCCGGCGGCCGAAACGACCGAGTCAGCGGAGACGACCGAGCCCGCCACGAGCGAGCCGGCCACGACCGAGCCGGCCACGACCGAGCCGGCCACGACCGAGCCCGCCACGACCGAGCCCGCCGGCAAGGGAGGCATCAACTGGGCCCGCGTCTTCGCCTTCGGCGTGCTGCCCGCCCTCGCGCTGCTGCTGGCAGGCGGAGCCGGTTATCTGAAGTGGGTCGACAACTCCGTGCGCAACGCGGACGCGGCGCGCGCCGAATCGGTCCAGGCCGCCAAAGACAGCACGGTGGCGATGCTGTCGTACAAGCCGGACACCGTCGAACAGCAGCTCAACGATGCACGCTCCCTGTTGACAGGCGAGTTCGAGGAGTCCTACACCGGGCTCATCAACGACGTGGTGATCCCCGGCGCACAGCAGAAGCAGATCTCCGCAGTGGCTTCCGTTCCGGCGGCCGCATCCGTGTCGGCCGACTCCGAGGAGGCTGTGGTCCTGGTGTTCGTCAACCAGACCGTGGTCATGGGGCAGGACGCGCCGACGGATACCGCCTCGAGCGTGCGGGTGACGTTGGAAAAGATCGACGGCGACTGGCTCATCTCGAAGTTCGAGCCGGTGTAGGGGCGTAGTGGCCGAACCCGAACTCATCGATGTCGATGCGCCGGGCGTACGGCTGCGCGCCCTCAGCTGGGGCACCGTCGGTGCGCCGATTGCACTGTGCCTGCACGGTTTTCCCGACACCGCGCACGGATGGCGCAACATCGCACCGCTGTTGGTCGACGCGGGATGGCGGGTGGTGGCGCCGTTCATGCGAGGCTACGCACCGTCGTCGACCGCATCCGACGGCAGCTACCACGTCGGCGCGTTGATGGACGATGCGCTGCGGGTGCTCGACGCGGCCGGACCGACCGGCCGCGACGTGCTGATCGGGCATGACTGGGGAGCGATCGCCGGTGCCGGGCTCGCCGCGATGCCCGACAGCCCGTTCTCGAAGGCCGTCATCATGTCGGTGCCGTTTGCCGCGGCGTTCCGACCCCTGGGCAAGACGCCGGATGCGGGCCGGCTCGCCGCACAGTTGCCCCGCCAGTTACTCCGCAGCTGGTACATCATGTACTTCCAATTACCCGGCCTTCCCGAGCGATCCGCGTCGTGGGTGGTGCCCCGGTTGTGGCGCCAGTGGTCGCCGGGTTACGACGCCACCGAGGACGTCGCCCACGTTCTCGACGCGATCGGTGCGCCCGAGAACTGGCGTGCCGCGCTCGGGTACTACCGGGCCACCGTGCGCAACAGCAAGCCGCCCGCGCAGTACGCTCAACTGCACCGGCATTGGCTCTCGGCGCCGCAGCTTCCGACTCTGTACCTGCATGGCACCGACGATGGTTGTGCCTCAGCGGATTACACCCGGTGGGTCCGGCGGCTTCTGCCGGAAGCTAGAGAGGTCGCCACCGTCGAGCGGGCCGGTCACTTCCTGCAGCTGGAACAGCCGGATGCCGTCGCGGGGCACATCGTCGACTTCATCGGCTCGACGCGCGCTTAGCCTGGGGGACATGGGGCGACGACTGGCTGCGGTAGATGCGCAGACGTATTGGATGTCGGCGAAGATTCCCAGCGATCAGTTTCTGCTCTACGGTTTCGCGGGGGACGTTGCCGATGTCGAGTCGGCCCTAGCGCGAATCCGTGCCCGGGCGCGGGGCTGTACCGAGTTACGCCTGCGGGTGCGTGACGGCAATCCGCTGACATATCCGCGGTGGGTGCCCGCGGACGTCTCGCCGAACCAGTTCGTGATGCATGCCGCGGGGGCCAGTTGGGCGGGCTGTCTGGCGATCGTGGCGGGGTTGTTGAGCTCGGACCAACTCGATCCGCGGATCATGGCATGGCGAATCCACGTCTTCCCGGCTGTCGAGGATGTTCCGGGAGCGGGACTCGGAACGGTAGCGGCGGTGCAGGTGGCGCACGCGCTCGGGGACGGTGTGCGGTCATCGGCGTTGGCTGCGTGGCTGTTCGGGAGACGAGAGATCGTGCCGAATGTTGCGGCGCCAGAGCGGTTTCTAGGGTCGAGACTGCCGTGGCGCGGTTGTGCTGCCGCGCGGGCTCACCTTGGGTTGGTGCGAGATACGTCGGCGGGATTGGTTCCGCCGCAGGCGGATTCGCGTCCTGCGCTGCGGAGCAATGCGCGACCGGAAGGCTTGCGCAGCATCCGGACGGTGGTGATGCGGCGTTCACAGATGCCAGGGCCCACGGTGACGACTGGCGCATTGGCCGCGGTGTCCGAGGCGTTGGCCGCGCACTTGCGGGAGTTCGGTGATGACACATCGCTGCTGGGCGCCGAGGTGCCGATGGCGAAGACGGGCGAGCGGCGCGCCCACAATCACTTCGGCAATGTGGGTGTGGACCTGTATCCGGATCTGCCATTCCATGAACGTGCTGCGCGCATTGCCAAGGACCTGGAGCAACGCCGGCGCAGGGCCGCCCATCCGGCGATGGTTGCGTCTGGTAGGGCGTCCGCTGCGGTGCCGGCATCGTTATTGCGTTATGGCATAGAAAAATTCGATATGACACTGCGTTCCCCGACGGTCACCGGGAACACCGTCGTCTCCAGCGTGAACCGTGGGCCTGACGATTTGCAGTTTGGAAGTTCGCCCGTCGTCCTGACGGCCGGATTTCCGGGGCTGTCTCCGATGATGGGCGTGACGCACGGCGTACACGGCATCGGAGACACCATCGCCGTCAGCGTGCATGCGGCCGAGTCGGCGATCGGCGACATCGACTCTTACGCCGAGAGATTGGAGGCGGCCTTGACCGCCGAACACCCCTAGAAGGGTGGGGGTTTGTTGCGTTCGGCCATGAGTTGGTCGACGATGGTTTGGTTGTGGCGGCGTTCGTCGGTGATGGCTTGATGGCGGGCTTGGGTGCGGGTTTGTTTGCGGCGCGGCATTTTCAGGGTGCGCGCCTGGCTGGCGTCGCCGTTGCTGTCGGTGTCGGCTGTGTGGTCGACGATGGCGGGGGGGGTGTGGCGGCACAGTTGGGGAAACAGCATTCGGCTACCGGGGTGGGTGGTGTAGGTCTGGCCCTCGCGTGAGGTCCACTCGACTCTGCCGTCGGGGTATTGCTTGTCGCGCCAGCCGGCGAAGGTTTTCAACAGATGATGTTGGCGGCATAAGCATTTGAGGTTGGCGGCTTGGGTGGGTCCGGCGGGGTAGGCGATGGTGTGGTCGAGATCGCAGTCGGTGGCGGCCACGTCACAGCCGGGGAACCGACACGTCATATCGCGGCAGCGCACGAACCACGCCAGCTTGGCTGAGGGCCGGTAGCGCGGTTCGGGCCCGGCCTGCCCGGGATGGATGAGGGGTTGGTGGGTGGCGGTGGCGGCCAGCTTGCCGGCCAGCAGCGGGGCCGGCAGCAGGCCCTTGCCCATCAGATAGCCCGGGTCGGTGGCGGCCGGCCCGGCGGGTTCGGGCTCTTGGCTGTAGGACACGTGCCCGTCGAGCATGGCCGGGGTGTCATCGCCCAGTGAGTCTTCGCGCGCGATCACATGGACCACGACCGTGCTGGGGGTGGGTGCGGCAGCGTCGCAGTCAGCGCGCCCGCACGCGCAGGCCAGCCGCTCAGCACCATGGCCGATGGCGCCCAAGGCATCAGAGCGGCGTTGTTCGGCGGTGCGCGGGTCGTGGGCGCAGACCGCGGCGGCCATGGCGTCCAGGCGGGCATCGAGGGCGTCGGCGTCGGTGGCCACCAGTGTGCCTTCGATGGTGGCAGTGCCTGATCCGTCGGCGGGGTTGTGGATGTCGATGTGGCGTCCGCGCGCGGCGTATTCGGCGCGCCGCACGGCGGCGGGGTCGTAGCGGTCCACGCAGGTGTCGATGGCGGTGTGCAGCTTTTCCGTGGACAGGGTGGCCCATCCGCTGAGGTGGGTGGCCAGCTCGTTGTCGAGTTTTCTCAGCGCGCCCGCATCGCGCACCAGGCGGCTGCGGTGGGCCACTGCGGCCACGGTGCGGTAAGTGATGGCCCCAGTGGCGAACACCTCGGCCACGCGCGGTAAGCGCCGGCGTAGGTCATCGGCGAGCAGTAGTTGGTGAGAGGCCACTCCCAGGGAGACGCCTTGGGCGGCGGCGACCTCGGCGGCGGCGATGGTCCAGTTGTCGATGCACCACTGTTCGCGATCGACGGCCCCGGCTTCGACGATCAAACGTTCCAGGACGTCGGCGGCCGCGGCCAGCCGGCGCGCGCAGGCGGCGTTTTCCACCCGCGCCCACGCCCCGATCACACCCGCACCCCGGGCACCGTCGGCGGCGGCCACCAACTCTTCGAACATGTGATCGAATCTATCGACCCGGACGTTGCGCAACCAGCGGATAGAGCGCATCTGGGGATGAACCCCAACTTGGGGATAACCCGCGTGCGGGCGGATGCCGAGAGCTGGGGATACCTGGTTCACGCGACGGGGGCGAACAAGGTCGGCTGGAACGCGGAGGGCCGGGTACGCACGCACGGCGTGGGGGTGACGACCACTCGATCATGCGAGGGGGCTGGGCAGTGGCTTAACACATGGCCTAGATTTTGTTGCATGACTGCCTACGACGTCGGAGTGCTGATCCTGCGCGTGGTTCTGGGCCTGACCATGGCCGCCCACGGCTACAACAAGTTCTTCGGACCCGGAGGCCTCAGCGGCACTGCCGGGTGGTTCGACAGCATGGGGATGAAGCCGGGCAAGTTCCACGCCCGAGTCGCCGCGACGACCGAGATGGCGGCCGGCATCGGGCTCGCGCTCGGCCTGCTCACCCCGATACCCGCCGCGGGCTTCGTGGCGCTCATGCTCGTCGCCGCGTGGACCGTGCACCGGGCCAACGGCTTCTTCATCGTCAAGGAAGGTTGGGAGTACAACCTCGTGCTCGCCGCCGCTGCCGTCGGCATCGCGACGATCGGCGCGGGCAAGCTCAGCCTCGACCACCTGCTGTTCAGCTCGACGAGCTTCTACGACCTGCTGCACGGGTGGTGGGGTCTGGTCATCTCGCTGGGTCTCGGCCTGCTCGGCGGCATCGGTCAGCTGGCGATCTTCTACCGGCCGCCCGCCAAGACCGACGCCTGACGACAGCCCGGCGCAATACCGCACCTACATAGCTAGAACACGTTCTAGTCTGTGTTCCCATGGGGTTCTTGAAACAGGACGCGCCTGTCGTCGATTACGAGGAGTGGAGTAAGGGCAGCCGCGCCGAGAAGATCGTGCCCATGGCCCGGCACTGGGCCGAGGTGGGATTCGGGACGCCGGTGGTCCTGCACCTGTTCTACGTCGTCAAGATCCTGCTCTACATCCTCGGCGCATGGCTGATCGCGATCAGCACCACGGGGATCGATGGGTTCACCAACGTCGCCTCCTGGTACAACGAGCCGATCGTGTTCGAGAAGGTCGTGCTGTACACGATGCTGTTCGAGGTCGTCGGCCTCGGCTGCGGCTTCGGACCACTCAACAACCGCTTCTTCCCGCCGATGGGCTCGATCCTGTACTGGTTGCGGCCGAACACGATTCGGCTGCCTCCGTGGCCGACCCGGATCCCGTTGACCAAAGGCGACACCCGCACACCGTTCGACGCGTTGCTCTACGCCGCCCTACTGGTGCTGCTCGTCGTGGCGCTGTTCTCCGACGGGACCGGACCGATACCCGAACTGGGGACGACGGTCGGCGTGTTGCCGGTGTGGCAGATCGCTGCCATCCTCGGCGTTCTTGCCGTGCTGGGCCTGCGCGACAAGGTGATCTTCCTGGCTGCCCGCGGCGAGGTGTACGCCTCGCTCGCGGTCTGCTTCCTGTTCGCCGGGCCCGACATCATCATCGCGGCCAAACTCGTGTGCCTGACGATCTGGCTCGGCGCAGCGACGTCGAAGCTCAACAAACACTTCCCATTCGTCATCTCCACGATGATGAGCAACAACCCGGTGTTCCGGCCCAAGTGGATCAAACGCAAGTTCTTCGAACGCTTTCCGGACGACCTGCGACCCGGGCGCGCATCACGGTGGCTGGCGCATTTCAGCACGGCGATCGAAGGCCTGGTTCCGCTGGTGCTGTTCTTCTCCAACGGGGGCTGGCCGACCTACAGCGCCGCGTTCGTGATGTTGGTCTTCCACTTCGGCATCCTGTCCTCGATTCCGATGGGCGTGCCGCTGGAGTGGAACGTCTTCATGATGTTCGCGGTCCTGGCGCTCTTCGTGGGACATCCGGGCATCGGCCTCGGCGACCTGCAGAGTCCATGGCCGATCGTCTTGTTCGCCGTCGTCGCGGGCACCGTGATTCTCGGAAACCTGTTCCCGCGCAAGGTGTCCTTCCTGCCGGGCATGCGCTACTACGCGGGCAACTGGGACACCGGGCTGTGGTGTGTGAAACCGTCAGCCTCGGCGAAGATCGAGGAGAACGTCGTCTCGATCGCGAGCATGCCGCAGGCGCAGATGGAGCGGTACTACGGCAGCCCCGAGACCGCCCAGATGTATCTCTACATGGGATACGCCTTCCGCGCGTTCAACTCTCACGGTCGCGCCATGTTCACCCTCGCCCACCGGGCGATGGCCGGGCACAACGAGGACGACTATGTGCTGACCGACGGTGAGCGCATCTGCAGCACCGCGATCGGCTGGAACTTCGGCGACGGCCATATGCACAACGAACAACTCATCGAGGCCCTGCAGAAGCGCTGCAATTTCGAGCCGGGAGAAATCATCGTCGTGCTGATCGACGGGCAGCCGATCCACCGGCAGACCCAGCAGTATCGGTTGGTCGACGCCGCGACAGGGGAATTCGAGCGGGGCTACATCCGCGTCGCCGACATGGTCACCCGCCAGCCGTGGGACGACACCGTTCCCGTCCACGTCACGTGGCAGAAGGACAGCGCTGACGCTCCCTAGCCCATGACGTCGCGGACCTGGACATCCTCGAGTCCCTGCAACAGCAGTTCCCGCGCGGTGTCGAGGTGCTTGCGCCAATGTGCTTCAGCGGCCGCGCCGTCGCCGGACCTCAACAGCTGCATTAACTTCCGGTACGAACGCATCAACTTGTCGAAGTCGGCACGGGAGACCGGCCGACGTTCCTTGAACAGGAATGCGTTGTGGCGCACCGTGATCTCGTGCAGCATGCCGGCGATGATGGACAGGGTCGCGTTGCCCGACAACTCGACGACGCGCCTGTGGAAGTCGCCCGTCGTCTCGGCCAGGGTGTCGTTCTGCCAGCCGGAGGGCACGTGCTCTTCGAGCAGGCCGTCGAGCTCGTCGAACGCCTCGGCCGAACCGGACTCGGCCAGAAGCCGCACCGCCATCGGTTCGATTCCGGCGCGCGCCGTCATCAGGTCGGCGATCGTCGCGCCGGACAACTCGAGCAGCAAGCCGGCGGGGCGGGCGACGATCTCGGGGCCGGGCACGCGAACGCGGGCGCCGGTGCGCGACCCGCGCCGCACCTCGACGAGGCGTTCGGACTCCAGGACCCGGACGGCCTCCCGCAAGGTCGGCCGGCTCACCCCGAAGTGGGCCATCAGCTCCGCTTCGTTGGGGAGGAAGTCGCCGTCCTTGAGTTGGCCGTCGACCACCATGCGGCGCAGCGTTCCGGCGACGAGTTCGGCGGTCTTCGGTGACCGCACCGTCGTTCCGGCGCCGACGCCGTCCGGGCCGATCATCGGCGCCAGCGGTGTACTTCGAGCCACTCCCACTCCCACGTTGCGGCTGACCGAGCGGCCAGCTGTACAACTCAGTAAACCATGTGTAGTGGATACTTCGAGCAATCCGACTTGCGGCGGCGCCGTCACGGTCGCGGCCGGGACGGATGTGAACCTTATCCCGTGACCAGGCAGGCCGAACCTTCGCGACGTCCGCCCACTCGCAGAATCGCCCCGTCGGCCATCTGCCCCCACCATGCCCACCAACCAGTAGGTTGACCTAGTAAACCTTGTTCGTTTACGTTCGGGGGTGGACCCCTGCGTGAGTGGGTAAATCATCGAACTTCGAAGGAGAAGCGTCATGGCTGAAGCCGTCATCGTCGAGGCAGTACGGTCGCCCGTCGGCAAGCGCAACGGCGGGCTGTCGGGGGTTCACCCCGGTGACCTGTCGGCCCAGGTGCTCAACGGCCTCGTCGAGCGCGCCGGCGTGGATCCCGCCCTGGTCGACGACGTGATCTGGGGATGTGTCATGCAGGCAGGGGAGCAGGCGCTCGACATCGCCCGCACTGCCGTGCTGGCGGCCGGCTGGCCCGAGACCGTGCCCGGTGTGACCGTCGACCGCCAGTGCGGTTCGAGCCAGCAGTCGGTGCACTTCGCAGCCGCGGGCGTGGTCGCCGGTCACTACGACGTCGTCGTCGCCGGTGGCGTCGAGGTGATGTCGCGTGTTCCGATGGGCTCGTCGCTGGCCAACGGCGGTCATCCCTACCCCGAGGCGTTCCGCAACCGCTACAGCCAGACCCCGAACCAGGGCATCGGCGCCGAGATGATCGCCGAGCAGTGGGGCTTCGACCGCACCACGCTCGACCAGTTCTCTCTCGACTCGCACGAGAAGGCTGCCGCTGCCCAGGATTCCGGTGCGTTCGACGACCAGATCGTCGGCATCAAGGCCAAGGACGAGGACGGCAATGAGAGCGTCGTGCTCAAGGACGAGGGCATCCGCCGCGGCACGCCGATCGAGAAGATGGCTCAGTTGAAGCCGGCGTTCAAGGAGGACGGCGTCATCCACGCCGGCAACTCCAGCCAGATCTCCGACGGTTCGGCGGCGCTGCTGTTCATGAGTGCGGAGAAGGCGAAGTCGTTGGGCCTCAAGCCGATCGCCAAGGTGCACACCGCGGTGCTGGCCGGATCCGATCCGGTCATCATGCTGACCGCGCCGATCCCCGCCACCCAGAAGGCGCTGAAGAAGTCTGGCCTGCAGCTGTCGGACATCGGTGTGTTCGAGGTCAACGAGGCGTTCGCGCCCGTGCCGATGGCGTGGTTGAAGGACATCGGCGCCGACGAGAAGAAGCTCAACCCCAACGGCGGTGCGATCGCGCTCGGCCACCCGCTGGGCGGCTCCGGTGCGCGCATCATGACCACGATGCTCTACCACATGCGGGACAACGGTATTCAGTACGGTCTGCAGACCATGTGCGAGGGTGGCGGGCAGGCCAACGCCACCATCCTCGAGCTGCTGTGACGGAAGCTGTGACGGCACCCGCGGCGCTGACCGAGCGCCGCGGGAACGTCATGCTCATCACGATCAATCGGCCCGAGGCGCGCAACGCCGTCAACAGCGCGGTCAGCACCGCGGTCGGCGATGCGCTGCAGCAGGCGCAGGACGACCCCGAGGTGCGCGCGGTGGTGATCACCGGGGCTGGGGAATCCTTCTGTGCCGGAGCCGATCTCAAGGCCATCTCACGGCGGGAGAACCTGTTCCACCCGGAACACGCCGAGTGGGGCTTCGCCGGTTACGTGCGGCACTACATCGACAAGCCGACCATCGCCGCGGTCAACGGCACCGCGCTGGGCGGAGGCACCGAACTCGCGCTCGCCAGCGATCTGGTGATCGCCGAAGAGCGCGCCAAATTCGGTCTGCCCGAAGTCAAGCGGGGCCTCATCGCCGCCGCGGGCGGGGTGTTCCGCATCGTCGACCACCTGCCGCGCAAGGTCGCGATGGAGCTGCTGTTCACGGGTGAGCCGATGTCGTCGGCCGATGCCCTGAAGTGGGGTCTGATCAACCGGGTGGTCTCCGACGGCACCGCGGTCGAGGCCGCATTCGAGCTCGCCGAACGCATCACCAGCAATGCGCCGCTTGCGGTGTGGGCGAGCAAGCGGGTCGCGATGGGTGTCGACGACGGCGTCATCGCCGGTGACGAGGGCGGATGGTCGAGGACCATGCGTGAGATCTCGACGGTGCTCCGCTCAGAGGACGCCAAAGAAGGACCGCTGGCATTCGCCGAGAAGCGCCAGCCTGTTTGGAAGGCCAAGTAAGCACGCTGACGAGCGCTTGCGCGAGGAAGAGAAAGCATATGAAGAGAACGATTTACGACGCCGAACACGAGGCGTTCCGCGAGACCGTCAGGGAGTACATCGAGCGCGAGCTCGTACCCAACCAGGAGAAGTGGGAGACCGAGCGCATCGTCGACCGGTCGGCGTACACCGCGGCAGGCAAGTACGGCCTCATCGGGTTCAACATGCCCGAGGAATACGGCGGCGGCGGCTCAGATGACTTCCGGTTCAACGCGATCATCGATGAGGAGACCGCCAGGTCCGGCGTGCATGGACCGGCGCTGAGCCTGCACAACGACGTCGTGGGCCCGTATTTCAAGGAGCTGGCCAACGACGAGCAGAAGAAGCGCTGGTTGCCGGGCATCACCAGCGGTGAGCTGATTATCGCGATCGCGATGACCGAGCCGGGCGCCGGTAGCGATCTGGCCGGCATCCGCACCTCGGCGGTGCGCGACGGTGACGATTGGATCATCAACGGCTCCAAGACATTCATCTCGTCGGGCATCAATTGCGACCTGTGTGTGGTCGTCGCGCGCACCGATCCCGAGGCCGGCCACAAGGGCTTCTCGTTGTTCGTGGTGGAGCGCGACATGGAGGGCTTCACCAGGGGCCGCAAGCTCGACAAGATGGGCCTGCACAGCCAGGACACCTCCGAGCTGCACTTCGAGAACGTGCGGGTGCCCAACGCCAACCTGCTTGGCAAGGAGGGTCGCGGCTTCTACCACCTGATGACCAACCTGCCCTCAGAGCGGTTGGGCATCGCGATCTCGGCCATCGCCGGAGCCCGCGGGGTCTTCAACGAGACGCTGCAATACGCCAAGGACCGCAAGGCATTCGGCCAGCCGATCGGCAGCTTCCAGCACAATCGCTTCCTACTCGCCGAGATGGAGACCGAGCTGGAGGTCACCGAAAACTACATCGACCGCTGCCTACAGGGTGTGGTCGACGGTGAGCTGACCGCGGTCGAGGCGGCCAAGGCCAAGTGGTGGGCCACCGAGGTGGCAAAGAAGGTCGTCGACCAGTGCGTACAGCTGCACGGCGGATACGGCTACATGATGGAGTACCGCGTCGCGCGCGCTTACGTCGACGGGCGGATCCAGACGATCTTCGGTGGCACCACCGAGATCATGAAGGAGATCATCGGCCGCGACTTGGGTGTCTAGCCGGCCCGCCGGCGTGGCGTCTAGCCGGCTCTAGCGCCGCCCCCAACGCCAAAGCCCCCGAAACAACGGAGTTTCGGGGGCTTTCGCGTGTGCGGGCGAGATCAGCCGATCGGAGCGTCGCCTGCCGGCATCGGCTCCACCGGCGGGGCCGGCTCGGTGGTCTCGGTCGTCGTCGTGGTGGTCGTCGTCTCGCTGGTCGACGTCGCGGACGGCGTCACGGCCGCCGGCGCGTTGGCCGGATCGAGCACCGCGTCGATCAAGTAGATCCGGGCGTTCGCCGCCTGAATGCCACCGCAGACCACCTTGGCGGTTTCGTTGATCGTCACGTCGGCGTTCTCACCGGTCACCTTGATCTCCGCACCCTGCTGGGTGGGCCGCTGACCCTTGACGTCCTTGGGTCCGAGCAACCCGAGGAACACGTGGTAGTAGTCGAAGTCCGTCAGCGCGGCGGGGTCGGCCTTCAACGCGTCCAACTGCGCGGGCGGAAGCGCGGCGAACGCCTCGTTCGTCGGCACGAAGACCACGTACGGGCCGTTCTCCAGCACGGGCACCACGTTCACGGCGGGATTGAACCCACCCGAGATCGCGGAGTAGAAGGTGCTGGCCTCCGGGATGGCTTGCAGCGCCTGGCCCACGGGCAGGTTGTTCAGCGCCTTCCAGTCGGGCACCGCCTCCTTGAAGGCGTCACAGCCCTTCCCCTCGGGGTTCGGGATCTCGACCACCGCAGTCGTGGTCGGCTCGGCCGGTTGCTCGGGTGCGGGCGCGGGCGGATCGGCGTATGCGGTCACGGCCAGCGGCACCGAAAAGGCGATCGCGGCGATCCCGGCAGTGGCACCAAGGGCTTTGCTGGTGCGAGTCTTCACTTACGGCTCCTCAGCTAGACAGGTCGAAAGGCATGTTAGAGGCAGTGCTGCGTGCCTGCCAAAGTCGCCACCTCGCCAAACACCTGCTGTGGCCCATCTGACCTGGGCTTTGTCAATCTGCCCACATAGTGCCCCGAACGGCGGTGAAAGGCCGATGCATACGATGAGCCGCATGCCTGAGCCGCTGATCGTTCCCATCCGTGGTCGCACGCCGTCGCTGCATGCCGAGGCGTGGGCGGCGCCCAACGCGAGCCTGATTGGTGACGTGACGCTCGCGGCGCGGGCCAGCGTCTGGTACGGCGCCACGTTGCGGGCCGAGGCTGAGCCCATCGAGGTCGGCTTCGGGACCAACATCCAGGACGGGGTGATGGTCCACGTCGACCCGGAGTTCCCGGTCTGCATCGGCGAAGAGGTCAGCGTCGGCCACAACGCCGTACTGCACGGCTGTGTCATCGAGGACGGGGCGCTCATCGGCATGGGGGCGGTCATCCTCAACGGCGCGACGGTGGGACAGGGCGCCTTGATTGCCGCGGGTGCGGTCGTGCCGCAGGGTTTCGTGGTGCCGCCGCGGACTCTGGTCGCCGGGGTCCCGGGCAAGGTGCGAAGGGACCTCAGTGACGCAGAGGTCAATCACAACCGATACAACGCGCAGGTGTACCAGCATCTGATCGATCTGCACCGAGACGCGAAGGCCTAGATTCTCCCGGGATTCTCCCGGCTCCGATCCGGGTACAGGCCCTACCGTGAAACGTGTTCGAACTCTGGTGACCGGCGCGACCGGTTACGTCGGCTCCCGGCTCGTCAACGAATTGCTCACCGAGGGCCACGAGGTGGTCGCCGCCAGCCGAAATCCCGACCGGCTGGCCGAGTTCGGGTGGCAGGACCGCGTCGACGCCGTCGCGTTGGACGCCCACGACGAAGCCTCGGCGCGGTCGGCGTTCGCCGACGCCGGCCCGATCGACGTCGTCTACTACCTCGTACACGGCATCGGGCAGCCCGATTTCCGCGAGGCCGACAACCGCGCGGCGGCCAACGTGGCGAGGGCGGCCAAGGACGCCGGGGTGCGTCGCATCGTGTACCTCGGCGGGTTCGTGCCCGACGGTGACGAGCTGTCCGAACACCTCGCGAGCCGCGCCGAAGTCGCCGAGGCGTTGCACGTCGACGCCGGACCGGACGTGGTGTGGCTCGGTGCGGCCATCATCATCGGCGCGGGGTCGACGTCGTTCGAGATGCTGCGCTACGTGGGTGATCGGTTCCTGGTCATCCCGATGCCGTCGTGGTCGGTGAACCCGATCGACCCGATCTCGATCTGCGATGTGCTGCACTATCTCGTCGCCGCCGCCGACAGCGAGCGTGTGCCCGCCGGCGCGTACGACATCACCGGCCCGGAAACCACGTCGTATGCCGACCTGCTGCGTACGTATGCGCGAATCGCCGGAAAGTGGCGCGCCGAGCTGCCGGTCAACGGCGTCGACACCGGTCTCGTCTCGTGGGTGACGGGGGTGGTGCTGCCGGTGCCGGGCGGACTTGCCGCCGACCTGGTGCAGTCGTTGGACCATCCGATGATGGCTTCTGACACCCGGCTGCGCGAGTTCGTGCCGGACCCGCCTGCCGGGCTGATCGGCGTCGAGGAGGCGATCACGCGGGCGCTGGCAAGCCGTCGCCGTCGACCCGTCGACGAGCTCACCGACCCACACCACCTCGCCGACACCGACCCCGGCTGGGCGGGTGGGGACACACTGCGTCTGCAACAGGTGGCCGGTGCGGTCACACCGTCGGTCGTCCGGCCCGCGCTCGGGCTCATCGGCGGGGTGCCCGGACCCGTCGCCGGGGCGGTGCGCACGGGGGTGGACACGCTGCTGCATTTCGTGCCTAAGGTCGATCTGACGTGACGGAGGAGACGCAGACGCGCCCCGGCCTGCTTCGGGAGATCCGCGAGATCGTCAGCGCGTGCCCCGTTCCGCATCACGAACCACCCAGCGTCATACGGCGCAGGCGCATCGTCGTCGCGGTCGTGCTCGTCATCGGCGCCGCCCTGCTCGGTTATTCGCTGACCCGCCCGCCGGGTGACTCGTCGTTCTACTGGCTGACGTTGGCCCTGGCCGGGGTATGGGCGCTGGGCGCGTTCCTTTCCGGCCCGCTGCACATGGGATGCATCCGCTTCCGCGGCCGCAATCAACGACCCGTGATCACCGGCACCGCAGTGGGTTTGGCGCTGGGAGCGGTGTTCGTCATCGGCGGCCTGATCGCGCGCGAGATTCCCGGTATAAGCGAATACATCACTCGCGTACTGGAATACGCCAACTACGGACCCTTGGTCCTGGTGACGTTCATCACCGTCATCAACGGGCTGGCCGAGGAGATGTTCTTCCGCGGCGCGCTCTACACGGCGTTGGGCACGATGAAGCCGATACTGATCTCGACGATCTTCTACGTCATCGCCACCGCGGCCACCACCGGCAATCCGATGCTCGGCTTTGCCGCGATCATCCTGGGCACGATCTGCGCGTTCGAGCGCCGGATGACCGGCGGCATACTCGCACCGATGCTGACCCACTTCTTCTGGGGTCTGGTCATGGTGCTCGCGCTGCCGCCGATCTTCGGCGTCTGAATCAGCGCAGCGGGTGGGCCAGCTCGTCGCGACGCATCCCGGCCGCCCACACCGCGACCGCGGCGACCAGCACGGGAACGATACCCGCGACGAGGAAAATCGTCTGTGTCGAAACGACTTTCGACAGCGGTCCGACGATCGCGAACGACACCGGCATGAACGCCAGCGAGACGAAGAAGTCCAGGCTCGACACGCGGCCCAGCATCGCCGTCGGCACTCGTCGCTGCAGCAGGGTGCCCCAGATGACCATTCCGGTGCCGTCGGTGAACCCGATGACGAAGGTCGCGACCGCCATCACCGTGAACGACGAGGTGAAGCCGAACACGATCAGCGGGATGGCGCCGAAACCCCACATCGCCATCATCACCGACAGATACCGGCGCGGCATACGGCCCGACGACACGGTGAGTGCCCCGAGCGCGCTGCCGAGCCCGAAGAACGCCAGGATGAATCCGTACATCCGCGCGCCGTCGACGAAGCGGTCCTTGGCGATGAACGGCAGCAGCACTTCGATCGGTCCCAGGACGACCAGCACGAAGATGCTCGCGAACAGCAGCGTCCACAACAGCCACGGTGTGCCGAGCACGAACACGAAGCCGTCGCGAAGATCGCGCAGCACATGTGTGTGCTCCTGTGGCGCAGGTGGTTTCAGTGCCGGCCGGGTCGCGATGAGCAACACCAGGCCGACGGCGAACAGGGCGGCCACCGCCACCGCGCCCAGTGCGGGGAACGTCGCGCCGACGATCACGCCGGCGGCGGCCGGGCCGATCGCGCGCTGGAACACCGGGCGCACCACACCCTCCACACCGTTGGCCGCGAGCAGCTGCTCGGGCGGCAGGATGCGCGGAAGGATCGCACTGTAGGCGGGGAAGAAGAAGGCCGCTGCCGTGCCGAGGGCCGCCGCGCCCACCGCCAGGTGCCAGATCTGCAGTGCGCCAAGCATCCCCAGCGCCGCGACGGCGGTCGAGGCGAGTACGTTGACTGTCTCGACCGCGATGATGATCGCGCGTTGAGGGAATCGGTCCGCGGCGATCCCGCCGACCAACACGAACGCGACGAGCGCGCCGCCGAAACAGGTCGTCACGATCGACAGCGATACAGGGTCGTTGTTCAGGTCGATGACCTGCATGGCCAGTACCACCGCGAACATGCCGTCGGCGAAGATCGACAAGGTCACCGCGGCGATCAGCAGGCGGTACTCGCGGTTGCGGAACGGTGCGAGTACGCGCCAACCACCGGTGTTGCGCACCGGCTGTTGGATCTCGAATTGCGTACTCACCTGTCGATGGTTGCCGACGCGTAGGCGCCGAGTCCACCGATTTTCTTCGTGCGAGCGACCGCTTTTGTACGCCCGAACGCCGCGTGTCGCGGTGCAGACACGGTCGGTCGCGGCAGTAGAAGGTTAGAAGTCGGAGAAGTTGACCTTGCGGCGCTGCTGGAACGCCGTGATGCCCTCGATGAAGTCCGACGAGGTCAGCAGCGTCAACTGACCTTCGCGTTCCCGTCCGAGCGCGGGCTCGAACTCGGTGAGCGTTGCCGCGTTGATCGCGTGCTTGGTCTTGCGCAGCGCCACCGCCGGTCCCGACTTCAACGAGGTGAGCACCTTGTCGACCTCGGCGTCGAACTCATCGGCCGGATAGACCGCGGCCGCCAGACCCCACTCGAATGCCTCACGCGCCGAGACCTTTTCGGCAAGCAGCGCCATCCGCGCGGCACGGGTGCGTCCCACCGCCGCGGCCACCAGAGCCGAGGCCCCGCCGTCGGGCATCAGTCCGATCTTGGTGAACGCCAGCATGAAATACGCGTTCTCCGAAGCCAATACGACGTCGGAGGCCAGTGCCAGCGAGACGCCGACACCTGCCGCCGCACCGTGCACCGCCGCGACAACGGGTTGGGGCAGGTTGACGATCGCGCGGACCGCGTCGTTGGCGGCGTCCAGCACCGAGGCCGGCCCGTCGACCTCCTTCTGCGCCTGGTCGTCGTCGCCGATGCCGGCGCCCGAGCAGAAGCCACGGCCCGCACCGCCGAGCCGCACCACCTTGACCCGCCGATCGGTGGCCGCCGTCTGGAGGGTTTCGGCGATACCGGCCAGCATCGCCCGGTTCAGCGAGTTGAGGCTGTCGGGCCGATTCAGCGTCACCGAAAGCACACCGTCGGCGAGGTCGACCCTCAGAGCGTCGATACCGGTGTATGTGGGTGCGCCCGAATCGAGGGTTGTCATGCACTGCACCCTAGAACCGGACGACTTGGTTATACAAGTAAGCTATGTCGGCGATCCGGAAGCGATTGTCCAACGAAGGGCGGTAAGCATGGCGGGACCTCTGCAGGGGCTGCGGGTGATCGAACTCGCGAGCATCGGACCCGGCCCGCACGCGGCGATGATCCTCGGTGACCTGGGCGCTGACGTCGTCCGGATCGAACGGCCGGGCAAGCTCGGGGGAGTGCCCACCAGCAAGCGCGAGGCCACGCTGCGCAACCGTCGCTCGGTGGCCGCCGACCTCAAGAGCGACGAGGGTCGCGAACTGGTTTTGCGGCTCGTCGCGAAGGCCGACGTGCTGATCGAGGGCCTGCGCCCCGGTGTCACCGAACGGCTCGGTCTCGGCCCGGAGGACTGCGCGAAGGTCAACGAACGGCTGATCTACGGGCGCATGACCGGTTGGGGTCAGACCGGCCCGCGCCGCCTACAGGCCGGCCACGACATCAACTACATCTCGCTGAACGGTGTGCTGCACTCGATCGGGCGCGCGGGCGAACGGCCGGTGCCGCCGCTGAACCTCACCGGCGACTTCGGTGGCGGCTCGATGTTCCTGCTCGTCGGCATCCTGTCCGCGCTGTTCGAACGGCAGAACTCGGGCAAGGGCCAGGTGGTCGACGCCGCGATGATCGACGGGTCGAGCGTGCTGTCGCAGATGATCTGGGGCTTCCTGCAGGACGGGCTGTGGACCGATCAGCGAGGAGTCAACATCCTCGACGGCGGTGCGCCCTACTACGACACCTACACCTGCGCCGACGGCCGCTACATCGCGGTCGGGTGCATCGAGCCGCAGTTCTACGCCGCGTTCCTCAAGGGACTGGGCCTGGAGGACGCCGACCTTCCCGACCAGAACGACGCGGGCCGCTGGCCGGAGCTGCGCGCGAAGTTGACCGAGGTCATCGCCAGCAAGGACCGCGATCACTGGGCCGAGGTCTTCGCAGGCAGCGACGCCTGCGTGACGCCCGTGCTGTCGTTCAGCGAGGTCGAGTCCGAACCGCATATCACCGAGCGCAACACCTTCTATCGCGACGGTGAGCACCTGCAACCGATGCCCGCGCCGCGGTTCTCCCGCAGCACGCCGGCGGCACCCACGCCGCCCGGCCAACCCGGAGCCGACACCGAAGCCGTCTTACGAGACTGGGCATAGAGAAAGGAACACCCTCAAAGTGGAGATCAAGGACGCCGTAGCCGTCGTCACCGGTGGCGCATCGGGCCTCGGCCTGGCCACCACCAAGCGCCTGCTCGACAGGGGCGCATCGGTGGTCGTCATAGACCTCAAGGGCGAAGAGGCGGTCAAGGAACTCGGTGACCGTGCCCAGTTCGTCGAGACCAACGTGACCGATCCTGACGCCGTCAGCGCGGCGCTGGACGCGGCCGAGAAGATGGGCCCGCTGCGCATCAACGTCAACTGCGCGGGCATCGGCAACGCGATCAAGACGCTGAGCAAGGACGGGCCGTTCCCGCTCGACGGCTTCAAGAAGGTCATCGAGGTCAACCTGATCGGCACGTTCAATGTGCTGCGGTTGGCGGCGGAGAGAATCGCCAAGACCGAGCCCATCAACGGTGAGCGCGGCGTCATCATCAACACCGCGTCCGTCGCGGCATTCGAGGGCCAGATCGGTCAGGCCGCCTACTCCGCGTCCAAGGGCGGCGTGGTCGGGATGACGCTGCCGATCGCGCGTGACCTGTCGCGCGAGTTCATTCGCGTCGTCACGATCGCACCGGGTCTGTTCAAGACCCCGCTGCTGGGTTCGCTGCCGGAGGAGGCGCAGCAGTCGCTGGGCAAGCAGATACCGCATCCGGCGCGCCTCGGCGATCCCGACGAGTACGGCGCGCTGGCCACCCACATCGTCGAGAACCCGATGCTCAACGGTGAAGTGATCCGCTTGGACGGCGCGATCCGGATGGCTCCGCGATGAGCGCTTGCGCGAAGAGAAGAGAGCAGCGATGAGCATCAGGACGAAGTTCACCGAGACGTTCGGTGTCGAGCATCCCGTCGTGCAGGGTGGGATGCAGTGGGTTGGCCGCGCGGAACTCGTTGCGGCCGTCGCGAATGCGGGTGCGCTCGGTTTCATCACTGCGCTGACCCAGCCGACGCCTGCCGATCTGGCCAAGGAGATCGCCAAGTGCCGCGATCTGACCGACAAGCCGTTCGGGGTCAACCTGACGATCCTGCCGACGATCAACCC
Source organism: Mycobacterium neumannii (assembly GCF_002245615.1). Lineage (NCBI taxonomy): Bacteria > Bacillati > Actinomycetota > Actinomycetes > Mycobacteriales > Mycobacteriaceae > Mycobacterium > Mycobacterium neumannii. The sequence continues at coordinate 77,176 of NZ_NKCO01000004.1, read as the reverse complement.
GCCGCCGTATGACGAGTACCGCCAGGTGATCGTCGACTCGGGCATCAAGATCGTCGAGACCGCGGGTTCGAACCCGGCGCCGCATCTGCCGATGTTCCACGAGAACGGGATCAAGGTGCTGCACAAGTGCACCTCGGTGCGGCATGCGGTCAAGGCGCAGAGCCTCGGCGTCGACGGCATCAGTATCGACGGATTCGAGTGTGCGGGCCATCCCGGCGAGGACGACATTCCGGGGCTGGTGCTGATCCCGGCGGCGTCGACCAAGATCGACATCCCGATGATCGCCTCCGGCGGGTTCGCCGATGCCCGTGGCCTGGTGGCGGCGCTGGCGCTGGGCGCCGACGGCATCAACATGGGATCGCGGTTCATGTGCACCGTCGAATCGGCGATCCACCAGAACGTCAAGGAAGCGATCGTCGCGGGCACCGAGCTCGACACGGAGCTGATCTTCCGGCCGCTGCGCAACACAGCCCGCGTGGCCAGCAACGCGGTGTCGCGTGAGGTCGTCGAGATCCTCAACCGCGGCGGTCAGTTCGAGGACGTCAAGGACCTGGTCGCCGGTTCGCGCGGGGTGAAGGTCTACGAGGTCGGCGATCTGGACGCAGGCATCTGGAGCGTGGGCACCGCGATGGGGCTGATCAACGACATCCCGACCTGTGGGGATCTGGTCGCGCGCATCGTCGACGAGGCCGAGGAGATCATCAGCGGCCGGCTCAGCGACATGATCGCCGACGACGAAGAAGAGAACGTGGCTTAAGAACGGGGATCGAATTTAGCGGGGCGGGTTCAACAAGGAAGCATCACAGAACCGGCTTCGGCCCTCGAGGCCGAACCGTCGGAGCGAATGCGCGACCCCTCGGCGCGCGTTCGGTCAGACGGCGGTGCGCAGGGTGTGCTCGTCGTCGAGCTGCTCCGAGGTATCGCCTTCTACCAGGACGTCGCCGTGGTAGAGCGCCTCGAAGTCGACCTTGATGACATCGGCACTGGTGTCGTCGATCCACATGTACTCGACAGTAGGGGTCACCCTTAAGGAATCTTTGAGTCACGATTCGGAATACTGTGGCAATTCTTACCGCCAAGTAGGGTCGCGGGCTACTCACCAGTAGCGATTTGCTGGCCCGCTAGGCCCCGGCCGTGAAGTGGATGGGGTTGGTGCCCAGCAGCGCCACCCAGGTCAGGATCGCGGCTGCGAATGCCACCACCAGCAGACCCACGGCTACGCGCCGACCCCACGACACGCGGCCCCACACCTTGGCGTCGACCGAGTACGCGCCCGCCCCGAGGAACAACAGTGCAGCGGCGCCAACCCCGATCAGGAACGGCACGTTGAACGGTTCGGACCAGAAAGCCGACTGCGACACGTTGACGGCCCAGGCATCGACCATCGCCGCGATCACCGCGCACGCAGCCAACGGCGTCAGCACACCGAAGATGAGTCCCAGGCCGCCGAGCGTCTCGGCCGCGGTGACCATGAACGCGGCCAACCCCGGCAACCGCCACCCGGCGGACTCCATGAAACCGACCGTGGTGCCGAAGTCGAAGGCCTTGATGAGGCCGGCCTGAAGGATGGCCGCGCCGACACCGATTCTCAGGATGAGCAGGCCGATGTCCATCGCAGTGTCGCGCGTGGTGGTGGCGGTGGTCGCCGCGTCTGTCGTTGTCATGTCGATTACGACTACCAGGAACGTCACAACTCATCGCGAAGAATCGCAGTGAACGCGGCGGGTCCGTGATTCGTGTGTCCGAGAGTAGCGTTGCGCTGGTGACTTACCGTTGTTAAGTTACCGACGTTAGTCCAGAGCCGAGAGGACGCCGAGTGCTGCAGCGAATCGCACATCTGGCCATAGCGGCGCCCCGGCGCATCATCGCGATTGCGGTCCTGGTGATGGTCGCGTGCGGGATCTTCGGCATCCCTGTCGCCAAACACCTCTCCGCGGGCGGTTTCCAGGACCCTACGTCGGAGTCGGCGAAGGCCACCCAGCTCTTGGTCGACAAGTTCGGTCAGGGCGACATGGAGCTGATCCTCAGCGTGCATTCCGACGAGGGCGCGCAGAGCCCGACCGCCCGCGCTGTCGGGGAGGAACTCGCCGCCGAACTGCGGGCCGCACCGTCCGTCGTCGGGGTGACCTCGCTTTGGAGCGCACCGCCGACCGCCGCGCCTTCGCTGATCAGCGAGGACGGGAAGACCGGGTTGATCGTCGCCGGCATCACAGGCGGTGAAAGCGCCGCGCAGAAACATGCCAAGGAACTCTCCGAGCGTCTCGTGCACGACCGCGACGGCGTCACCGTGCGCGCCGGCGGCGAGGCCATGATCTACGTGCAGATCAACGGGCAGAGCGAAAGAGACCTCCTGAAGATGGAGGCGATCGCGATCCCGCTGTGCTTCGTGGCGCTGGTCTGGGTGTTCGGCGGCCTGCTCGCCGCCGCGCTGCCGTTGGCCATCGGTGGTCTCGCGATCCTCGGTTCGATGGCGGTGCTGCGCGGCGTCACCTACCTCACCGATGTGTCAATCTTCGCCCTGAACCTCACGGTCGCACTCGGTTTGGCGCTCGCAATCGACTACACGCTGTTGATCATCAGCCGGTATCGCGACGAGCTCGCCGATGGCGTGGAACCCGACTCGGCGTTGGTGCGCACGATGGTGACCGCCGGGCGCACCGTGTTGTTCTCGGCGATGACGGTCGCGCTGTCCATGGTCGCGATGGTGTTGTTCCCGATGTACTTCCTGAAGTCGTTCGCGTACGCGGGAATTGCGGTGGTGACGTTCGCGGCCGTCGCTGCGGTGGTGGTCGCGCCCGCGGCGATCGTCCTGCTCGGCGACCGGTTGGATTCGCTGGATGTGCGGCGGTTCGGTCGACGGCTGTTCGGCAGGCCGGAGCCGGAGCGCAAACCGATCGAGCAGTCGTTCTGGTACCGCTGCACGAAAGTCGTGATGCGCCGGGCGCTTCCGATCGGGCTCGCGATCGTCACGCTGCTGCTGGTCCTCGGCGCGCCGTTCCTCAACGCCCGCTGGGGGTTCCCGGACGAGCGGGTGCTGCCTCAGTCCGCGTCGGCGCGCCAGGTCGGCGACGAGCTGCGCAACGACTTCGCCGTCGACTCGGCCCGCAACATCACCGTCGTCATACCGGACACCAAGGGAATCACGCCCGCGATGGTGGACCGTTACGCCGCCGATCTTTCGCGGGTTGCCGACGTGTCGTCGGTGTCGGCTCCGGGCGGCACGTTCGTCGACGGTAGTTCGGTCGGGCCGCCGTCGGCCGCGACCGGCGTCAAGGACGGCAGCGCTTTTCTCACGGTCGCCAGTGAAGCGCCGCTGTACAGCGATGCCTCCGAAGCGCAGCTCGACCGGCTGGAGGCCGTGAGCACTCCCGCCGATGTTCCGGTGCTGCTGACCGGCACCGCACAACTGAACCGGGACAGTGCCTCGGCGATCACGTCGCGGCTGCCGCTGGTGCTCGGGGTGATCGGGGCCATCACCTTCGTGCTGCTCTTCCTGCTCACCGGGAGCGTGGTGCTGCCGGTGAAGGCGTTGATACTCAACGTCTTATCACTGACGGCCGCATTCGGTGCGCTGGTGTGGATCTTCCAGGAAGGCCATCTCGGCGCGCTGGGCACCACGCCGACAGGAACCTTGGTGGCCAACATGCCGGTGTTGTTGTTCTGCATCGCGTTCGGGCTGTCGATGGACTACGAGGTCTTCCTGGTCTCGCGTATCCGCGAGTTCTGGCTGCAGTTGGGCAAGGACCCGACGATGTCCGCGCGTGCCCGCAACGATGAGAGCGTGGCCCTCGGCCTGGCCAGGACCGGCCGCGTGGTGACCGCGGCGGCGCTGCTGATGTCGATCTCGTTCGCCGCGTTGATCGCCGCGGAGGTGTCGTTCATGCGGATGTTCGGCGTGGGGCTGACGCTGGCGGTGCTGGCCGACGCGACGCTGGTGCGGATGGGACTGGTGCCGGCGTTCATGCATCTGCTCGGCCGGTGGAATTGGTGGGCGCCCAAGCCGCTGGCGCGGCTGCACGAACGGATCGGCTTGACGGAGTCGGTCGAACCGTCGCTTGCCGCCGGCGAGAGCCCGGTCGAACCGGCGGGTACGCGATGAAACGGCGACGCGCTCCGCGGGGGTCCGGCGAGCAGCTGCGCGACGAAATCCTCGACGCCACCACCGATCTGCTGCTCGAGTCAGGCAACGCGAAAGAGGTGTCGATCAGGTCGGTGGCGCAGCGGGTCGGGGTGACCCCGCCGTCGATCTATCTGCACTTCGCCGATAAGGACGCCCTGCTCGATGCGGTGTGCGCACGGTACTTCGAGAAGCTCGACGAGGAGATGCAAAGTGTGGCGGCAGGACAGCCGTCGACCATCGAGGTGCTGCGTGCCCAAGGGTTGGCGTATGTCCGGTTCGCGATGAAAACCCCTGAGCTGTACCGCATTGCGACGATGGGAGACAGCCGGCCGGGCAGCGATGTGGATATCGCGCTGAACAGCTCGGCATTCGTGCATCTGCGCAGCGCGGTTGAGGGACTGATGGCGGAGGAGACCTATCCACCTGGGGATGCGACCGCGACGGCGCTGGAATTGATGACCGTTGCGCACGGGGTCGCGGCAATGCTGATCTCCAAGCCGTACCTTCCATGGGGGGATGTCGAGGACTTCGCCGACCGGGTCCTGAAGGCCGTATGTCTTGGCCATATCGCCCGGGGCGCGGTGGACCTCGATGCGCCACCACCGGAAACCGTCGCTCAGTTGAAGGGAATGCTCTATGTCGGACACGGTCGATAACCCGTTCTTCGCTCGGTTGTGGACGGTGATGTCCACCCACGAGACCGATGCCATCCGGCAGCTCAGGCGCGAGAACCTCGCCGGCTTGTCGGGACGGGTGCTGGAGGTCGGTGCGGGCACCGGAACGAACTTCGAGTTCTACCCCGACACGGTCAGCGAGGTGGTGGCCGTCGAGCCCGAACGCCGTCTCGCCGAGCAGGCGCGGCGGGCCGCGGTTGGGGCCCGCGTGCCCGTCACCGTCAGTGCCGACACGGTGGAGCACTTCGCCGCCGCGGGCAGCGAGCCGTTCGACGCGGTCGTCTGCTCGCTGGTGCTGTGTTCGATCGACGACTCGGATACGGTTCTGCGCCAGCTGCTTTCGTTGCTGCGGCCGGGTGGTGAGCTGCGCTATCTCGAGCACATCGCCAGTGACGGCGGCCGCGGGCGGCTGCAGAGAATCGCCGACGCGACAGTGTGGCCGCGACTGTTCGGAAACTGCCACACTCACCGCCACACCGAGCAGAGCATCGTGGGCGCGGGTTTCGAGGTCGAGGGTGCTCGGCGGGAATGGACAATGCCGAGGTGGGTGCCGCTACCCGTCGCCGAGTTCGCGATCGGGCGGGCGGTCAAGCCTGCATGATGTGTGTGCGCTTCGGAGCGGTGAGGCTAGTTGAGGAGGGCCGGCAGTCGCTGCAGCAGGTTCGGCAGTGCACTGGCCGCCGTTTCGCGCAGTGACGCCGTCGCGGAGTCGGACAGCGGTGTGCGTTCCGGGTTGACCTCGATGACCGGGGTGCCGTTGGCCAGTGCGATCTCGGGTAGGCCCGCCGCGGGATAGACGATCGACGAGGTGCCGACGACGATCACCAGGTCGGCGCCGCTGACCGCCTCAACCGATCGCTGCCATGCGTCCTCGGGCAGCGCCTCGCCGAACCAGACCACGTTGGGCCTGATGAGCCCGCCGCACACACACCGCGGCGGGTCGACGGTCTCCACGGGTTCGGGCATGTCGGGTAGCTCACCGGAATACGTCTCCTGGCAGCGATCGCAGCGGAACTCGAACAGGCTTCCGTGCACGTGGTAAACGTTCTTGCTGCCCGCTCGCTCGTGCAGGTCGTCGACGTTCTGGGTGGCGACGTGCACGTCGGCGTAGTCCTGCCAGGCGGCGACGGCCCGGTGGCCATCGTTGGGATGCACCGCGCTCATCATGCGGTGGCGCCACAGATACCACGCCCACACCTTCTCCGGGTGTGCCCGCCACCCGTCCGAGCTGGAGATTTCATATGGGTCGACCTTCGCCCACAGTCCGGTTTCGACATCGCGGAACGTCGGCACCCCGCTTTCGGCCGAGATGCCCGCACCGCTGAGGACCGTCACTTGCACATGACCAAACTAGCCGCTGTGGGCGATACTGAGCACGTGGCCGGGTTGGGGGATTGGGTACGCATCGACCAGCGCTCGTCGGGGGCCTTGTTCGACCAGCTCAGAACGCAGATCATCGACGGGGTGCGCGACGGCAGGCTGCCGCCGGGAACGCGGTTGCCGACGGTGCGCGAGCTGGCGGGCCAGCTCGGGCTCGCGGTGAACACCGTGGCGCGGGCTTACCGCGAGTTGGAGGCGGCGGGAATCCTCGAAACCCGCGGCCGCTTCGGCACATTCGTCGCACATGCGGATCCCGTCGACGGAGCGATGGCCACCGCGGCGAACACGTTCGTGTCGGCGGCCAAGACGCTCGGCGTCGGCAGGGACGACGCGCTGCGGTATGTGGAAGCGGCGTTCGGTTGATTTCGGCGAGCTAGCCGAATTCGAGCAGGGTGAAGACCGGTCGCACGGAATCGAACCACGGCAGCCGCTGAGCCCCCCACATCAGCGCGTTGAGCACCTTGCCGCGTCCAGGCGGCAGCGCGATGTCGTGCACCGCGCGGATCCCGGGGATCTCGTTGACGAGGTTGGCGACCTGCGAGGGCGTCATGTGGAACGGCATGGGCGGGACGCGGTAGCTGAACGACGGCCGCAACAGGCCGCGGCTGATCAACCGGGCGAACCACGCCGGTGGCAGCTCGAACAGCATTCGTCCGCCGGGGAAGCGGGCCGCGCACTCGCCGATCAGGCCGAGTGCCTCCTCCGGCTGCAGATACATCAGCAGACCTTCGGCGGTGATGAACACGCCGTGTTCGGTGTCGACCTGGTCCATCCAGCTGTAGTCGAGCGCCGACTGGGCCAGCATGCGCACCCGATCCGATGCGGGCAGCAGACGTCGGCGCAGTTCGATGACCGGTGGGAGATCCACGGTGAGCCACTGAAATTCGTGTCCCACATCAGCGGCATCGATGCGGTAGAAGCTGGTCTGGAGCCCCTCGGCGAGCGCCACCACCGTGGCGCGAGGATGGTCGCCGAGGTAGCGTCGCGTCTCGCGGTCGAACGCCAGGGCCCGCACCGCCATGTCCTGGCGGCGCGACAGCCCGAATTTGGAGAAGTCGAAGTCGATGGAGTCGGCGAGCTGGATCGCCATCGGGTCGTCGATCAGTCGGTCCGGTCGACGGGCCTCCGTGGCCCGCACGTTCAGCGTCATCAGCGCGGTCTCGGAGACACCGGTCAGTATGGTGGCGTCGGCCTTGGCGGACTCGGCGTTCGATTCGGAACTCACCTGCTCGAATGTACCTAGCGCAGGACTTTGTCCAACGTCCGCAGGTTCCTGGTGGTGGTCGACGACTTGTACCGTTTCTTGCCCATGGTCTTGCCGATCGTGGTGTCGAGCGTCGCGGCCTTGGGCACCTGCCAGTAGATGACGCCATCGCCCCGCTCGATCTTCTCCTCGGGCGCGGCCGACTCGGCCAGACCGGCGAGCTCGTCGAGCACCTGTTCGTCGGTCACGAACGTGACGTAGGAGTGGTGGTCGGGGACCTCGCGCTCGAAGGGGTAGGCGCGCGAGATCGCCGCGACGGTGTCGATCGGGTAGGCCAGCACCCAGGCGTCGTATCCGAACGTGTCGCGCAGCGCCTTCTCGGCCTTCTTCCGCACCACGTCGACCTTCGACCCGCTCTCGAACAGCACGTTGCCGCTGGCGAGAATCGTTCGTACCGAACGGAACCCGGCTTCCTCGAAGGCCTTCGCGACGTCAGCCATCTTGAGGTTGACGCCGCCGACGTTGACCCCTCGCAGGAAGGCGGCGTAGCGCGTCATCAGCCGAACTCCAGCAGGGTGTGGCTGGGCCGGCCTCTGCGCAGGAAGCCGAGGCGGTCCCACATCGGCGAGGCCAACACCTTGTACAGTCCACGCCCCGGAATCATGGGGAGGTCGTGGGCGGCGCGCACACCGGGAATGCGCCCGGCAAGCGCGACCGCCTCGTCGGGCGTCATCGCGAACGGCATCGGTGGGGTGACGTAGCGGTCGGAGAGCTTCAGTTTGCCGCGCATCGTGCGTCGACTGAACCAGGGCGGCACGTTGTCGAACACCATCCGGCCGCCGGGGAAGCGGGCCGCGCAGTCGCGGATCAGGCCGAGTGCGTCGTCGGGGTCCAGATACATCAGCAGGCCCTCGGTGGTGATGAACACCCCGTTCGACGCGTCGATGCGGTCCATCCAGCTGCGGTCCAGCGCTGACTGCGCCAGCGGGACGATACGCTCGTCGTGCGGTAACAGCTTCTCCCGCAAGGCCACGACAGGTGGGAGATCGACTGAGTACCAGGTCAATTCGTCGGTGACGCCCTGCCGCTTCAGGCGCCAGAAACTGGTCTGCAGGCCTTCGGCGAGCGCGACCACCGAGGCTTTCGGATGCGCGGTCAGATACTCGCGGGTGGCGGCGTCGAAGGCGAGAGCCCGGACCGCGTGCGACTGATTGGGTCTGCCGAACTTGCCGTAGTCGTAATCGATGGCGTCGAACAGCGTGACCGCCCACGGGTCGCGGAGCACCCCGTCGGAGCGCTTGGCTTCGCTGGCGCGAAAGTACAGCGTCCACAGCGCGGTCGCGGATACGCCTTCGAGCACGTTGCCGTCGATTCGGGGTGCAGGAGCGGTCACATCTCGATGGTAGAGACGTAGGCTTCGAGCATGGGACGCCACGTGTTCGATGACAAACTGCTCGCGTTGATCGGCGGAAACTCCCTGGGCGTCCTGGCGACCATCAAACGCGACGGTCGTCCGCAGCTGTCAAATGTGTCGTACTACTTCGATTCGCGCGCGTTGACCATCCAGGTGTCGATCACCGAGCCGCGGGCCAAGACCCGTAACCTGCGGCGCGATCCGCGCGCCTCGCTTCACGTCAGCTCGGACGACGGCTGGTCCTACGCGGTCGCCGAGGGTGATGCGGCACTCACGCCGCCCGCGGCGTCACCGGACGACGACACCGTGGAGGGTCTGATCGCGTTGTACCGCAACATCGCCGGCGAACATCCCGACTGGGACGACTACCGGCGCGCGATGGTCGACGACCGCCGGGTCTTGATGACGCTGCCGATCAGCCACGTCTACGGCATGCCGCCCGGCAAGCGCTGAAAGCGGGCGACGCCCGCCGGCCCCACGGGCTAGGCTGCCGTCATGGCTGAGACACCGGAAGACGACACCAAGCGCAAGTTCCGGGAGGCGTTGGAGCGCAAGAAGGCCAAGTCTGCAGGTGGTGGCGACCACAAGGACGGCGGCGCCAAACAGCCGCGCACGCACGGGCCGGTCGAGCATCGCAGGGAGTTCCGCCGCAAGAGCGGCTAGCTAGCGGGACGCGCGCGCTTCGCGGACCAGGATCGCCGCCAGGCAGATCCCGGCGAGCACGGCCACCGCCACCGCGAAACTCATGCCCGCCGTTCGTAATCCCCATTGCTCGGCGGCCAGGCCCTCGCCGACGACCGGCAGCGAGATGGCCACATAGCCGATGACGAAGTAGGTCGAGTTGACCTCGGCGCGGCGGTCGGCCGGGCTGTGTTCGGAGATGGCGGCCAGGCCGCGGCTGAAACTCATCCCCTGGCCCGCGCCCGACACCACGGCAGCCGCGATGAGCCCGATCAACGACGAGAGTTGAAGGGCCGCTGCGAGAATCGCCATCCCGGCGACCAGGATCGTGCAGCCGATGGCCAGCGCCCGCTGCGGCTGCACGGTGTTGGTAGCGATCTGGGTCAGGGCGGACGCGGCGAAGATCGAGCCGGCGATGAGCCCGGCGACGGCCTGGTTGTCGATGCCGACGATTTCGGTCACGAAGGCCGGCGCGACGGCGGCGAACAGGCCGGTGACGGCGAATCCGGCGAAGCCTGCGATCGCGGCGAGGATGAACACCGAGCGCACCTCGGGCGGTACCGCCAACCGCTGCAGCGCGATGCGTCCTGACCGCGGTGAGGTCTCGGGCACCAGCAGCACCGCCGCTCCCGCCAGTGCCGCCAGCACGATGTGCACGATGAAGCTCAGGTGCAGCGGCATCGGCGCGTACTCGACCAACACGCCGGCCAGCATCGGACCGGCCCCCAGCCCGCCGATGTTGGCGACGGTCGCGACCGCGGCGGCCCGGCTGCGCCAGTGCGGCGGTGCGGCCTCGATGACTGCGGCGGTGGCCGTCCCGGTGAAGACGCCCGCGGACAGTCCGGAGAACACGCGCCCGACAACCAACAGCGGCACCGAGTCCGCGACCAGGAACACCCCGGCACTCATCAGCGCCGCGACGACACCGCCGAGCAGCAGCGGGCGCCTGCCGATCGCATCGGACCAGCGTCCGAACGCCAGCAGCGCGAACAGCACACCGCCCGCATAGGCCGCGTAGACCACGGTGGTGGTCGCCACCGAGAACCGCATCTGCTCGCCGTAGAGCGCGTACATCGGCGTCGGCATCGTGGTGCCGAGCATGATCGCCGCGAATGCGTACGCCAGTAGCGGGAACGTCCAGCGCGTGCTCACGCGGGTCGGAGCCTCAGCCACGAGGAGGTGCAACTTTCCGCGCCGAAATTGCATTCCAGCAGCCGGTCACTCGGACTTTGCCTGCCGGAATGCAATTTCGCGCAGTTGAACTCAGTGGGCGACGGCCTTCTCGGCGCCGACGCCGGTCAGCGAGCGCACCTCGAACTCGGCATTGATGTCCGGATCGCCCCGGTCCGATGAGGTCAGGGTGCCCAGGGCGCCGAGCAGGAAAGCCAATGGGATCGACACGATGCCGGGGTTGGCGAGCGGGAACCATGCGAAGTCGACGCTGGGCAGCATCGCGGTCTTCGATCCCGACACGGCCGGGGAGAACACGATCAGCACGATCGTCGAGATCAGACCGCCGTACATGCTCCACAACGCGCCGCGGGTGTTGAACCGCGGCCAGTACAGCGAGTACAGGATGGTCGGCAGGTTGGCCGCCGCGGCCACCGCGAAGGCGAGCGCGACCAGGAACGCGATGTTCTGTTCGGCGGCCAGCACGCCAAGGCCGATCGCGAAGACACCCAGCACCACGACCGTGATCCGCGAGACCCGCACCTGCTCGCTCTCGCTGACCCGGTCGCTCTTGAGCACGCTGGCATAGATGTCGTGCGCGAACGACGTTGCCGCCGTGATGGTCAGGCCGGCAACTACGGCGAGGATCGTCGCGAACGCGACCGCCGAGATGATGCCGAGCAGGATCACCCCGCCGAGTTCGAACGCCAGAAGCGGTGCGGCCGAGTTCTGCCCGCCGGGGGCGGCCAGGATGGTGTCGGGCCCGACGAGCGCCGCGGCGCCGTAACCGAGGGCGAGGGTGAACAGGTAGAACGCGCCGATGAGCGCGATCGCCCAGACCACCGAGCGGCGCGCCTCCTTGGCGGTCGGCACCGTGTAGAAGCGCATCAGCACGTGCGGCAGGCCCGCGGTGCCCAGCACCAGCGCCAGCGCCAACGAGATGAAGTTGATCTGCGATGTCAACGACGCGCCGTACTGCGCGCCGGGGGCCAGGACGTCGCGGGCGGCGACGGCCTCGTTCGACGAACCCGAGACGGCCGACTGGGCTGCGCCGAGGATCTCGGAGAAGTTCGCACCGAACTTGGCGAGCACCCACACCGTCATCAGCGCCGTGCCGCCGATCAACAGCACGGCCTTGATGATCTGCACCCAGGTGGTGCCCTTCATGCCGCCGATCAGCACGTAGACGATCATCAGGACACCGACGACGGCGATCACGACGGCCTGGCCGAAATCGCTGGTGACGTTGAGCAGCAGCGCGACAAGTCCGCCCGCGCCGGCCATCTGCGCCAGCAGATAGAACAGGCAGACCGCAAGTGTCGTCGTGGCCGCTGCGAGGCGCACCGGGCGCTGCCTGAGCCGGAAGCTCAGCACGTCGGCCATCGTGAATTTCCCTGCGTTGCGCAGTAATTCGGCGACCAACAGCAGCGCGACGAGCCAGGCCACCAGGAAGCCGATGGAGTAGAGGAAGCCGTCGTAGCCGTAGACCGCGATCGCACCCGCGATGCCCAGGAAGCTGGCGGCGGACAGATAGTCACCGGAGATCGCGATGCCGTTCTGGGGGCCGGTGAACGACCGCCCGGCCGTGAAGAACTCGGCGGCGGTGGCGTTGCGCTTGCTCGCGCGGATCACGATGTACAGCGTCACCGCGACGAACAGCCCGAAGATGCCGATGTTGGCGGCGGGGTTGCCGACGTTCGGGTCGACGGCCAGCAAGGTGGTCATACCGCACCGCCTTCCAGTTTGGTGCGGATGGCCTCGGCCCGCGGGTCGAGCTCGCGGTTGGCAAAGCGTACGTACAGGCCGGTGATCACGAACGTGGAGACGAACTGACCGACGCCGATCAACAGCCCGACGTTGATGTCGCCCCACACCTTGATCGCCATGAAGTCGTGGGCGAAGGCACCCAGGATCACGTAGGCGGCATACCAGATGAGGAACACCGCGCTCATCGGAAAGACGAAGCGGCGCAACCTGGAACGCAACTCTTGAAACTCCGGGCTGGCTTGTACGGTTCGGTATTCCTCGCCGCTGATCGGGGTATCCCGATGGGGTAGGTCTGTCTGGGACATCTCAACTCCTGGACCTCGGCCGGTGGACGGATCAGTTGCTGGTAGGTGACTTTCGTTCACGGGTAGCCGCTGGCTCTCCCGACACGCCGACAGGGGAGGGCAGGTTGTGAATGCCGAGGAACAAGAGAAGGGCGGTTACCGATCTGAGCATGGTTGCGTATGCGAAACATTGCCACACCCGGTCGTGGAAGTCGGCAAAGCTCACTGCCGATGAAACGCGATCAATCGACTTACGAGAATCGCGTCACGCCATCGTGCGTTCCGCCTCGCGAGCAGCGCGCTTCTCCTCGTAGTGCTTCGCCTTCGCATCGAGCGCCGCGAGGAAGAACGAGAGCTCGTCGCGAGCCTGCTCACCAGCCGACCCGAAGTCGGTGCGCTCGAAGACTCGCCAGAACCGGAGCACGGGCTGGATCACCGCGTCATGATGCAAGCGCAGGTCGTAGATGCCGGCTTTGGCGATCGTGATCGCGTTCTTGGCGTAATCCGTCATGCCCTGTCCCGGCATCTGAAATCCAACCACTTCGTCGCGGATTGTCTGCATGGCTGCGTCGGGCGCGATGTCGAGCGCTGCGTCCATGAGGTTCCGGTAAAAGATCATGTGGAGGTTCTCGTCGGTGGATATCCGAGCGAGCAGTTGCTCCGCGAGCGGACAGCCGGTCGCGCGTCCGGTGTTTCGGTGCGCGATTCGGGTGGCCAGTTCCTGGAAGGAGACGTAAGCCAGTGCCTGTAGCACAGTCTTGTCACCGCTGTCGTAACCGGCCACCATATGCTCCATGCGCAGCGCCTCCAGCCGGACCGGATCGACACCACGCGTGACGATGAGATAGTCGCGTATCGCGATCGCGTGTCGAGCTTCTTCGGCCGTCCAGCGACCGACCCACTGCCCCCAGGCGCCATCGCGTCCGAAGCGGGTGGCGATCTCGCGGTGATAAGAAGGCAGGTTGTCCTCGGTCAGCAAGTTGACGATCATGGCCGTTTGGGCGACTGGATCGAGCGGCGAGTCCTCGGGCCGCCAATCGGTGCCCCCGAGGAACGAGAAGTCGCGCCCGCGTGACCAGGGCACGTAATCATGGGGCTGCCACTCTTTCGCAGCGCTGAGGTGGCGGTCGAGGTTCGCTGCGACGACCGGCTCCAGTTCGGACAGCACAGCGGCGTGTAGATCTGGCACGCGGCTACGCTACCGTAACTTACGGTCGAGTAGCTGCGTTTTGGAGATTTGCTATGCCGACAAGAGCAAGAACTGACTGGCGCGATAATCGTCACTCCAGTTTGCGGTGCAAATTCATGTGGCCGCAATTGTGAGCTCAAGTCCGAGCCGGCTCATCTGCTAACGCAATCGCTCCCCTCTTGCCGGAAAACATCGGGCGTCACAGGTGGTTTCGCGACGAGGTTGATCTGGGTGACGGGTGTAGCTGTTCTCAACATGGAGTGCTGCTAGCAGCATCGCGCAGTTTTAAACTGGCGGCGTGGCGAAACTGCAGCTTGTCCAAGATCCCGCGGCCGACGCGCTGCTGGAATCCAACCCGTTCGCATTGCTGACCGGGATGCTGCTCGATCAGCAGTACCCGATGGAGGCCGCGTTTGCAGGTCCGAAGAAGATCGCCGACCGCCTCGGTGGCTTCGATGTCCGCGAGATCGCCGACTACGACCCCGAGAAGTTCGTCGAGTTGTGCTCTAAAACCCCTGCAATCCACCGGTTTCCGGGTTCGATGGCTAAACGGGTACAGGCGCTGGCGCAGTTGATCGTCGATCGCTACCGCGGTGATGCGGCCGCGCTGTGGACCGAGGGCGACCCGGACGGCGCCGAGGTGCTGCGTCGGCTCAAGGCCCTGCCGGGGTTCGGGGAGCAGAAGGCGAAGATCTTTCTGGCTCTGCTCGGCAAGCAGTACGGCGTGACCCCAGAAGGTTGGCGCAAGGCCGCCGGCGACTACGGCAAGGCGGGCTCGTACCGGTCGGTGGCCGACGTTGTCGACGCCGGTTCGCTGGAGAAGGTGCGGTCGTACAAGAAGCAGGCGAAGGCAGCCGCCAAGGCCGCAAAGGGTTAGACCGCGGCGTCTTCGGAATCCAGGCGGGCCAGCGTCTTGATGACGGATGCGACGACGCGGCCGGTGGAGGTCCCGGTGTCGAGGCCCTCTTTGAGAGTGCGAAGCCGAAGGCCGCGCTCGCAGAGTTCGGCGATGGTGCGGGTGACCTCGGTTCCGGTGCGGCCGAGCCGGTCGAGCGCGACCACGACGATGGTGTCGCCGGAACGGGCGTAGCTCAACATGGAGTGTAGGCCCGCGCCGATGCGGTCGGCGGAATCAGAAAGCCGGTCGGTGAACACCCGCCGGGGGTCGACACCTGCAGCGTTGAGCGCCGCGAGCTGACCCTCGAGGCCCTGCTCGGCGGTGCTTGCTGTGGCGTAGCCCAGCGTGCAGGTCACTTTCCCAAGGTCGCATGAAACGCCTGGCGAGCGGAATCGACTAAGCCATATCGAGTCTGGTTGCCGACCGAACTGTTACCGGACGTCACCCGTCATGCGCCGAACGGCTCTCCGTCGAAGCGCTCCCAGCTGGCGATCTCGGCAACGGGTTTGCGGGTCAACTTCGTCAGCTGGCGGACCGGCTTGCCGAGCGGCAGTACAGCGGCGACCGCGTAGTTGTCCGGGATGCCCAGCAACTCACACACCCGCGGCTCTTCGGCGACGGCGGCAGTGGTGAGCACACCGCCGTACCCCTCGTTGCGGGCGGCCAGCAGGATGTTCCAGACGAACGGGTATACCGAGGCGCCCGCGACCAGACCCACACGGTCGAGGTGCTGATCGAACGCGGCCACGACGCCCAGATCGACGCAGACCACCAGCACCACCTCGGCGGTGCGCAGCGGTGACTGGTTCGGCACGTTGATCGCCGAGATGGTCTGCTCGTCAACCCGACAGGGATGCAACGGATTCCACGGGCTTTCGCCGTTGCGCAGCTGCGCGAGGTAGCGCTTGGCCCCGGGTATCGCGCATTCGATCAGCGCCTCGCGTGTTGCGGTATCGCGCACCACGACGACCCGAGTGCCTTGGCGGTTGCCGCCGCTCGGCGCGAAGCGGGCATTGTCGAGAATGCGCTCGAGGACGTCGTCGGGCAGCGGGTCGCCGGTGTACTCGCGCACTGCAGCCGTTGTGCGCATGACGTCGTAGAGATCCATGGCTATATCTTGGGCCTGTCGGTGGCGACCTATGCGAAGGTGGGGATATGAAGACGCACCTGAACTGCCCGTGTGGCGAAGCGATTGTCGGTAAGGACGAGGAGGACCTGGTCGAGAAGGCCCAGGCGCATCTGTCCGAGTCGCATCCCGGCCGCGATTACGACCGGGACGCGATCCTCTTCATGGCCTACTGATCCTGATTCCACACCGACGCAATGGTCGATCGCGGGCGGGCGAATCAGCCAAAACGTCGGTTTGACGACTACTGATCCCGGCGAGCGACCGCATTTGCACGCGCCGGCGCGGCGTGTCGCGGTGCAAACACGGCCGCTCGCGGGGATGTGTGTGGTCCCGCGAGGATGTGTGTGGGCCGGCGGGGGTTGAGGCAGACGTTACGGAACGACCGTCGAGCCGATCGTCGGCATGAACTGGCACTGCCGTTCGGTGGTCGTGACCTGTCCGAAGATCGTCGACAGGATGCTGCCGGAGCCGGTGTCGGCGATCGCCGTCAGGGTGGTCGGCCCCTCGGGGTTGATATCCGAGCGCGGCTTCAGCGTGGCGCTGCCTGACTTACCGGTGGTCAGGTTGACCCAGGTGACGTTGAGCGGCAGCTTCTGCTCGGCCGCGGGGCCGGGCGTGCCGACGGCGGTGAACACGTAAGCGGTCTGACCCGGACTGGGGCCCGGAGTCGGGATCTTCGCGGGCCCGGCCACCGAAATCGCGGTGGCGAGTACGTTTCCGCCGTCGCCCAGGCAATTGTTGCTGATCGACGGGTACATGAAGTCCTGCGTCGGCGGGGCGTCCGGGCCGAAGCCGGGGCCGGGCGCGGCGGCAGGAGCCGGTGCGGGTGCTGGACCCGGGGCAGGCGCGGCCTCCGGAACCGGCGCCGGAGCGGGAGCCGGAGCGGCCTCGGGTGCGGGCGCCGCGGCAACAGCCACCGGTGCAGCCGCAGGCGCGGGTGCCGGAGCGGGAGCGGCCGCAGGTGCGGGCGCAGGTGCGGGAGGCGCCTCCGATGCCACCGCCGCTTCCGGTACGGGTCCGACGGCGTGAGCGGGGTTGATCCCGGCCGGCAGGTGCGCCTGCTCGCCCGGCACCGCACCGGGTGCCGGGGTGTGCGCGACGAACTGGTTGACCGCCGACGCGACATTGCGCGACTCGGGGGGCGCGACCGCGTCACCGGCGAACACCGCGGCCGCGGCCATCAGCGTCGATGCGGCATTCGTCGGATCCGCGGCGGCCTGCTGGATCGCCGGGCTGATGCCCTGGACCGCCGTCAGGCCGGGCGCCTGCAGCCCGTCGATCGGCCCCGGGGGCGCGGGTTCGGCGCCGGCCACACCGGTCACGCCGCTGGCGAGCAGCGTGGCCGATGAGCCGATCGCGAGGGCGACGGTGGCGAACATCCTTCGAGCTGACATGGCTCCCTCAGAACGTGGTTGTAGTGGTCGTGTCTGCCAGTGGGTGGTTCGGCGTCGCCCCGCGGATCACGGAAGAGCCGACAGCGGCATCAGCAGCGGCGCCATACCCGCGCTGGGCAGTGCCGGGGCAGCGGCAGGCGCAGTGGCGGCCGGGGCCGCGGCGGCGGGTGCGGCAGCCGCCGGCGTGGCCGCCTGTGCGGCGGCGGGCAGGAGGCCGGTCAACGGCGTTCCCTCAGGCAGCAGGGAGGCCAACCCGGTCGGCAGGTTGGACAGCAGGTTGGCCGGGTTGGCCGGCGCGGCCGCAGGCGTGGCTGCGGGTACCGCCGGCGCCGCGGGCATACCGGGCAGCGATGACGGCGGCTGCGGAAGGGTGACCGTCGCCGTCGCCGACGGAGGCGTCGCGGCCGGGGCGGCGGGGGCCTGAGCGGTGTTCAGCAGCGATGTGAAGCCCTGCATGAGCTGCGTCGCGGCGGCCGGGTTCGACGCCAACTGCTGGATGAGCGGCAACCCCGGCACGCTGGGCGCGGGTGCCGGCGCCGCGGGCTGGGCGGTGGCGGTGGCGCTCAGCGCCAGCGCGGCCGAGACCGCTCCCGCCGCGGCGATCATGGTGGTCGCGAACAGTTTTCCGGTGCTGCGCATGGTTCTCCCAATCAGTTGTGTCGGCACGTCTTCGCCCGAAGCTACGGAGTTACTGGTGTGACTCAAGTGACACATGTGGCAGTGACTCAACCGTTACGCAAGCGAGGGGTTTCGGTGACCGGCCGATAGAGTCGGGCGGATAGACACCTCGACAAGCGCCGCCCCGTCGCGGATGGCCGAGCGACTGGCCGCTGCGGCGCCCGTGCTGTTGGTGATCAGCATCGCCGCGCGACTGGCGTGGACCTATCTGGTGCCCAACGGCGCGAACTTCGTCGACCTGCACGTCTACGTCGGAGGTGCCGGCACGCTGGATCAACCCGGCGCGCTCTACGACTACGTCTATGCCGAGCAGACGCCGGACTTCCCGCTGCCTTTCACCTATCCGCCGTTCGCCGCGGTGGTGTTCTATCCGCTTCACCTGTTGCCGTTCGGCCTCGTCGCGTTGTTGTGGCAACTCGGAATCATCGCCGCCCTTTACGGTGTGGTGCGCATCAGCCAGCGGCTCCTGGGTTCCGGCGATCGGCGGACCGCGATGCTGTGGACGGCGGTCGGCATCTGGCTCGAACCGCTGCGCAGCACCTTCGACTACGGGCAGATCAATGTGGTGCTCGTGCTGGCGGTTCTCTATGCGGTGTACAGCACGCGGTGGTGGTTGTCCGGCCTGCTGGTCGGCGTCGCGGCAGGGTTGAAGCTGACGCCCGCGGTCTCGGGGTTGTACTTCCTCGGTGCGCGGCGATGGGGTGCGGTGATCTTCTCAGCGGTCGTATTCGTTGCGACCGTGGGGATTTCGGCCTTGGTCGTCGGCGACGAGACCCGGCGCTACTTCACCGAACTGCTCGGTGACGCCAATCGTGTCGGCCCGGTCGGCACGTCGTTCAACCAGTCGTGGCGCGGTGGGATATCGCGGATCCTCGGGCACGACGCGGGGTACGGGCCGGCGGTCGTGGCGGGCATCGCGGTGACGGCGGTGCTGGCGGTCCTGGCGTGGCGCGCGATCGGCGGCGCGTCGGATCGGTTGGGTGAGATCGTCGTGGTGCA
Organism: Mycobacterium neumannii; assembly: GCF_002245615.1. Lineage (NCBI taxonomy): Bacteria > Bacillati > Actinomycetota > Actinomycetes > Mycobacteriales > Mycobacteriaceae > Mycobacterium > Mycobacterium neumannii. The sequence continues at coordinate 58,195 of NZ_NKCO01000004.1, read as the reverse complement.
GTTGTTCGGTCTGCTGCTCTCACCGATCTCGTGGACACATCACTGGGTGTGGCTGATCCCGTTGATGATCTGGTTGCTGCACGGGCCGTTGAGCGCCCGTCTCGGCGCGCGGGTGCTGGGGTGGGGCTGGCTCGTGCTCACGCTGGTGGGCGTGCCGTGGCTGTTGAGCTTCGCGCAGCCGTCGATCTGGGTGATCTCGCGGCCGTGGTATTTGGCGTGGGCCGGGCTGATCTACGTCGTGGCCACGCTGGCGACGCTGGCCTGGATCGCCGCTACTGGCCGACGATCCCGTTGATGTCGCGGGCCATCTCGACGTCCTTGTCGGTGATGCCGTCCTCGGAGTGCGTCACCAGCGCGAAAGTTACTGTGCGCCATCGGATGTCGATATCAGGATGGTGGTCCTTGGCTTCGGCGTGCTCGCCGACCCGACGGACGGCGTCGATACCGTCGAGAAAGGCCGGGAACTTGATCGAGCGACGCAGGGCGCCGTCGGCGCGCTCCCAGCCGGGCAGGTCGGGCAGTGCGGCGTCTACTTGTTCGTCCGTTAACACAGCCATGGGCTCGACGGTATACCTTCGGTCGCGATGTCAGAGCAGATCGTGGTGGCCGGTGCGCTGATCGACGCCGGGGTGCTGCTGGTGGCGCAGCGCGAGCGGCCGCCCGAACTGGCCGGGCTGTGGGAGTTGCCCGGCGGCAAGGTGTCGGCAGGCGAGACCGACGAGGCCGCGCTGGCCCGCGAGCTACACGAAGAACTCGGCGTGGAAGTGACCGTCGGCGCGCGTCTGGGCGCCGACGTCGCGCTCGGACCGACGACGTCTCTGCGCGCCTACGTCGTCACCCGGACCGGTGGCACCCTGCATCCCAATGACCACCGGGCGCTGCGCTGGGTCACCGCCGACGAACTCGACGGCCTCGCTTGGGTTCCCGCCGACCGCGCGTGGGTGCCGGAGCTGCGCCTGGCGCTGGGGGGTCAGTAACGCAAGCCGTCGCGGACGACGCGCACCGCCGGTTGGTGATGCACCGCGTAGATGGGGTGCAGCAGCGCCGGATGCCGGCAGTGCACGCAGGATTCGCGCGATGCGGTGGTCGACGACAGCGTCAGGTGGTGACAGGTCGCGCATCGCACCACGAAAGCGGCGCCCATCCAGTTGAGCAGTCCGATGTAGATCGCCGCGACTGCGGCGGCCGCCAGCACTCCGATGAGCACCACGGTGAGGATCTCGAAGATCATCATGACCCGTCTCCCTCCCTCGGGTAACGAGGTCGACGGTAGTCACGGCACCTGCGCAAACGCTGTGAGCTCCGGACTACTTGATCTTGCGCGCCCGCTTGTGCACCTTCGCCAGGTCCTTGCCGCGCAGACCGTTGAGTTCCGCCTTGCGGACCTGGTGCACCACGACCGGGCAGCGCTTACACCGGGGCTTGCTGCGGCAGCACTTCTTCTTCGGCTTGAGGTCGGCGAGCTTGCTGGGCTTCAAGTGACGGACATCTCTCGTTTTCGTGATCGGCCGACCGCACTGCGACAATCTCGAAGTGGATTTTAGGAACGTCGCCATCGTGGCACACGTCGACCACGGGAAGACGACCCTGGTCGACGCCATGCTGCGTCAGTCGGGCGCGCTCACACACCGTGGTGACGACGCCACCGAACGCATCATGGACTCCGGTGACCTCGAGCGCGAAAAAGGCATCACGATCCTCGCCAAGAACACCGCCGTGCACCGCCACCACGCCGACGGCAACGTGACCGTCATCAACGTCATCGACACCCCGGGACACGCCGATTTCGGCGGCGAGGTCGAACGCGGGCTGTCCATGGTCGACGGTGTGCTGCTGCTGGTCGATGCGTCCGAGGGGCCGCTGCCGCAGACCCGCTTCGTGCTGCGCAAGGCGCTGGCCGCCCATCTGCCGGTGATCCTGGTGGTCAACAAGACCGACCGCCCCGACGCCCGGATCAGCGAGGTCGTCTCCGACAGCCACGACCTGCTGCTGGACGTCGCATCGGACCTCGATGAGGAAGCGCAGATGGCGGCCGAAGAGGCGCTCGGGCTGCCGACGCTGTACGCGTCGGGCCGGGCCGGCATCGCCAGCACCACCGAGCCCGCCAACGGCGAGAACCCGGACGGCACCAACCTCGACCCGCTGTTCGACGTGCTGATGGAGCACATCCCGCCGCCCACCGGTGACTCCGAAGCCCCGCTGCAGGCGCTGGTCACCAACCTCGACGCCTCGGCGTTCCTGGGCCGCTTGGCGCTGGTCCGCATCTACAACGGCAAGCTGCGCAAGGGCCAGCAGGTCGCCTGGATGCGCGAAGTCGACGGCGTACCGGTCGTCACGAACGCCAAGATCACCGAGCTGCTGGCCACCGTCGGCGTCGAACGCAATCCGACCGACGAGGCCATCGCCGGCGATATCGTCGCCGTCGCGGGCATGCCCGAGATCATGATCGGCGACACGCTCGCCGATCCGGACCATGCGCACGCGCTGCCGCGCATCAGCGTCGACGAGCCGGCCATCTCGGTCACCATCGGCACCAACACCTCACCGCTGGCGGGCAAGGTGTCCGGCCACAAGCTCACCGCGCGGATGGTGCGCAACCGCCTGGACCAGGAACTGGTCGGCAACGTGTCGATCAAGGTCGTCGACATCGGCAGGCCCGATGCGTGGGAGGTGCAGGGCCGCGGCGAACTGGCGCTGGCCGTGCTCGTCGAGCAGATGCGCCGCGAGGGTTTCGAGCTGACCGTCGGCAAGCCGCAGGTGGTGACCCGCACCATCGACGGCAAGCTGCACGAGCCGTACGAGGCGATGACCATCGACTGTCCCGAGGAGTTCGTCGGCGCCATCACGCAGCTGATGGCCGCACGCAAGGGCCGCATGGAGGACATGACCAACCACGCCGCGGGCTGGGTGCGGATGGACTTCGTCGTGCCGAGCCGCGGGCTCATCGGGTTTCGCACCGACTTTTTGACCATCACCCGCGGCACCGGCATCGCCAACGCCGTCTTCGACGGCTACCGGCCGTGGGCGGGGGAGATCCGCGCCCGGCACAGCGGCTCGCTGGTCTCCGACCGCAGCGGTCAGATCACGCCGTTCGCGATGATCCAGCTCGCCGACCGCGGCCAGTTCTTCGTCGAGCCCGGCCAGGACACCTACGAAGGTCAGGTCGTTGGCATCAACCCGCGCGCCGAGGACCTCGACGTCAACGTGACCCGGGAGAAGAAGCTCACCAACATGCGCAGCTCGACGGCCGACGTCATCGAAACCCTGGCCCGGCCGCTGGAACTGACCCTGGAACAAGCCATGGAGTTCTGCGCCGAGGACGAATGCGTCGAGGTCACCCCCGAGGTCGTCCGCGTGCGCAAGGTGGAGTTGAACGCGAGCCTGCGCGCAAGGGCCAAGGCGCGCGCGAAGGCCCGCGGCTGAAACCGGCGGTCGCCGATCGGGCGGGTGCCTCAAAGTTGCCCGATACCCTGTTGGGCGTGCCCGGCCCCCGACGCGTCATCGCCACGTTGTCCGCGATGGTGACACTGTTGGCCGCCTGCACCGTCAGCCCGCCGCCCGCGCCGCAGAGCACCGATACGCAGCAGCAGCCGCCGCCTCCTCCGTTGAAGGCGACGCAGATCATCATGGCGATCGACTGGATCGGCCCCGGCTTCAATCCGCATCTGCTGTCCGATCAGTCGCCCGTCAACGCGGCGATCAGCTCGCTCGTGCTGCCTAGTTCCTTCCGGCCCATCGCCGATCCGAAGACCCCGACCGGGTCGCGGTGGGAACTCGACACCACGCTGCTGGACTCGGCAGAGGTGACGAGCCGAGATCCGTTCACCGTCACCTACAAGATCCGCCCCGAGGCGTCGTGGACCGACAACGCGCCCATCGCCGCCGACGACTACTGGTACCTGTGGCAGCAGATGGTCAGCCAGCCCGGGGTCGTCGACCCGGCGGGGTACGACCTGATCACCGGCGTGCAGTCGGTCGAAGGCGGCAAGACCGCGGTCGTGACGTTCTCGCAGCCGTATCCGGCGTGGCGCGAGTTGTTCAACGACATCCTCCCGGCTCACATCGTCAAGGACGTGCCCGGCGGGTTCGCGGCAGGCCTCGCGCGGGCGCTGCCCGTGACGGGCGGTCAGTTCCGCGTCGAGAACATCGACCCCCAGCGCGACGAAATTCTGCTGGCCCGCAACGACCGGTACTGGGGTCCTCCGGCGAAACCCGATCAGGTGTTGTTCCGCAGGGGTGGCGACTCGGCGGCGCTGGCCGATTCGATTCGCAACGGTGACACGCAGGTCGCCCAGGTGCACGGCGGGTCGGCCGTGTTCGCCCAACTGTCCGCGATTCCCGACGTGCGCACGGCGCGCATCGTCACGCCGCGTGTGATGCGCTTGAGTCTGCGGGCCCAGCAGCCCGCGTTGCGGGAGTCGCAGGTCCGCAAGGCGATCCTGGGGTTGCTCGACGTCGACCTTCTGGCCGCCGTCGGCGCGGGCGACGACAACACGGTGACGTTGGCTCAGGCTCAGGTGCGCTCACCGTCGGATCCGGGTTACACCCCGACCGCGCCGCCCGCGATGGCCAAGGAGGACGCCCTCGGGTTGCTGGCCGACGCGGGGTACGAGGTGGAACCCGTCGTGACCAGTGCGCCGCCTACACCGGGAACCCCCCCACCGGACGGCGACCGTGGGCGCATCGCCAGGAACGGTGAGCCGTTGACGTTGGTGATCGGGGTGGCGGCCAACGACCCGACGTCGGTGGCCGTGGCCAACACCGCGGCCGACCAACTGCGCAACGTCGGCATCGCCGCATCGGTGTCGGCGCTCGACCCCGTCGCGCTCTACGACGATGCGTTGCCCAATAACCGGGTCGATGCGGTGGTCGGCTGGAATCAGGCGGGCGGCGATCTGGCCACGTCGCTCGCGTCGCGCTACGGCTGCCGGGCGCTGGAGGCGACCCCGGTGGCGACGGTCCAACCCGGCCCAAGAGCGACTGCTCCCGCGACCCCGGCACCGAGTACGACGCGGCCCACACCCACCGCGACGACGCCGAGTCCACAGCCCGAACCCGAAACCGACGAACTGGTTCAGGCGCCGAGCAACATCACCGGGATGTGCGATCGCAGCATTCAGCCGAAGATCGACGCCGCGCTCGATGGCAGCGAAGATATCGCCGATGTCATCACCGCCGTCGAACCGCGCCTGTGGAACATGGCGACCGTGCTGCCGATCCTGCAGGACACCACGATCGTGGCGTCGGGCCCGAGCGTGCAGAACGTCAGCCTGTCCGGTGCCGTGCCGGTCGGCATCGTCGGTGACGCCGGCGAATGGGTGAAGACCAAGCAGTAGCGCCTCACCCGCCGGTAATGGCCCGCCTGTCGCGCAGCACGCGCAAGCCGTGTGCGGCGAACGCCGCGATTGCGAACACCACCAGCAGCCAGTAGGGCGGATGCGCGAGCTCCCAGACAAACAGCGCCGCGAACGCCGGTGCGCGCTGGGTGATCGCCAGCACGCCCGCTGCACACGTCAACGACAAGGCCGAGACGGGGAGGTCCGTTCCCGCCCACTGATTGAGTGATAGGGCGACGAGCGACCCAGCGGCCGCACCCGTCGCCAACGCCGGAGTGATCAGGCCGCCGACCGCGCCGGCGCGCAGGAACACCGCGGTGAGAAGCGGCTTCAGCAGCAGGATCATGGCGGCCGCGCCGAGCGTGAGCCCGTTGTTGACGCTGACAGTGAGAATGCTTCTGCCGTTACCCGGCAATTCGGGCCACCAGATCGAGCACACGCCGGTCAGCAGGCCGGCCGCGGCGATCGCGGGAACCAGCATCGATGAGCGCATCTGGATCCGTGGCCGGGCGGCGGTCATGACGCGGTCGAAGGCCAAGCCGACCGCGGCGGCCAGCGGCGAGATGGCCACCGCCAGAAACGCGAACAGTGGCGACAGCTCGAAGTCGGGCCAGGTCAACGCGTGCTCGAGATGGGTGACCGGAGCCGCCACCGCCACGGCCAGGCTCGACGTGATCAGCGCCGCGCCGACCGCACGCGGATGCCAGGTTCGGAGCAGGATGCTTGCGGTGAACAAGGCCCCACCCAACGGCACGCTGTACACCGCGCCGAGCCCGGCGCCGGCGGCGCAGGCGAGCAGGATCTCGCGATCGCGCGCAGTCAGGGCGAGCCGTGTCGTCCCGAAATCGCCGAGCGCGGCGGCGATCTGGCGCGGCGCGCTCTCACGCCCCAGCGATGCGCCCGATCCGACGAGCAGCACCTGAAGTGCGGCGTCTATGCACAACGGCACGCGGGGCAGTGGGCGGGGTTCCCTGATGGCCGAGGACAACGACGGAATCTCGGTGCGCCGACGCAGCAGCCACCACCCGAAACCGGCAAGCGCCCCGCCGATCATCGGGCCTGCGGCGCGCCGGACCGGACTGCTCCCGCCGATACCGGTGAGCAGGGTACCGAACGAGTAGTGGTACGTGAGGTGTTCGACGCCGTGCAGGAGCAGCGTCGTGGCCGCACCCGCGACGCCTGCGAGCAGACCGATGACGATGATCGCGCAACCGAACTCCACGGTGCGCCGGGACACCTCGTGAATGTATGCCAGCCGGCAGGCAAGCTGGTGCGAATGGAACGCGATGACCCCAGCGGTGGGCGGCTGTTGTTCGTGCACGCCCATCCCGACGACGAGACGCTGACCACCGGCGCCACGATCGCCCACTACGTCGGCCGCGGCGCGCAGGTGCGCGTAGTGACATGCACGCTCGGCGAAGAGGGCGAGGTCATCGGCGAGCGGTGGGCCCACCTGGCCGTGGACGAGGCCGATCAGCTCGGCGGCTACCGCATCGGCGAGCTGACCGCGGCGCTGAACGCGCTGGGCCTCGACGAACCGGAGTTCCTCGGCGGGGCCGGGCGCTGGCGCGACTCGGGGATGGCGGGCACACTGCGCCGGCACCACCAGAGGTTCATCGACGCCGATCCCGCCGAGTCCGTGGGTGCGCTGGTCGAAATCATCCGTGAGCTGCGCCCGCACGTCGTCGTCACCTACGACCCGCAAGGGGGTTACGGCCATCCCGACCACATCCACACCCACGAGGTGACGATGGCCGCCGTGGCCGCCGCCGAAGGGTCGGGGTTTCCTGGCGAGCCGTGGGCCGTGCCGAAGGTCTACTGGGCGGTGACGTCCAGGAACGCGATCGCCGAGGGGCTCGCCAGGATCGACGATGCACCCGCCGAGTGGACCCGGGTGACCGTGGACGAGGTGCCGTTCGGCTATCCCGACAACGAGATCGACGCGGTGATCGACGATCCCGGACAGTTGAGCGCCAAGGTGGCGGCGATGCGCGCGCACGCGACGCAGATCACCGTCGCCCCGGACGATCGCTCGTTCGCGCTGTCCAACAACATCGCGCTACCGGTCGGCGGGGTCGAGCACTACATCCTGGCCGCAGGTACGGCCGGTGAACGCGACAGCCGAGGCTGGGAAACCGATCTGCTCGCCGGACTGGACCTTCGATAGCGGCGGCGATAGGGAGTAAGCTCGCCCGCAGTCGGCGGCGCGACGAAGGGACGGCACATGGATCCAGATCTCGATCCCAACCTGCAGCACTGGCAGGACCGGTTCGACAGCCTGCAGTGGGTGATCGGTTCCCTCACCGGCATGCTGGACAGCATCCCGACCTGACCTCGCTCACCACCACCGCCGGGCCTCGAAGCGTGGCAGTCCTGACGCTGCTGGCCATCGACGGCGTGCTGTGCGCCATCGCTTCGGCCTTCTTCCTTCCGCTCCGCCTGGGGTCCGTCCCTTTTCCGATCAGCGCGTTGCTCGCCGGCCTGGTCAACGCCGCGCTGGTGTGGGCCGCCACGCACTGGACCACGTCGCTGCGGGTTGCGGCCCTTCCGTTGTGGACCTGGCTGTTGACGGTGGGGCTGATGACGCTGGGTGGACCGGGAGACGACCTGATCTTCGGCGGCGCCGGCGTGCTGGAGTTCGCGGCGCTGCTGCTCATCGTGCTCGGCACGCTGCCGCCTGCGGCGGTGCTGCGGGCGTACGTGAAGCGAGGACTAGGGTGACCCGTATGTCAGGCGTACGGCACGCGCAAGCGGTTTCACCATGTGAGACCGGATCTGAGACCGGATCTGCGTCGGAGGGGATGAAACTCGTCGGCGGCGGGGTTACAGGGGAGTGGCTCTGAACCCTCAGCGCGGCGCCGATCTGCCCGACCCGGTGATCTCACCGAAGCCCGATCAGCCCAGTCCTGCGGCGCTGCGGCGGGTACTGCGACGCGCACGCGACGGGGTGGCGCTCAACGTGGACGAAGCCGCGATCGCGATGACCGCCCGCGGCGAGCAGTTGGCCGAGTTGTGTACCAGCGCATCACGGGTGCGCGACGCCGGACTCGAGGCAGCAGGGCGGCGCGGGCCCTCGGGACAGCTACCGGTCAGCTACTCGCGCAAAGTATTCATTCCCGTCACGCATCTGTGCCGCGACACCTGCCACTACTGCACGTTCGTCACCGTTCCCGGCCGGCTGCGTGCGCAGGGCAAGGGCATGTACATGGAGCCCGACGAGATTCTCGACGTCGCGCGGCGCGGGGCCGAATTGGGTTGCAAGGAAGCGTTGTTCACGCTCGGTGACCGCCCCGAAGCGCGGTGGGACGAGGCCCGCCAGTGGCTCGACGAGCGGGGTTACGACTCCACGCTGGACTACGTGCGCGCGATGGCGATCCGCGTCCTCGAAGAGGCCGGACTGCTGCCACACCTGAATCCCGGCGTGATGAGTTGGTCGGAACTGTCCCGGCTCAAGCCGGTCGCACCGTCGATGGGCATGATGCTCGAAACCACCTCGCGGCGGCTGTACGAGACGCGCGGCGCGGCTCATTTCGGCAGCCCGGACAAGGACCCCGAGGTTCGGCTGCGGACCCTGGCCGACGCGGGTCGGCTGTCGATCCCGTTCACCACGGGCCTGCTCGTCGGAATCGGTGAGACGCTTGTCGAGCGGGCCGAGACCATTCACGCGATCCGCCGGTCGCACAAGGAGTTCGGGCACGTTCAGGAAGTGATCGTGCAGAACTTCCGGGCCAAGGACCACACCGCGATGGCCTCATCGCCGGACGCGGAGTTCGAGGACTTCCTGGCCACCATCGCGGTCACCCGGCTGGTGCTGGGACCCAAGATGCGGGTTCAGGCACCGCCGAACCTCGTGTCGCGCAACGAGTGTCTGGCCCTCGTCGGGGCCGGGGTCGACGACTGGGGCGGTGTCTCGCCGCTCACCCCCGACCACGTCAACCCCGAACGCCCGTGGCCTGCACTCGACGAGCTGGCCGCGGTGACCGCCGACGCCGGCTACGACCTGGTGCAGCGGCTCACCGCGCAGCCGCAGTACGTGCAGGCGGGTGCGGCGTGGATCGACCCGCGGGTGCGGGGCCACGTCGACGCGCTTGCCGACCCCGACACCGGTTTCGCGCTGGACGTCAACCCGGTCGGGCGGCCGTGGCAAGAGCCCGATGAGGCGTCGGAGTCGTTGGGCCGCACCGACCTTCACTCCGCGATCGACGACGCCGGCCGGCTCACCGAGACCCGCAGCGACCTCGACAGCGCGTTCGGCGACTGGGAGTCGATCCGTGAGAAGATCTCCGAACTCGCGGCCAGGGCACCCGAACGCATCGACACCGATGTGCTGGCGGCGTTGCGCGCCGCCGAACGCGATCCGGCCGGGCTGTCGGACGACGCGTACCTGGCGCTGGCGTGTGCCGACGGTCCGGCATTGGATGCGGTTGGCGCGCTTGCCGATTCGCTGCGCCGCGACGCCGTCGGGGAGGACGTCACGTTCGTCGTCAACCGCAACATCAACTTCACCAACATCTGCTACACCGGTTGCCGGTTCTGTGCCTTCGCCCAGCGTAAAGGCGACGCCGATGCGTATTCGCTGTCGGTGGACGAGGTCGCCGACCGGGCGTGGGAGGCGCACGTCGCGGGCGCGACCGAGGTGTGCATGCAGGGCGGTATCGACCCCGAACTGCCCGTCACCGGCTACGCCGATCTGGTGCGCGCGGTGAAGAAGCGGGTGCCGTCGATGCATGTACATGCGTTCTCGCCGATGGAGATCGCCAACGGTGTCACCCGCAGCGGCCTGTCGATTCGCGAATGGCTGACGTCGTTGCGCGAGGCGGGCTTGGGCAGCATCCCGGGCACCGCGGCAGAGATTCTCGACGACGAAGTGCGATGGGTGCTGACGAAAGGCAAGCTGCCGACGTCCATGTGGATCGAGGTCGTGACGACCGCCCACGAGGTCGGTCTGCGGTCCAGCTCGACGATGATGTACGGCCACGTCGACCAGCCCCGACACTGGGTCGGCCACCTACGGGTGTTGCGCGAAATCCAGGACCGCACCGGCGGGTTCACGGAGTTCGTGCCGCTGCCGTTCGTGCACCAGAGCTCGCCGCTGTATCTGGCCGGCGGCGCGCGGCCGGGCCCGACGCACCGCGACAACCGCGCCGTGCACGCGCTCGCGCGCATCATGCTGCACGGCCGGATCTCCAACATCCAGACCAGCTGGGTCAAACTCGGCGTCGAGCGCACCCAGGTGATGCTCACCGGCGGGGCCAACGACCTCGGCGGCACCTTGATGGAGGAGACGATCTCGAGGATGGCCGGTTCGGAGTTCGGCTCCTACAAGACGGTCGAGGAACTCGTCTCGATCGCCGAGGGCATCGGCCGCCCGGCGCGCCAGCGTTCCACGACGTACGCCCCCCTCGCCGCCTAGCTCTACTTCCGCGAGCGACCGTGTCTGCCCCCCGACACGCCGCGTTCCGGCGAGATTTTGCGGTCGCTCGCGGCCTGAGCCGCGGGCCTGAAAGCGCGGGCCTCGGTTCCGTGACCCCTTCGGAATAAATCCGGACTGTGGTCCGTTTCGATAGGAAGTGCCTCCGATGGCGGACCGGCACCCCGAAGAACCAATCGAAACGAAGGAGAAGCGAGCATGACCACAGCTGTTAGGACCCCCCTTTCCGTCGGCACCTGGACCATCGACCCCGTGCACTCGACCGTAGGGTTCTCCGTACGCCACATGATGGTGAGCAAGGTTCGCGGCACGTTCGACGACTTCAACGGTGCGATCACCGTCGCCGAGGACGGCACGCCCTCGGTCACCGCCGAAATCAAGGTCGACTCCATCAACACCCGTAACGAGCAACGCGACGGCCACCTCAAGTCGGCCGACTTCTTCGACACCGCAGAGCATCCGATCGCCACCTTCACCTCGACCGGTGTGCGGCCCAACGGCGACACCTATCTCATCGATGGCGACTTCACGCTCAAGGGCGTCACCAAGCCGATCACCCTCGAAGTCGAGTTCAACGGCGTCAACCCCGGCATGGGACAGGGCGAGGTCGCCGGCTTTGAGGCCTCAGTTGTGCTGAACCGCAGAGACTTCGGCATCAACATCGACATGCCGCTCGAGACCGGCGGCGCGGTCGTCGGCGACAAGGTCACCGTCACCCTCGAGATCGAGGCCCTCAAGCAGGCCTGACCCGTCAGGTCTTCAACGGCAGCGGTGGTGGTGTCTCGTCGGGCACCACCACCGCGACGACCGACTCGAGAAGCCAGAACACCACCGTCGCAACCACGATCACCAACGCGGGCACGACGACGATCGGGGCGGCGACGAGCAGCACCAGAAGCAGGGCGCCCGGCAGATCTCTCCACCAGCCGGCGCCGCCCTTGCCCTGCAGGATCGCGGAGAGTCGAACCGTCGCCCAGATGATCCAGCGCCGCAGCAGGCTCACGCCGTCGCGCTGCATCTGCAGGCGAAAGCGGTAGTCGGCGGTCCGGCGGTCACACCCCGTGCGCTCCGGAAAGCGCCACAGGTAGTCGTGGAGGACGGCTGCGCGCGCATAACGCCCGGCGCGGGGCACGAACCAGGCCACCACGCCCGGCACCGACACCAGATCGGTCGCGAAGTCGGCGCTGACCTCGAATTGCTCATTCGGCCCCTCGAACCCGAGCGGCTGCGTGGTTCGCCATTCGTCCCACGCGCTCTCCTTGAAGACCCGTTTGGTGGCGCGTACGGCGTCGACCTCGGCTGCGGTCAGTTGTCGGACATGGAGGACGGCCGTCTTGTCGACGGGCGGGGCGCAACGTTCCATCACGCAGGTATAGCAAGGTGGTCGCGCCGTGCGGTCGAACTGAGGGGTGTCTGCTAGGCAGTTGTATGTGCAACGTTTAGTATCAGTAACCACGCGCAACCCTTACCAGGGGTGCGCGTGAAAGTTAGGGCACACTGAGACGACCGTCCAAGTAACGACCACGGATACTTGCGGCTGACTTGGATGCCCACCCCGTACGGCAGCCCACCGGACAGGAGATCGAGGAGACCTTGAGGAGAACACGGTGACGTACGTCATTGCCGAGCCTTGTGTCGACGTCAAAGACAAGGCGTGTATCGAGGAATGCCCAGTCGACTGCATCTACGAGGGCGCTCGCATGCTCTACATCCACCCGGATGAGTGCGTGGACTGCGGTGCCTGCGAACCGGTGTGCCCCGTCGAGGCCATCTACTACGAAGACGACGTGCCTGATCAGTGGAGCAGCTATACGCAGATCAACGCCGACTTCTTCGACGAACTGGGCTCGCCCGGTGGCGCGTCGAAGGTGGGCCAGACCGACAACGACCCGGAGCCGGTCAAGAGCATGCCGCCGCAAGGTGAGGACTGATAACGGCTCACGCAGGGCGCAGTATGCCGCCGCCCGCGCAGCGCAGCCGAGCGGCGCGACAGCCCCGTAGCGCGTCGCTGCCGGCGTTTCCCTGGGACACCCTGGCCGACGTGACCGCGCTGGCTCGTGCGCACCCCGACGGCATCGTCGACCTGTCCGTGGGCACCCCGGTGGACCCGGTGGCACCCGTCATCCGCGAGGCGCTGACGGCGGCCAGCGCCGCGCCCGGCTACCCGACCACCGCAGGCACCCCCGCCTTGCGAGAAGCGGCGGTGAACGCGCTGGCGCGGCGCTACGGCATCACGGGCCTGTCGCCCGACGCCGTGCTGCCGGTGATCGGCACCAAAGAGCTGATCGCCTGGTTGCCGACGCTGTTGGGGCTGGGTCCCGACGACGCTGTGGTCGCGCCCGAGCTGGCGTACCCGACGTACGACGTCGGCGCGCGGCTGGCGGGCGCGCGGATCGTGCGGGCCGATTCGCTGACACAACTCGGTCCGCAGACTCCCGCCCTGGTGTACCTGAACTCGCCGAGCAACCCGACGGGCAAGGTGTTCGGCGTCGACCACCTGCGCAAGGTGGTCGACTGGGCGCGCGAGCGCGGTGTCCTTGTCGCCTCCGACGAGTGCTACCTCGGGCTGGGCTGGGACGCCCAACCGCTGTCGGTGCTGCATCCGTCGGTCTGCGACGGGGACCATACCGGGCTGCTGGCCGTGCATTCGCTGTCCAAGACGTCGTCGCTGGCCGGGTACCGGGCCGGTTTCGTCGCGGGAGACCCGAGCGTCGTCGCCGAGCTGCTGGCGGTTCGCAAGCACGCCGGAATGATGGTGCCGACGCCGGTGCAGGGCGCGATGGTCGCCGGTCTCGACGACGACGAGCACGAACGCGAGCAGCGCGCCCGCTACGAGAAACGGCGCGAGATCCTGCTTCCCGCCGTGCGCGCGGCCGGGTTGACCGTCGAAGACTCCGAGGCCGGGTTGTATCTGTGGGCGACGCGCGGAGAGCCCTGCCGTGACACCGCCGCCTGGCTTGCGCAGCGCGGCATCCTCGTCGCACCCGGCGAGTTCTACGGCGCCCGCGGGACCAAACACGTGCGGATCGCGTTGACCGCGACCGACGAGCGGATATCGGCGGCCGCACAGCGCCTCACGGCCGATTAGATTCCGTCGCTCGTAAACCGAGCGCGAGCACCAGCCGGTCGTCGGGATCGTTCAGCGACGTCGACAACAACTTCTCGATGCGACGGATCCGGTAGCGCACCGTGTTCGGATGCACGTGTAGTCGCTGAGCGACCGCGGTGATGTCACCGAAGGCGTCGAGGTAGGCCCCGAGCGTTTCGGCGAGCACCGGATCCTGTTCTCGCAGTTGATGTATCCGCGGGTCGACGAGCCGCTGACCGACCCGCGACACGATCTCGTCGAGCAGCACGGTGGTACGCGCGTCGTCGAGCGACGCGACGTGGCCGATCGCGCCGGGGTGACGCTGTGCGCTGTCGAAGACCCGGTCCACCTCGGCGCGCGCGTTCGCGGCGGCCGCCAGTCCGGCAAGCGGGGCGGCGACGACCGCCCGCAGCGAGAGCCCCAGTTCGCGGTCGAGCGTCGCGACCGCACCGCGCGCCCACGACATCACCGATGACGGCGCACCGATCTTCGGAAGCAGCACATAGACCCGCCCACCGCTCGACGCGATCTGCGCATCGGGCCGAAAGGCGCTGGCGCTCAGGGCGATCACACTCGCCGGTGTGGTGCCCTCGGGATCGACGAACCCGACGAGCGCACCTCGGCCCTCGACGGAGACGCCGAGTTCCCGTGCGACGGCTGCGACATCGACGGCGTCACCGGACAGGCCGAGCAGTTCCTGCACCTGTCTGGTGTGTGTGGACGGCGAGGCCGACAGCCGCGACAGAATTCGTGCCGCAAGGACGGCGCCGCCGCGCAGCACCTCCTCGACATCGTCGGCCAGTGGTGCCGAACCCTGTTGCAGCCAAATGGTTCCGGCCAACCGGCCGGCTTTCGCAGCGGGAACGTGGATGCCGACCGCCAGGCGCGGTCGCAGCCCCAACTCCGGTCGTTCGGCGACGCGCACAACGTCGGTGCTCGAACGCAGGGCGTCGAAGATGCCCCACTGCGCGAGCCAGGCCAGGTGCTCGGGCGGGCCGGCGCGGCCGAGGATGGTCAGCCGGCGTAGCTCGTCGGCCTCGTCGCTGGACGCCGAATACGCCAGCACGTGGGAATTCTCGTCCTCGATGCTGATCATGCCGCGTGTGCGATCTGCCATCGACTGGGCCAAGCCGAACAGGTCGGTGCCCGGAGCGTGGTGCGGATCGCCATGGTCGCCGTGATGTTCGAACGCGTGGTTCACCAGTTTGTACAGCGACTCCCAGCGGGCCTGCGGTTCGACGGCCACCACCGCGGTGCCCAGCGCGACGGCCTGCTCGACCGCGGCAGGACACGGTTCCTTGACGAAGATCGCGGCGGGCACCCGGCCGGTGCCTGCGAACTGCCGCTCGAGCCAGCGCACCGCGTCCACGTCGTCGACACCGAGCAGAAAGAACAGGTCCGCTGAGCCGGGTCCGACGGCCAGACCCAGCCGGACATCGTCGGCGTCGACCAGGGCGACCGATGCGACGGGCATGTCCAGGCCGCGCGGCGCCTCGACCAGCGTCACCATGGTCCGGTCCAGCGCCAGCAGCAGTCGGCCGAGGCCGAGACCGGCGGTTCGTGGCTCCATCGCACGCCCCTTTGTCTGATCCGACTATAGATCGTCGGTGGCGTTGTCGGATCGGCCATCGGATCGGGTGTCGTGGCCGAGCATCATTTCGTCATGGATGCCATCACCGACGTTCCCCCTCCGGCGAACGAGCCGGTCCACGATTACGCGCCGGGCTCGGGTGAACGCGCCCGGCTCATCGAGGCGCTGACCTCCGTCGCCGCCCACCCCGTGGACCTGCCGCACGTCATCGGCGGCCAACACCGGATGGGTGACGGCGACCGCATCGACGTGGTGCAGCCACACCGTCACACCGACCCTTCCGGGCGGCTGGGCACCCTCACCAACGCCACTCACGCCGACGCGGCCGCGGCCATCGAGGCCGCCATGGTCGCCAAAGCGCAGTGGGAGGCCACTCCGTTCGACGACCGGGCCGCGGTGTTTCTGCGGGCGGCTGACCTCCTCGCAGGCCCGTGGCGCGAAAAACTCTGCGCCGCCACCATGCTCGGGCAGTCCAAGTCGGCGTATCAAGCCGAGATCGACGCGGCCTGCGAGCTCATCGACTTCTGGCGGTTCAACGTCTCGTTCGCCCGAAAGATCCTCGAGCAACAACCGATCAGCGTGCGCGGGGTCTGGAACCGCACCGACTACCGACCGCTCGACGGGTTCATCTACGCGATCACGCCGTTCAACTTCACCGCGATCGCGGGCAACCTGCCCACGGCGCCTGCGCTGATGGGCAACACCGTGATCTGGAAGCCGTCGCCCACCCAGACGTTCGCCGCCTATCTCACGATGCAGTTGCTGGAGCAGGCCGGTCTGCCGCCCGGCGTCATCAACCTGCTCACCGGGGACGGCGTGGCGGTTTCCGAGGTGACGCTGTCGGATCCGCGGCTGGCAGGCATCCACTTCACCGGGTCGACCACGACGTTCCAGCATCTGTGGCGCGAGGTGGGCAACAACATCGACCGCTACCACGGCTACCCGCGCCTGGTGGGCGAGACGGGTGGCAAGGACTTCATCGTCGCCCATGCCAGCGCGCAGCCCGACGTGCTGCGCACGGCGCTGATCCGCGGCGCGTTCGATTATCAGGGCCAGAAGTGCTCGGCGGCGTCGCGGGCGTTCATCGCGCGCTCGGTGTGGCAGCAGATGGGCGACGACTTCCTCTCGGCGACAGAGGAACTGCGCTACGGCGACGTGACCGACCTGACCAACTTCGGCGGTGCGCTGATCGACGCACGGGCGTTCACCAAGAACGTCAAGGCGATCGAGCGCGCGAAGACCGCCCACGTGACCATCGCCGTCGGCGGCGAATACGACGACACAGAAGGCTATTTCGTCCGACCGACCGTGCTGTTGTCCGACGACCCGTCCGACGAATCGTTTCACACCGAGTATTTCGGGCCGATCCTGGCGGTTCACGTCTACCCCGACGACGGATACGACCGCATCCTCGACGTCGTCGACACCGGGGCGAAGTACGCGCTGACCGGTGCGGTGATCGCCGACGACCGCTCGGCGGTGCTGGCGGCCGAACGGCGACTGCGCCATGCGGCAGGCAACTTCTACATCAACGACAAGCCGACCGGTGCAGTCGTCGGACAACAGCCCTTCGGCGGGTCGCGGGCATCGGGCACCAACGACAAGGCGGGTTCGGCGCTGAACCTGCTGCGGTGGACATCGGCGCGCTCGATCAAGGAGACCCTCGTCCCGCCGACCGACCACAACTATCCGCACATGGAGCAGTGATGGGATTCTTCCAACGCGTTGCGCGGCCGGCGATCATGGCCGCCGGCCGGCGGGACTCCCTGCGAAGAACCGCCGAGCGGCTTCCACTCACACGTGATGTCGTGCACCGGTTCGTGCCGGGGGAGACGGCGGACGATGCGCTCGACGCCGTTGTCCGGTTGCGTGATTCGGGTCGCCTCGTGTCGATCGACCACCTCGGCGAGGACGTGACCGACGCGGACACCGCGACCGAGAACGTGCACGCGTATCTGACGCTGCTGGACGGTCTCGCGCGGCGTGAAGAGGGACCGGCCGAAGTGCGGCCACTCGAGGTCTCGTTGAAGTTGTCTGCGTTGGGGCAGGCATTGGCACGCGACGGCGAGAAGATCGCGCTGGAGAACGCCCACACCATCTGCGAACGGGCACAGCGCATCGGGGTGTGGGTGACGGTGGATGCCGAAGACCACACCACCACCGATTCGACCCTGTCGATCGTGCGCGATCTGCGCACCGAGTTCGGCTGGCTGGGAACGGCTCTACAGGCGTATCTCAAGCGCACGCATGCCGACTGCCGGGAACTCGCCGGCCCTGCTGCATTCTCTTCGCGCAAGCGCTCATCGGCGGCTGCGCGAATCCGATTGTGCAAAGGTGCCTACGACGAACCGGAGTCGGTGGCCTACCGCGACCGCGACGACGTCACCGACTCCTACCTGAGCTGCCTTCGGGTGCTGATGGCAGGAAACTGTTACCCGATGGTGGCCTCGCACGACCCGGCCGTCATCGCGGCGGTACCCGCGCTGGCCGCCGAGAACAACCGCGGCCGAGACGGTTTCGAGTACCAGATGCTGTACGGCATCCGCGATGCCGAGCAGCGCAGGCTGGCCGATGCGGGCAACCATGTGCGGGTGTACGTGCCGTTCGGCGCTCAGTGGTACGGGTACTTCGTGCGCAGGCTCGCAGAGCGGCCCGCCAACCTGATGTTCTTTCTGCGGGCGCTGGCCGAACGCCGCGGCGCTTAGAGTGCCACGCCGACGGGAATGCCGGGTGAGCTGACGGGGCGCGCGGCGACAGGCATCACAACCGTCCCGCGGCATGCTCCGCTCAGGATTTCGGTCTGCCAGGTCCCGAACAGCTGTCCGTCGATGTCGGGGGCGTAGAACACGCGCGACCGCGCCGGTGCGTACTCGCTGGGAACCCCGTCGCCGCGGAAGCACTCCCACTGCCAGTTGTAGGCGTACTGCCAGCGCGCCCCATCCCAGGTGTAGCGGACCGGTTGCGGGATGGTGGGATTGCTCGGCGCGGGACCCGACACGACGGTGGCGACACACAGCCCCGCCGAGCAGTCGGTCGCCAGCACGTACTGCGCACTGAAATCGGGTTCGGGTTGAGCGGCGGCGATGCTGGTGCCCATCTTGTCCGACGCGTAGGTGACGATCTCGTAGCGCCCGTTCCACGCCGGATTCGCTGCGGCGGCCGTCGGCAGCAGCGAAACACTCGCGGCCGCAGCACATGTCAGCCCCAACAGCGCACTGGTCAGGGCACGGGCGGACATATCGTGAACACTACTGAGCCGACGTCCGCCAACCCCTCGCGACACGGTTTGCCGAAGGCTACGACACCGTCACGGATTGGTCTCGATGTGCCGGTGGTCGGGGGCCCTCGCCGCAGCCGGCGGAGGACACGAGGAAGTAGCCGGCGCCGCCGAACACCAGCGGCATCATCGCCATCATCCCGTAGATCGCGGTCATCGTGTCACCTCCTCCGATCGCTCCTACTTGGTACACGAAGCAGGGCGGCTCACGGTTCGAAGTGGGTGTCGACGGGCCGGTTACGGCCGAGGCGCGAAGATGCGAAACGTGTTGTCTTCGGGATCGCGGAAGACGACCCAGTACAGACCGTCCTCCTGGTGATCACCGACGCGCACTGCGCCCAACGATTCGACTCGGTCGGCGTGCTCCGACCACGCGGGTCCGCCGTTGAAGTCGATCATCAGCCGATTCTGTCCGGCGGGCAGGTCCGCGGCCGGGCGGCCCTGGAACATCCAGGTCACCCCGCCGTCGTCGAGGCCGACGGTCGCGAACTCCGCGGTCGCGTGCTCGTCGACCGGCCGGTTGAGCACCCTGGACCAGAAGCGCGCCAGCGCGGCGGCGTCGCGGCAGTCGAACGAATACATGCCGATCGGCATGGTGTCTGAAGTCGCCATGTCAGTCTCCTGTGGTCGCTTTTCTGCGTCACTGTGAAGACTCGGCACCGCGACCAAACTCATCGCATCCGTCAGCGCCCCGACAGCACCAGCAGGGCCCACGCCGCGATCGACTGCGCATCGGTGATCACCCCGTCGCGCATCATCTGCTCGATCTCGGCACGGGTGAACCATTCGCTGTGCATGTCCTGTTCCTCGTGCTCGCGGTCGTGCTCGCCCTCGGTGATGCCGGTCGCCAGGAACACCCAGCCGCGCTGGCTGCTCATTCCGGGCGCCACGTCGAGCAGTCCCAGGCGCACCAAATCCCCCGCGCGCAGACCCGTCTCCTCACGCAGTTCGCGCGCCGCGAGGTCGGCGGGCGCGAGGTCCTTCTGGTCCGGCGCGGTGCCCTGCGGAAACTCCCAGCGCCGGAGACCCAGCGGATAGCGGAACTGCTCGACGAGCCGGAACCTGTCGCCATCCCGCGCGATCACCAACGCATAGGTCGGCTTGTCCACGACCGCGTAGATGCCGTCGCTGCCGTCGGGTCGGCGGATGTCGTCCTCGCGCAGCACCATCCAGTTGTTCCGGTAGACCTCGCGCGATGCCAGCCGCTCAATGTGAGTCACGCGCCCAGTATCGCCGAGCCGATATGGGTAACCTCGCTGCTTATGCTGCTGGCTTCGCTCAACCCCGCCGCGATCGCGGGTGGCGCCGACATCGGGGACGCGGTCCGCATCGGCGGGGCGCAGTTGTCGCGCAGTGATCTGGTGGGCGCCGCGACGTCGGTGGCCGAACGCGTCGCGCGTGCGCAGCGGGTCGCGGTACTGGCCACCCCGACCGTGGAGACCGTTTTGGCGGTGACCGGCTGCCTGATCGCCGGTGTGCCGGTCGTCCCGGTGCCCGCCGACGTCGGCGCCGCCGAGCGCAGACACATTCTGGGCGACTCGGGCGCGCAGGCGTGGCTGGGGGAGAAGCCTGCGGAGACCGAGGGTCTGCAGCACGTGCCGGTGCGACTGCACGCGCGCTCGTGGCACCGTTACGCCGAACCGTCCGCCGAGTCGCCCGCGTTGATCGTCTACACGTCCGGCACGACCGGCCCGCCCAAGGGTGTCGTCGTCAGCCGCCGCGCGATCGCCGCCGACATCGACGCGCTCGCCGAAGCGTGGCAGTGGACGCCCGACGACATCCTGGTGCACGGCTTGCCGCTGTATCACGTGCACGGGTTGATCCTCGGGCTGCTCGGATCGCTGCGCATCGGAAACCGGTTCGTGCACACCGGGAAACCGAGTCCGCCGAACTATGCGGCGGCAGGTGGGACGTTGTACTTCGGGGTGCCGACGGTGTGGTCGCGGGTGGCCGACGACGCGGACGCGGCAGCGGCTCTGGCGTCGGCGCGGCTGCTGGTCTCGGGCAGCGCCCCGCTGCCGGTGCCGGTGTTCGACAAGTTGGTCGAAAGGACAGGGCACCCGCCCATCGAACGCTACGGATCGACGGAGTCGCTGATCACGATCAGCACCCGCGCCGACGGTGAGCGCAGACCCGGCTGGGTAGGCCTGCCGCTGACCGGTATCGAGACCCGCCTGGTCGACGAGCACGGCGACGCGGTGCCGCACGACGGGGAAACCATTGGGCAGCTTCATGTTCGGGGCGCGACGTTGTTCGACGGCTACCTCAACCGCCCCGATGCGACCGCCGAGGTGCTCGACCCCGACGGCTGGTATCGCACGGGCGACGTCGCGGTGATCGACGCCGACGGTATGCACCGGATCGTCGGACGCGAATCCGTCGACCTGATCAAGACCGGAGGTTTCCGGGTGGGTGCCGGCGAGATCGAGGCTGCACTGCTCGGACATCCCGGTGTGCAAGAAGTGGCGGTCGTCGGTGTGCCCGACGAGGACCTCGGCCAGCGCATCGTCGCGTTCGTCGTCGGTGACGCCACCCCCGACGAGCTGATCGAGTATGTAGCCCAACAGCTCTCGATACACAAGCGACCGCGTGAGGTGCGGCTGGTGGACTCGCTGCCGCGCAACGCGATGGGCAAAGTGCTCAAGAAGGAGCTGGCACGGTGACGCTGAAGTTCGACGAGATCTGCATCGACGCCCACGACGCCTCGGCGTTGGGCCGGTGGTGGTCGCAGGTGCTGGGCTGGCCCCACGACGTCGACGACGACGGTGACGTCGTGCTGCACGCACCGCCCGGCGCCGGCCCCGACTGGCTGTTTCTCGCGGTGCCCGATGACAAGGTCGCCAAGAATCGCATCCACTTCGACTTCCGGCCTGACGATCAGCAGGCCGAAGTCGAGCGGGTGGTCGGCCTCGGCGCGCGCCACGTCGACATCGGCCAGGGCGACGAAAGCTGGGTCGTGTTGGCCGATCCGGAGGGCAACGAATTCTGCATCCTGGCCGCCGAAGATTGACCGCGCCGTCCCTATTGGCGCGAGCGTGCGCGTCTGTATACGACACGCCGCGAAATCTCAGCATCTTGCGCACGCTCGCGGCGGCGTCAGTGTGCGCAATCGCCGCATGTGGCACACCTCCGCCGCCGCCACCCCCGGCACCCGCCGTCGGCCAGGAGCCGCTGCGCATCGGGCCGGCCGCGCAGGACACCGTCGGCGGTTGGCTGCCCGACGGCCGGACGGTCAGCCCGTTCGACACCGAGGACCCGATCGTGAAGTGGCTCGATCCCGGGTTGCGCGAGGCGGTGCAGAAGGCGGCGCGCGACGCCGAAGACGACGGCATAACGATGCGCATCACGTCCGGCTGGCGATCGAAGGGGTTTCAGGAGCGGCTCTTCGACGACGGCGTCGTCCGGTACGGAAGTGTCCAAGCGGCACGGGAATTCGTCGCCTCACCGGAGAGGTCGAAGCACGTGACCGGCGAAGCCGTCGACATCGGGCCCGTCGAGGCGGACAAGTGGCTGATCGCCAACGGCCGCCGCTTCGGCCTGTGTCAGATCTACGCCAACGAGATCTGGCACTTCGAGTTGGCCGTCGTCGACGGGCGCTGTCCGCCGCTCAAGCCGAACGCCGCGGCGGACTGAGCGCTCACCGCGACATCGAGGGGGCGCTCGTCACGCTGCGAGCGACCGCGAATGACCGTCCGCACCGGCGTGTTGCGGTACAAACACGGACGCTCGCGCAACATAACATAAAAGGTGCTCAACCTCAGTTCTGGTGGAGCGCTTCGTTCAGCGTGATACCGGTGCCGTCGCGGTTGACCACCTCGACGGCGCCTGAGAGCGAATTACGCCGGAACAGAAGGTTGTTGGCGCCGGACAGCTCGCGCGCCTTGACGGTCTGACCGTCGGCGGTCTGCACCTTCGTGCCGGCCGTGACGTACAGACCGGCCTCGACCACGCAGTCGTCGCCCAGCGAGATTCCGATCCCGGCATTGGCGCCCAGCAGACACCGCTTGCCCACCGAGATCACTTCCTTGCCGCCACCCGACAGCGTCCCCATGATCGACGCGCCGCCGCCGAGATCCGTCCCGTCGTCGACGACCACACCGGCCGATATGCGGCCCTCGACCATCGAACTGCCCAGCGTGCCCGCGTTGAAGTTGACGAAACCTTCATGCATGACGGTCGTGCCCTCGGCCAGGTGCGCACCGAGTCGGACACGATCCGCGTCGGCGATCCGCACGCCGGTCGGCAGCACATAGTCGACCATCCGCGGGAACTTGTCGACGCCGTAGACCGCCACCGGCCCGCGCGCACGCAGGCGCGCCCGAACCGTCTCGAATCCGGCAACCGCGCACGGCCCGTGATTGGTCCACACGACGTTGGTCAGCACGCCGAATAGGCCGTCGGCGTTCAAGCCGTGCGGCGCGACAAGCCGGTGCGAGAGCAGATGCAGCCGCAGATAGCCGTCATAGGCGTCGGCGGCCTTGTCCTCCAGCGACGAGATCACCGTCCGGACCGCCACGATGTCGACACCGCGATCCTCATCGCGCCCGGTCAGCGCGCCCAACTCTTCGGGCACCTCGGCCACCGACAGCCGAACCGTGCCCGACGGGCCGTCTGCTCCGAGTTCGGGTGCCGGGAACCATGTGTCGAGGACAGATCCGTCGGCGGCGATCGTCGCCAGTCCTATGCCTGCAGCAGAAGTCACGCAGTAGAGACTAACGTCAGCCGTGTGGGCCTCGATTTGCACGGTGATCCGATCGCGCTGACCGCCGCGCTGGTGGACATTCCCAGCGAGTCGCGCCACGAGAGGCGCATCGCCGACGAAGTCGAGACCGCGCTGCGCGAACAGACCTCCCTCGAGGTGATCCGCAACGCCGACGCCGTGCTGGCCCGCACGAACCTGGGGCTGCCGTCGCGGGTGCTGCTCGCCGGCCACCTCGACACCGTGCCCGTCGCTGACAACCTACCTAGCCGGCTCGTCGACGGGGAACTGCACGGCTGCGGCACCTCGGACATGAAATCGGGCGACGCGGTTTTCCTGCACCTGGCCGCCACCATCGTCGAGCCGACGCACGACATCACGCTGGTCATGTACGACTGCGAGGAGATCGAGGCGTCGGCCAACGGACTGAACCGCATCCAATCCGAGCTGCCCGACTGGCTGCGGGCCGACGTCGCGATCCTCGGCGAACCCTCCGACGGCTACATCGAGGCCGGCTGCCAGGGCACGCTGCGCGTCGTGATCAGCGCGAGCGGTACCCGCGCGCACTCGGCGCGGTCGTGGTTGGGCGATAATGCGATTCACAAACTCGGATCCGTACTCGACCGGCTGTCGTCGTATCAGGCCCGCAGCGTGGAGATCGACGGCTGCACCTACCGCGAAGGCCTGTCCGCGGTGCGCATCGACGGCGGTATCGCCGGCAACGTCATCCCCGATGCGGCCTCGGTGTCGGTGAACTTCCGGTTCGCGCCCGACCGCAATGTGGACGAGGCGCTGCGCCACGTGCGCGAGGTGTTCGACGGTCTCGACGTCGAGATCGAACTCACCGACTCGGCGGCCGGTGCGCTGCCCGGGCTGACCAAGCCGGCTGCGGCCGCGCTGGTGGCTGCCGCAGGCGGACAGGTCCGGGCCAAGTACGGATGGACCGACGTGTCGCGATTCGCCGCCCTCGGGGTTCCCGCGGTCAACTACGGCCCCGGTGATCCGAACCTCGCCCACCGTGTCGACGAGCGCGTCGAGGTCGCGAAGATCACCGCCGCGACCCACGTGTTGCGCCGGTATTTAACCACTTGACCGCGCGTCTACCCTGAACGCATGTGAGTTGACGACGTCTCCGGGTGCCGCCCGGATCCGACCGTCCCCCTTTTCCGTGCGAGACACGAAGCGATCACTCACATGTCTTCTATCGTCTGTTCCCAATTGTCTTTTGTATGGCCCGACGACACACCGCTGTTCGACGAGCTGTCCTTTTCCGTCGGCGAGGGCCGGACCGGTCTGGTCGCCCCCAACGGCGCCGGAAAGAGCGCGCTGCTCAAGCTGATCGCCGGTGAGCTGTCGCCGACGTCGGGTTCGGTCACCGTCGACGGCACGCTCGGGTATCTGCCGCAGACGCTGCCCTACATCGCACATCACACCGTCGCAGAACTGCTCGGCGTCGCATCCGTCATCGCAGCGCTCGACGCGCTGGCCGACGGGAACCCCGGTGCCGACGTCTTCACCACGATCGGCGACGACTGGGATGTCGAGGAGCGCGCGCGGGCGCAGCTGGATCGGCTCGCACTGAGCCACATCGCGCTCGACCGTCGACTCGACACGCTGTCGGGCGGCGAGATCATCAGCATCGGCATCGCCGGGCAACTGCTGAACCGGCCCGACGTGTTGCTGCTCGACGAACCGACGAACAACCTCGACATCGACGCGCGCCACCGACTCTACGACGCGCTCGACGACTTCACGGGCTGCCTGCTGGTGGTCAGCCACGATCGGCTGCTGCTCGACCGCATGGACCGGATCGCCGAACTGCACCACGGTGAGATCCGCTCCTACGGTGGCAATTTCACGCTGTACACGGAGGCGGTGAGCCATGAGCAGCGCGTCGCCGAGAACAACGTCCGCAGCGCTCACCAGCTGCTCAAGCGCGAGAAGCGCGAGATGCAGCAGGCGCGCGAGCGTGCGGCGCGGCGAGCGGGCACCGCGGCGCGCAATCTCAGCCACGCCGGGTTACCGAAAATCGTTGCAGGAGCGCGGAAGCGGCGAGCCCAGGAGACCGCGGGCCGCATCGACGGCGTGCACGCCGCGCGGGTCGACGATGCCGGGGCTCGCCTGGGTGACGCCGAGCGGGCGATCAGGAACGACGACGCGCTCATACTGGACCTGCCCGGCACCGACGTACCCGCCGGCCGGGATGTGCTCACCGCCAAGGGGTTGCACTTCTCGGCCGGTGAGCGGCTGCTTCTCGACGACGTCGACCTGTCGGTGCGCGGGCCCGAGCGCATCGCGCTGACCGGGCGCAACGGGGTGGGCAAGTCGACGCTGCTGCGCATCGTCGGCGGGGACCTGACACCGGACTCCGGTTCGGTACAGCGCAGTGGTGCCCGCGTGGCGTATCTGTCGCAGCGGCTCGACCTGCTCGATCCGCAGCTCACCGTCGCCGAGAGCCTCACCGCCTATGCGCCGAGCCTTTCTCACACCCGTCGCATGCACCTTCTGGCGCAGTTCCTCTTCCGAGGCGACCGGATCCATGTGCCGGTGGGCGCGCTGTCCGGCGGTGAGCGGTTGCGGGCGACACTCGCTTGCGTGTTGTTCGCCGAACCGGCGCCCGAGTTGCTCCTGCTCGACGAGCCCACCAACAACCTCGACCTCGTCAGCGTCGGGCAGCTTCAGGCTGCGCTGAACGCGTACCGGGGCGCGTTCGTCGTCGTCAGCCACGACGAGCCCTTCCTCGCCGACATCGGCGTGCAGCGGTGGCTCCGGCTATCCGGCGGCCGTCTCGAGGAGCAGTGGATGCCCTGATCGGACGTCACGCCGCATGAAATCGGCGCACGGGCAGCTATCCGGGGCACGGTAAGTTTGAGACCCGTAGCGTGTCGTCAAGGGGGTCGCGCCATGGGCATCGCGCCCGATTCCAGCCCGTACGGTGGTCAGACCGTGACCGGCCCGGGCTGGCCGAACGTCGACGAGGAGACGTTGGCCGCAGCGGCGGCGTCGTACGAGGCGTTGGCGTCCAAGATCAGCGGCAACGTCGTGCCCGAACAGCAGGGTCAGCTGATGCAGTTGTCCGATTCGTGGGAGGGTGCGGGCGCGCTCGCCGCCGCGGGGGAGGCCACCAGCATCATCGGCGGGCACGAGGCCAACGCGGCGCAGGCGGCCGCGATCGCGGCGAAGTTGCGCGCGATGGAGGCCACGGTCGTGAAGACGAAGATGCTGGCGAACACGATCGCCCAAGAGGTCCAGCATGAGTGTGAAGCCCTCTCGGCGATGCCGTTCAGCAACACCCAGGAGCTGGTGCAGAGCCGGATCAAGATGGGGCTGTCGCAGAACATCGCCAACATCACCGCCAGCACCACCGAACTCGCCAACACCCTCGGCGTACCGCCGAGCATCCCGCTTTTCGGCGTCCCACCCGTGCCCGGAGCCAAGGAGGCGCAGGACAGCGGGGAGGAAGCGGCGAAGCAGGCCGGTGACGGTTCACAGCAGGCGATGCAGATGGTCGGCCAGATGGGAGCCATGGCCGCGCAGCTGCCGATGCAGATCGGCCAGACGCTGATGCAGGTGCCACAGCAGCTGGGCCAGCAGCTCTCGCAGCCGCTGCAACAGCTGACGTCGATGTTCGGCCAGGGCGGAAAGGCCGACTCCCTCGCCGCCGCAGGGCTGCCCTTCTCGTCGTTCTCCAACCATCCGCTCGCCGGCGGCTCGGGCGCCGGTGGCGGCTCCGGCATGGTCCGGGCGGCGTCGCTGCCGGGCTCCGGCGGTGCGCCACTGCAAACCCCGCAGATGGCCAACCTCGTCGGCAGCAAGGCGGTCAGCACCACGCCCGCGCCCGAGGGCGCGACCGCGGGGGCCGCCGCGGTCGGCGGGGCGGCCCCGATGGCCGCGGGCGGCGGTATGGGCGGGATGGCCCCGATGATGGGTCAGCGCGGCGTCAGCGGGGGCACCGCACCGGGATTGGCCGTGCCCGCGCCGCTGGAGCACGATCTCGACGACGACGACGATGACGACTGGTGACGAGGAGCGCACATGGGTAGCCCACTGAAAAAGCCCGACGGCATCAGCTGGAACGCGGCGGCGGTCGAACTGCCCGAGATACCGATGATTCCGGCGGGACAAGACGCGATGAGCGCCACCATTTCGGCGGTACTGCCGACCCTGGCCGCGCAGCTGACCACCAACGTCGCCGCGCTGTCGGCCAAGGAGAACACCTTCTCGGGCAAAGTGGGCGCCGCGCAGGCCGCCTACGAGAACTCCGACGACGCGGGCTCTCAGTCGGTCGGCCAGATCGTCGGGATGCTCGGCCAGGTGGGGCAGCAGGCCGGTCAGATGGGGCAGATGGCGGGGGCGCCTGCTCAGGCCCTCGGTGGGCAGACCGGAATGTTCGGCTCCCTCATGCAGCAGGCCATGCAAGGCGCCCAGTCGCCGGGCGGCTCGTCGGCAACCGGCGGAGGTGCGCTACCGAGCGGTGGTGCCGCCGCGACGGGCGGGCCGACGGCGCAGGGCCCGGGTGCCGGCGCACCGGCGCAGCAGCCTCGCGACGACGCCGGGCTGCAGACCGGTGAATTCGACGATCGTGAGGACCACCGGCCGTTGCACCGCGCCGACGACCGCCCGTGGGACGGCGCCGCCGGACCACAGGGCAGTGAATCGGGTGCGGGCGCTGCCCCCGTCACCCCTCCGAAGTCTGGGGACGACGTCGCCCGCAACCTGTAGCGGTTAACCCACCTGGGGACGCGTCTGTGCGGGTCGCGGGACCTCCGCGGCGACCGGCGCCTCCGGTGCACGACCCACTACCGCCGAATCGCTCGGTGCAGCTTGGTATTCCGGTTCCACGCGGCGCGTCGGCTCGGATGGTTCCTCGTCGGAGCGTTTGCCGGTGCCCTTGTCGTCGACGCGACTGTCGTCGCGCTCAGGTGTCTCTTCGCCTCGCGCGGCCTGCTGTACACCTTGCGCGATCATCTGCGGAACCTGTTGCAGCCCCTGGGCAAGACCCAGCAGTGGCGCCGTCATCGACCCGACCAGCTGCCCGACCTGCCCGAGCATCTGGCCGACCATCTGATCGGCGCCGGGCGGACCTGCCGCGCCGTTCGCGGGGGAGCCCAGGGCACTCCCTGTTGCCGGTGCGCTCTCGTGCGCTTGCGTATCCCGTTGACCGTCAAGCGCTTCGGCGGCCGCACGCAACTTCTCGGCTCCTTCGTGGTCGCCCTGCTCGTACATCTGGGCGGCCTTCTGTAGCAGGTCGGAGATCGTCGCACCCGCGTCGGCGGTGGAGTGCACGGTGCCAAGCCGAGCGTCGAGCGCGCTCGACAGCGCGGCGCCCACTCCGGCCGCGATCTGGCCGTGGCTGTTCTGCACGCCGGTTGCCTCCGGTGCGCCGGCGAGCACGTGCGACAGGTCCGTCGCGACGCGGTCGTGGATCGAGGCGGAGGACCGCAACCCGTTTGTCTGCGCGAACAACTGGCTCATGACAGTCAAGCCTAGGGCCGCGACAAGACCCGTCCTGACACGAATTTCAGCGGTGCGCTTCGCCTTGGGCTGCGGCGTCCGCGGCGGCGCCGTGCCACCCGCACGCCGCGTAGCCCTGGGACGCCTCGGCCAGCGCGGCGGCATTCCGCGCGGTGAGCGCCCGGCTGTGCGCCAGCGCCAACCGCCCAGTCGTGCAGTCACATTCGGTGCTCACCCGTTCGATCGCGTCCGCGGCCCGCATGTCGCCGAGCCGCACCGCGTCCACCAGCGAGCGCAGCGCAACGGCCGTCTGGCCGCCGCGCTCGGCACTGCGCACCGCCTCACGGGCCGAGGCGACGGCGCCGTGCTCGTCGCGGCGCGCCCACATCGTCCACGCCCGTGCGAGCGCCAACTCCGGGGCGAACAGCATCGACTTCAAGCCGTGCCGAGACTCGGCGCGCGCCAATGCCTTTCCCGCCTCGACACCCGCACCGAGCTGACCGAGCGCCTGGGCCAGCAGCATCCACGCCAACGGCCCCCACGAGTAGCCGGTCGGGGCCAGCGCCGCGGCCGCACGGCGCAGAAGGCGCACCGCCTCCTCGAGCTCACCCTTGGCGATCAGCACGTCGGCCACCAGCACCTCACCGATCGCGCGCCCCGGTTGTTGCAGCTGCGCGAAGTCGGTGAGCCGCTGGGCAAGCTGCTGGGCGCGGTCCATTTCACCTGCCATCAGCAACGCCGTCGTCTGCCCGAATCCGCTCGTGAACCGCAGAAGCCCCGGATGTCCAGCGGCCATCGCCCGCTCGGCCAACGCGTCGACATCGGCGAACCGGCCCGTCCGCGCCGAGCTCAACGCCGCTGCCGCCGCCGCCCAACCGATCGCGGTGTCGTCGGCGTCCGGCGACGCCAATACGTCGGCGGCCACCTCCATCGCCCGCGACACGCTCCCGGCGTTCATCGCAAACGTCGCCGACAACGCATCGAGCGTGATGCGTGCGGCCGGCGACGACACCCGGTTGCGTGTCGCACGCAGGAACGCTGTGGCGCGCTCGGGCTCGGACAGCATCCAGAACTGGTTGGCGGCCCGCGGCAGCGCCCACGCCATCAGCTCGGTCTCCGACAGCGCGGCGCCGTTCACGCCGTCGAGCACCGCGTCCGCGTCGCGGCCTCGGCCCTGCCACGCCAGCGCGTACGCCAGCGTCAACCGGGTGGACAGGTCGTCGGGTGCGCGCTGCAGCGCGGCGCGGCCGAGCCGTTCGCTGAGCACCAGATCGCCGAGTCGCAACGCCTCCGCGGCCGCCGAGGACAGCTCGGCGGGTCCCTGCGGACTGTCGCTGTCGAGCGCCAGCACCGCGCGGCGCAACCTGTCGACGGCGCCGTGACCGGCCCGCCCGGCCAGCCGGTCGACGACTTCACCCCGCAGCCTGCGCAGCTCCGGACCGCCCAATGCCTCGCGCACCGAGTCGGCGAACAGCGGATGCGCCGGGTGCACCCAACCGTCATCGACCACGACGGCGCCCGATGCCGCTGCGGCCTCGACCGATTCCGGACCGACCAAGGCTTCGAGCTCGTCGAGCGCCAGCGGGTCGTCGACGGCCAGGTACTCCAAAACGCGGTAGGCGGCGTCCGGCAGGGCGGTGACGAATTCGCCGACCGAAGCCGCCACGCGACGGTCGTCGTGACCCGGCGGCTCGAGGTCGATGCGCTCGACGAGGCCGTCGTCCCACAACGCCGAGACACCGTCGGCCATCACCCCGGCTGGCGCCACCGTCACAATCAGCGCGGCGGCGCCGCTGACCGCGAGCTGGTAGATCAGCGCAGCCGACAACGGATCCAACAGATGAGCGTCGTCCACCACCAGCAGGCGCCCGTCCCCCAGAGTGTCGCGGGCGCTGCGCAGAACGTCCGCGGTCTTGCCGGTGTCGGCGACGTCAATGAGACGACTGACCGCGGCGAACGGGACCGCGGCCATCGGCGCGGTGGCGGTGACCCAGTCGACGCGGTGGTAGGCCCCGGCGAGCCGTTCTGCGGCCGCTCGCGCCAGCGTCGTCTTACCCACGCCGGCGGGACCGATCAGGACGGCGCCGGAACGCTTCTGCAGACCGGCTTCGATCGAATCGAGTGCCGGTCCGGGCGGCGAGGTGACCCACTCAATCGGCACCGCCGGAGTCTATGGCTAAATCGATCGCCACACTCCTGAACGCAGCCGGGGGCCGCTTGATCGTCGTGCGGCTAGATGGATCGCCGCACTCCTCAACGCGGCTGGGGCCGCTTGATCGTCGTGCGGCTGAATTCGATCGCCGCACTCCTCAACGCGGCTGGGGCCGCTTGATCGTCGTGCGGCTAGGTTGTGCTCGTGTCCGCTGAACCCCACGCTCGCGAGTCCGGTCGTCAGTGGGCGGTGTGTGTCTACTGCGCGTCGGGTCCGATGCACCCCGAGCTCATCGGGCTGGCCGAGGAGGTTGGGGTGGCGATCGCCGAGCGGGGTTGGAGCCTGGTCTCCGGCGGCGGAAACGTCTCGGCGATGGGTGCGTTGGCGACGGCGGCCAGGTCCCGCGGGGGACACACCGTCGGTGTCATCCCGAAGGCGCTGGTGCATCGCGAGGTCGCCGACGTCGACGCCGACGAACTCGTCGTCACCGACACGATGCGTCAGCGCAAGGAAGTCATGGAGGGGCGGGCGGACGCGTTCATCGCCCTGCCCGGAGGCATCGGCACGCTCGAGGAATTCTTCGAAGCCTGGACAGCGGGTTATTTGGGTATGCATGACAAACCGGTCGTGCTGCTCGACCCCATCGGGCACTACGACGGGCTGTTGGCATGGCTGCACGATCTGCGCGACAGCGGGTACGTCGCGCAGGGGGCACTGGACCGATTGGTCGTCGCTGTCGACGTCGAGTCGGCCATGACGGCGTGTGCGCCACCGCCATGAACACGGTCACTAGGGTGTGCGACAAACGAACAGGGAGGGACGAACGCGCATGACCGAGAAGTCGGGGATTCGCCGCAGCGTCGGTTTATTGGACATCGCCGCCCGCGCGCCGGGCCTGATCGCGGACCTGCCGACGATCCTGCGGGGCGTCGTCACCGGTTTCGGTGCCCGGCCCTCGGCCCAAACCTCGATCGGCAAGGTTTTCCAGGACCGCGCCGCGCGCTACGGCGACAAGGTGTTCCTCCGGTTCGGTGACGAGCAGATCACCTATCGCGAGGCCAACGAGACCGTCAACCGCTACGCCGCGATCCTGGCTGCCCGCGGCGTGGGCCACGGCGATGTCGTCGCCATCATGCTGCGCAACTCCGCGGAGCCCGTGCTGCTGATGCTGGCGTCGGTCAAGTGCGGCGCGATCGCCGGCATGCTCAACTACAACCAGCGGGGCGACGTGCTCAAGCACAGCCTCGGGCTGCTGGAGGCCAAGGCCGTCGTCGCCGACACCGACTTCGTCGAGCCGATCACGGAGTCCGGCGCCGACACCGACGGACTGCTCACCATCGACGACCTCAAGCGCCTGGCCTCTTCCGCGCCCACCAGCAACCCGCCGACCACCGCGGCGGTGCTCGCCAAGGACAACGCGTTCTACATCTTCACGTCCGGCACCACCGGCATGCCGAAGGCCAGCGTGATGACGCATTACCGCTGGCTGCGGGCGCTGGCCGGGTTCGGCGGCCTCGGAATGCGGCTGACCAGCAAGGACACGCTCTACTGCTGTCTGCCGCTGTATCACAACAACGCGTTGACGGTCGCCTTGTCGTCGGTGCTGAACTCCGGTGCGACGCTGGCGATCGGCAAGCAGTTCTCGGCGTCGAAGTTCTGGGACGAGGTGATCCGCTACGACGCGACCGCGTTCGTCTACATCGGCGAGATCTGCTCGTACCTGCTCAGCCAGCCACCCAAGGACACCGACCGCAAGCACAAGGTGCGGGT
Source organism: Mycobacterium neumannii (assembly GCF_002245615.1). Classification (NCBI taxonomy): domain Bacteria; kingdom Bacillati; phylum Actinomycetota; class Actinomycetes; order Mycobacteriales; family Mycobacteriaceae; genus Mycobacterium; species Mycobacterium neumannii. The sequence continues at coordinate 25,397 of NZ_NKCO01000004.1, read as the reverse complement.
CATCTGTGGCAACGGTCTGCGCCCGGCGATCTGGAACGACTTCACCGAACGGTTCGGCATCGACCGGGTGTGTGAGTTCTACGGCGCCAGCGAGGGCAACACCGCCTTCGTCAACGTGTTCAACATTCCGCAGTCCACCGGTATCTGCCCGTCGCCGGTGGCCTTCGTCGAGTACGACCCCGAGACCGGCGATCCGCTGCGCGACGACAAGGGCCGCGTCAAGAAGGTGCCCACCGGGGAGCCTGGCCTATTGCTGTCCAAGGTCAGCAACTTCCAGCCGTTCGACGGCTACACCGATCGCGAAGAGACCGAAAAGAAGTTGGTGCGCAACGCGTTCCGCGACGACGACGTGTGGTTCAACACCGGCGATCTGATGCGCTCGCAGGGGTTCGGGCACGCGTCGTTCACCGACCGGCTCGGCGATACCTTCCGGTGGAAGGGCGAGAACGTCGCCACCACCGAGGTGGAGACGGCCATCTCCGCCGCACCGCAGGTCGAGGAGTGCACCGTGTTCGGCGTCGAGGTCGAGGGCGCAGGCGGACGCGCGGGCATGGCCGCGATCCAGCTCAAAGAGGGCGAGAAGTTCGACGGCAAGGCGCTGGCCAAGGCCGCATACGACAAGTTGCCCAATTACGCGGTGCCGTTGTTCGTGCGGGTGGTCGAGGAGCTGGCGTACACGTCGACGTTCAAGAGCCAGAAGGTCGACCTTCGCAAGGAGGGCTTCAACGTCGAGGAGATCGAGGATCCGATCTACGTGCTCTCCGGCCGCGACGAGGGTTACGTCGAGTTCTACGACGACTACCCCAAAGAGGTCGCCGAGGGAAAGAAGCCCAAAAACTAGCGATTGGTGGAGCCGCAGCTGCCGTGAGCGCCGCGGAACTCCACAAACGGCACGACCGTAGCCTGGAAGAGTGAACACGCACTCGGGTCGCTTCCTGGGCCGGCCCGTCGCCGCCGATCGAGCGCTGATCATGGCGATCGTGAACCGGACTCCGGACTCCTTCTACGACCGCGGCGCCGCGTTCACCGACGAGGCGGCCAAGGCGGCGGCGCACCGGGTGATTGAGGACGGCGCCGACGTCGTCGACGTGGGCGGGGTGAAGGCGGGCCCGGGTAACACCGTCGACACCGAAGAGGAGATCGCGCGCGTCGTTCCGTTCATCGAATGGCTGCGCGGCACCTATCCCGATCAGCTGATCAGCGTCGACACCTGGCGCTCGGCGGTAGCCAAACAGGCGTGCGCGGCCGGAGCCGACCTGATCAACGACACCTGGGCCGGCCACGATCCGGCGCTGCCGGAGGTGGCCGCGGAGTTCGGTGCTGGCCTGGTGTGCTCGCACACCGGCGGCGCACAACCACGCACCAGGCCGTTCCGGGTCAACTACGGAATCACCGAACGCGGCGTCGTTGACGACGTGATCGCAGAGGTGACCGCGGCGGCCGAACGCGCGGTCGCGGCGGGGGTGGCGCGCGACGCCGTGCTGATCGATCCGACGCATGATTTCGGCAAGAACACTCATCACGGTCTTAGTTTGTTGCGCCATGTGAAAGAGCTTGTAAACACTGGATGGCCCGTCCTGATGGCGCTCAGCAACAAGGATTTCGTCGGGGAGACTCTGGGTGTGGGTTTGACCGAACGCCTGGAGGGCACCCTTGCAGCCACCGCCTTGGCGGCCGCAGACGGAGCCGCGATGTTCCGGGTGCATGAGGTCGGACCGACTCGGCGTGTACTGGAAATGGTCGCGTCGATCCAGGGCGGGCGGCCGCCGACGCGCACGGTGAGGGGACTGGCATGACACTCACACCCGAACTTCCCGCTACTGACGTCGTCATCGCACGCTGGCTCAACGACCACAGCTGGAGCCGGCCGACGTGGACAGTCTCCGAACTCGAAGCCGCCAAACGGGGCCGCACCATCTCGGTGGTGCTGCCCGCCCTCAACGAGGAAGAGACGGTCGGCAGCGTCGTCGAGACCATCACCCCGCTGCTCGGTGGGCTGGTCGACGAGCTGATCGTGCTGGATTCCGGCTCGACCGACGACACCGAGATCCGCGCCCTGGCCGCCGGTGCGCGCGTGATCAGCCGCGAGGCGGCGCTGCCGGAGGTGACTCCGCAACCCGGCAAGGGGGAAGTGCTGTGGCGCTCGCTGGCCGCCACGACCGGTGACGTCGTGGTGTTCGTCGACTCGGACCTGATCGACCCCGACCCGATGTTCGTGCCCAAGCTGGTCGGTCCGCTGCTCACCACGGATGGTGTGCACCTGGTCAAGGGCTTCTACCGCAGGCCGCTGAAGGTCAGCGGCAGCGAGGACGCCAACGGCGGCGGGCGGGTGACCGAGCTGGTGGCCCGGCCGCTGCTGGCCTCCCTGCGGCCGGAGCTCAGTTGCATCCTGCAACCGCTGGGCGGTGAATACGCCGGCACTCGTGAGCTGTTTACGTCCGTACCGTTCGCGCCGGGCTACGGGGTCGAGATCGGTCTGCTGATCGACGCCTACGACCGGCTCGGCCTCGACGGGATCGCCCAGGTCAACCTCGGTGTTCGCACACACCGCAACCGGCCGCTGACCGAGCTGGCCAGCATGAGCCGCCAGGTGATCGCGACGCTCCTGTCGCGCTGCGGGGTGCCGGACTCCGGTGTGGGGCTGACGCAGTTCTTCGCCGACGGCCACGACTACACGCCGCGCACGTCGTCGGTGTCGCTGGCCGACCGCCCCCCGATGGTGACCCTGCGCCCGCGCTGAGTTTTCTCGCCGCTTGATCGTCGTCCGCCGGGTTGAATTGGCGGACTCCTCAGCGCGGCTCGTTCCTCGCCGCTTGATCGTCGTCCGCCGGTTTGAACTGGCGGACTCCTCAGCGCGGCTCGTCCCTCGCCGCTTGATCGTCGTCCGCCGGGTTGAATTGGCGGACTCCTCAGCGCGGCTCGTCCCTCGCCGCTTGATCGTCGTCCGCCGGGTTGAATTGGCGGACTCCTCAGCGCGGCTCGTCCCTCGCCGCTTGATCGTCGTCCGCCGGATGTCGGCGCTCTGAGGCAGTATCGAGACCGTGAGCCTGGTTCTGCTGTATCTGGTCGTACTGGTCCTGATCGCCGTGGTGCTGTTCGCCGTGGGCAGCGTCGTGTTCGGTCGCGGTGAACCGCTGCCTCCGTTGCCGCGGGAGACCACCGCTACGGTGCTGCCCGCCTCCGGCGTGACGAGCGCCGACGTCGACGCCGTCAAGTTCGCCCAGACGCTGCGCGGCTACAAGACCAGCGAAGTCGATTGGGTGCTCGACCGGCTCGGCCAGGAACTCGACCTGCTGCGCGGCCAGCTGGCCACCCTGCGGGCCACACACGGCATCGAGGACGACGAGCCCATCGAGGGTGGCGCGCACGCATTGCAATCCGAGGACGAGTCGTGAGCGCCGCCGCCCCGGAAACCTCCGAAGAACCCTCCGTCGAACCCGACGGCCGTGTCCGCTGCGCGTGGATCGACGAATCACGTTTGGCTCCAGCTGATTTCATTCTCTACCGTGACTATCACGACACCGAGTGGGGGCGGCCGCTGCGCGACTCGGTCGCCCTGTTCGAGCGGGTGAGCCTCGAAGCGTTCCAGAGCGGGCTGTCGTGGCTGGTGATTCTGCGGAAGCGGGAGAACTTCCGCCGCGCGTTCCACGGTTTCGACATCGACCGGGTCGCGCGCTACACCGAGCGCGACACCACGCGGTTGATGGGCGATGCCGGGATTGTGCGCAACCGCGCGAAGATCGAGGCCACCATCGCCAACGCGCGAGCGGCGGCCGACCTGCGTGACGCGGGGACCGACCTGGCCGAGCTGTTGTGGTCGTTCGCGCCGCCACCCCGGCCGCGGCCCGCCAGCTTCGCCGAGGTTCCGGCCGTCACCCCCGAGTCGACCGCGATGGCCAAGGAACTGAAGCGCCGCGGCTTCCGCTTCGTGGGACCCACGACCGCCTACGCGTTGATGCAGGCGACCGGAATGGTCGACGATCACACCGTCGACTGCTGGGTACCGGCGACTTCAGCGGCACCCGGGAAGCGGCCTTAGCCGGGTCTTTGCACACCGAACGGCGCCGATAGGGAACAATAGAGGCGTTCAGTAGCAGTTTCAGTGCCGGGAATGTCAAACGAGTGGGCAGTCTCGGCCCCGACCGAGCCCGCGGGCGGGCCGGCTCATCTGGAGGGAGCACTCGATGGCGGCGATGAAGCCCCGGACCGGCGACGGTCCACTGGAAGCAACCAAGGAGGGGCGCGGCATCGTGATGCGGGTACCACTGGAAGGCGGCGGGAGACTCGTCGTCGAGCTGACCCCTGATGAGGCCGCCGCGCTCGGGGACGAACTGAAGAACGTCACGAGCTGACGGTTCAGAGGTGACCGGCTACGCCGGATTGCCGACTTTCTGATAGATCTCCAAGGTCTGCTCGGCGATGTGGGCCCAGGAGAACTCGTGAATGCAGCGCTGCCGCCCGGCCTCGCCGTACTGGCGGGCCCTCTCGGGGTCGGCGATCAACTCGTTGACCGTCGCGGCCAACCGGCTCTCGTACGCCGGGGCGTCCTGCGGGTCGTAGTGCACCAACCGCCCGGTGTGCCCGTCGGCCACGACCTCCGGAATGCCGCCGACGTCGGAGGCCACGACCGCCGTGGCGCATGCCATCGCCTCCAAGTTCACGATGCCCAGCGGCTCGTACACCGATGGGCATACGAAAACAGTTGCAGCGGATAGTATTTCGCGAATCTTGACGATGGGGAGCATCTCGCGAACCCAGAAGACTCCGGTGCGGGCATGTGACAGATGCTGAACCGCCTCGGTCACTTCCGCGGCGATCTCCGGGGTGTCGGGCGCTCCTGCGCACAGCACCAGCTGCACATCGGGGGCGAAATCGTGGGCCGCGGCGATCAAATGGGCAACGCCCTTCTGCCGCGTGATCCGACCGACGAACGCCACCATGGGCCGCGACGGGTCGACGCCGAGTTCGGCCAGCACCGATTCGCCGGGCTCCGGGCTTGCCGGATACCAGACCTCGGTGTCGATCCCGTTGCGCACCACGTGGACCCGGTTCGGGTCCAACGCGGGATAGGTGCGCAGGACGTCCTCGCGCATACCGGAGCTGACCGCGATCACCGCGTCGGCGCCCTCCACCGCCGTCTTCTCCACCCACGACGACACCCGGTAGCCGCCGCCGAGCTGTTCGGCCTTCCACGGGCGCATCGGCTCCAGCGAGTGCGCGGTCAGCACGTGCGGCACCCCGTAGAGCAGTGCGGCGAGATGGCCGGCCAGGCCGGTGTACCAGGTGTGCGAGTGCACCACGTCCGCATGTGCGGCGGCATTGACCATGTTGAGGTCGGCCGACAGCATCGACAGCGCGGCGTTCGCGCCGATCAGCGCGGGGTCGGGTTGCGCGACGATCGCGTCCGCACGCGAGGCCCCCATGCAGTGCACGTCGACCTCGCAGAGGCGGCGCAGCTGAGCGACCAACTCGGTGACGTGGACCCCCGCCCCGCCGTAGACCTCGGGTGGATATTCCCGAGTCATCATCGCCACCCGCATGATTTCGACCCTAGTTACGGGCGCAAGCCGCCGCAGGAGTGATCGCGTCGGAGCCGCCGTATCTGCGTCGGAGACGTTGACTCGTCGTGGAATGGGTAGCCCAGGACAGAAGCGGCCGATAGGTTTGAAGCATGAGGGAACTGCCACACGTGCTGGGCATCGTCCTGGCCGGCGGGGAGGGCAAGCGGCTCTACCCGTTGACCGCGGATCGAGCCAAGCCCGCCGTTCCCTTCGGTGGCGCCTACCGCCTGATCGACTTCGTGCTGTCGAATCTGGTCAATGCGCGGTATCTGCGGATTTGCGTGCTGACGCAATACAAGTCGCACTCACTTGATCGTCACATCTCCCAGAACTGGCGATTGTCGGGCCTCGCTGGTGAGTACATCACGCCCGTCCCGGCCCAGCAGCGGCTCGGCCCGCGGTGGTACACCGGTTCCGCGGACGCGATCTACCAGTCGCTGAACCTCATCTACGACGAAGATCCGGATTACATCGTCGTGTTCGGCGCCGACCACGTCTACCGAATGGACCCCGAGCAGATGGTCCAGTTCCACATCGAAAGCGGCGCGGGCGCGACAGTCGCGGGTATCCGGGTACCGCGCCAGGAGGCCACCGCGTTCGGGGTCATCGACGCCGACGAGTCCGGCCGCATCCGCAGCTTCATCGAGAAGCCCCCCCGACCCGCCGGGCACGCCGGACAATCCCGACGAGGCGTTCGTGTCGATGGGCAACTACATCTTCACCACCAAGGTGCTGATCGACGCGATCCGCGCCGACGCCGACGACGACCACTCCGACCACGACATGGGCGGCGACATCATCCCCCGTCTGGTCGACGACGGCATGGCGGCGGTGTACGACTTCAGCAACAACGAAGTGCCCGGTGCGACCGAACGCGATCACGGTTACTGGCGCGACGTGGGAACCCTCGACGCGTTCTACGACGCGCACATGGACCTGGTGTCGGTGCACCCGGTGTTCAACCTCTACAACAAGCGTTGGCCGATCCGCGGGGAGTCCGAGATGCTCGCGCCGGCGAAGTTCGTCAACGGCGGTTCGGCGCAGGAGTCGGTCGTTGGCGCCGGCAGCATCATCTCGGCTGCGTCCGTGCGGAATTCGGTGTTGTCGTCCAACGTCGTCGTCGACGACGGGGCGATCGTCGAGGGCAGCGTGATCATGCCCGGGGCCCGCATCGGTCGCGGCGCGGTGGTGCGCCACGCGATCTTGGACAAGAACGTGGTCGTCGGCCCCGGCGAGATGGTCGGGGTGGACCTCGACAAGGACCGCGAACGGTTCGCGATCAGCGCCGGGGGAGTGGTCGCGGTCGGTAAGGGTGTCTGGATCTAACCCCTAACCCCCTAGCGCGGACCGTCCGCCAGACCCGGATGCGCACTCGACGAGTTTCGGCATCGGCCTCCTTATGCGTTGTGCCGTGGTGTTTCACGCTGGCTCCTGTCAAAACGGCCCGCAGGGCCACGAGCACAGGAGACAACGATGAGACGCAACACCATCACGGCCGCGGTCGCCGCCGGCGCGATCGCCGTCGGCGCCCTGATGACCACGACCGCGCCGGCCGCGCACGCCGAGAAGCTCTCGGAGAAGACGATCAAGAGTGAGTGCAAAGCCGCCGGCGGGACCTACACCAACAAGGGCTCGGTGTCGACCTGCGGCTACAAGGACATCAGCGGCAACAGGTACATCGACGTCTTCTCCGGCGGCCATTACGTCACCACGCTGACGTGAGAGCGGGACCCGGAGTCAGTTCGCTGCGGCGTTGCGGCGCCGTCGCCGCAGGATCCAGACCGCCAGCCACGCCAGGACCACGACGGCCACCAACACGAGCACGGGCACCAGGATCGCGGCGAGGACCAGTCCGACACTGACCCCGTCCTCGACCGTGCTCAGCACCGGTGCGGCCACCCCGGCGGTGGCGACGTTGGCCGCCGGACGAACCGTCGACTTGGTCAGCGACACCACCAGCGCGACGACGACACCGATCACCACCGGAATCCACTGCCCGGACTGAGCGAACGCGCCGGGGTCGGTGACCGCCGACGTCTGCGCCGCGGTGCCGGAACCGAAGACGATGCCGCCCGCGGTCGGCCGGACGAACGTCTGGACGGCATCGTTGACGCTGTCCAGCGCCGGGACCTTGTCGGCCACGATCTCGACGACCAGAAGCGTCGCGACGATCGCCATCACCCAGCCGTTCTCCAGCCAGGCCCAGCCGGCGGGCAGGGCGACCAGGTCGGTGAACCGCGACAGCAGACCGAGCGCCAGCAGGGGGATATAGGCGTTGAGCCCCGCCGCGGTCGCCAGGCCGAGGCCGGTCAGCAGTTCCACATCCGCCATTATCGACCGGTAGACGACCCGTCAAAGCCGCTTCCCGCGCACTACCGAGACCTCGGCGCTGCTAGCCGTGATCGCCTTGATGACGCTCTGGATCAGGCTGCGTCGCGCCAGCCCAAGACGTCAGCGAAAGCGGTCTCGATCCTGCTCGCACGCGTGTGCGGCGACCCGGGCAGCGGTGGTGCCTTCGATCTATGACGGGCACCGGTCGGAGTGGTGACCTCGGAAGTATGGACGCCGTCGCCGCTGCGTCCCGTGACGACCCGCCAGCCCCGGGCTTCCTTGGCGAAGTTACAGGCTGCGCACGCGCCAACTCCGTTGACCTCGCTGGTCGCCCCGCCTGCCGCGTGGGGGGCGGCGTGGTCGGTGTGGCGGATGGGGGCGTCGCAGTACGGGGTGCGGCACGTGTCGTCGCGCAAGGCGATGAACTTCGCAAGGGCTTTGGGGAACAGCCGCGCCCGTGACTCCATGGCGACCAGCGCACCGGACGACGGTCGGCGGTACAGCCTGCGGAGCGTGGCTCTGGAGCGCTTGTCGGCGATCGCGTCGCTCGTCAGGCGGCGGGCGACCGCGGCGGGGATCGGACCGTAACCCGGAACTCGCGCCGGAGACGGACCGCCGCCGAACAGTGTGTCGTCATCCATGACGAGGTCAACCGCCACCGGCACCGGGACGTCGGCCGGCTGACCGGTGACGCGTTCATAAAGCGTGTCGGCCATGACCTGTCCGCGCCCCCGGTTGTCGAAGGTCGTGTCGGCAGCATGCTTGAGCGCTGCGTAGACCGATACGCCGCGTGTCATGGGCAGCAGCGCGGTCACGTAGGCCATCGTGTCGGGTGCAGGGCGGATGGTCACTGTCCGTTCACGTTCGGCGCGCACGGCGCGGTCGACGACGGCTTGCGGGTCGAGCCGGTAGGCGATGGCCTTTGCGTCTGCGGCGATGCGCTTATCGCCTTTTCCTTCGAGTTCGGATTGGGCCGCGCACATCTCGGCGTCAAGTTTTCCGCGGTCCTCCACGGATAAGCAGGCCGACTCGCGCACGATCAGCGTGGCCCGCCATTCGGAGAGCGCCCCCGCTTCCAGCGCGGCAAGGGTGTGAGGCATCTCGTGGATGAGGGCCCGAGCGAAGCCGAGATGACGACCGCCGCGATTGGGGGAGTCGTGGCGGGCCAGCGCGATCTCGTTGGCCAAACCGCGGCCGAGCTTGGCGGCGGGAACGCCTTCGGACGCCTCGCGGGCGCGGCGTTTCTGGTCGAGTGCCGCGGTGAGCCTGGCTTGGCCGGCGGCGGCAACGGACTTGAGGTGCTCGAGTTCGGCGATGCAGTCGATCAACGTCGCCTCATCGGCTTCGGTATCAATGACCGCCAGCTTCTCGAACATGTGTGCGATTCTAGCGGAAGCGGGTGACACGTTTCGCGCGACGCCGCGTCGTCGTGGGGCCGGGCTGACCGTCCGGCTTCACCAGACGTAGGGCACCAATCGGTAGCGCACCTTCTGCATGTACTCGGGGTAGCCGGCCAGGTCGTCGGCGAGCAGCGCTTCCTCGTCGCGGACCCGAAGGGCGAGGATCGCGAGGCCGACGGGGACGAAGACCAGACCCCACCAGGAGCCCAGAGCGAGCGGTACCCCGATCATCAGGATCACATTGCCCAAGTACATCGGGTGCCGGACGACTCCATACCAGCCTGTGGATGACAGCTGTTGACCCGGCTCGACGGTGACATTTGCTGCGGCATAACCATTCTGGATGGTAACCAGCATCGCGATCGTGAGTCCGCCTCCGACGAGGACGAGTCCGGCCACCGAAACGATCGCTGGCACCGAGGACCAGCCGAAGCGGAAGGCCAGCGTGCTCGCCGCGATCATGGCGGCCATCGAGATGAAGGCGATGGCGATGATGAGCTTCTGAACAGGTCGTGTTTCAGCTCGCGGACCCGCTTGCATGCGACGGCGCAGGGCTTCTGGATTCCGTCTTGCCAGATAGCCGCTCGGGACCAGAGTGGCCAGTGCGAAGACCGCGATGAACGCCCACCCACGCCAGTAATCGAACGTCCCTGCAGATCCAAACACCAGTAGACCGAACACCACGAAGCCAATGAGCGACGTAGCTGTCGCCTGGGCAACGGTTTTCATCATCACCACACTCCAGGCACCAGGCGGTAGTGCACCTTCTCCATGTACTCGTCGTAGCCATCGAGTTCCTGCCGCAAGGCCTTCTCCTCGTCGGTGATACGCGCCGCGAACACGAAGAAACCGGGAATGACCGTGAGCAAGGCCCAATATGACGCGAGCGCCAACGGCATACCGGCCATCATGATCAACGCGCCGACGTACATCGGGTGGCGCACAACGCCATACAACCCGGTGGACACCAGCGGTTGGTCGCGTTCGATGGTGATCGTGGCTGCGGCATATTTGTTCTGGATGACCACGCCTTTGCCAGCAAGAGCCCGGCCAGCACCAGCACGTTGCCGAGCACCACCACCGCCGTCGGCACCGTCGACCAGCCGAACCGGCGGTCGAGCGCGCTGAGGACTCCGGCGGCCACCACCGTCATGTAGAGGCCGACGTAGATGAGCTTTTGCGCCCAGCGGGTTTCGGCCCACGGCCCCGTAGTCAGTCGCCGCTGTAGGGCGTCGGGATACTTCACCGCCAGATATACGGTCGGCACCATGGTGCCGACAATGAACACCGCGATGAAGACCCATGCCTGCCAGTAGTCGAAGGTTCCGGCGGGTAAGAACAGCAGAACACCCATGAACAGGATCCCGCCGACGGCCGACGCCAGCAGCTGAAGCGTGACCTTCACGATTCCACCTCTCAGACGGCGTCGCGCCTGCGGTACAGGAAGCCGGCCACCCACGTCAGGGCGGCGGCGAGCATCGTCAGCACGACGAGCGTGGCCACCGAATAGTCGATCGGCGCCGTCGTGCGTCCGATCGGCGAGAGGTCGATCAGCCACTGCGGCAACCGCAACAACGGGCCGAGGTACAGCGCGGTGACGACGAACGCCACCGCTAGCCAACCCAGCACGGGCCGCCGCGCCGCGACGGCCACCGCCGCCACGGACGCCATCACCCCCAGTGCGGGAACGAAGGCCAGCCCCGCGAGCGTCAGACGGAGCACGGTCGCCGGTTCGCCGATCGTGAGTCCCGCCCCCAACCCGTTGCCGAGTCCGGCGGCGAACATCAGCACCACCGAACCGAGCACCGCCGATACGACGGCCGTCGTCAGCCAGCGCCATCGCGACACCGCTCCGGCCAGCACGGCTTCCCCCAGACCGTTGCCCTCGTCGGTGTGAACCCGCAGCACGGCGGCGACGACGTACGCGCCCGCCGCGGCCGCGAGGAACTGGGTCATCGTGGTGTACACGCCGTCGGTGCCCTGCTGGGCCATCATCAGCCGGATCACGTCATTGGTCTCGGCGGCGTCGAGCAGTGACTTGGTCATCGACCCGAAAGCCAGACCGCCGAGGAACAACCCGATGGTCCAGCCGACGGTCTGACCTCGCTGCAGCGTCAGGTGCAGACCCAGCACACCCCTGATCGGTCGGGCGTCGGGATGCTCACCGGTGGACGGGATGACACCGTCGTCGTACTGACGTCTGCCCTCCAGCAGCGCAGCCACTGCGATGAGGGCGACGGTGAGCAAGATCAGCACCGCGAACGGCCACAGCCTCAGGTCGACGAACGCGCGCATCTGCTGGGCCCACGCGATCGGGGAGAACCAGCTCAGCGCACTGCCGGAGTTGTCGATCACATCGCCGATTCCACGGACCACCGCAGCGACCGCCAGCACGGCCATGGCCGCGCCGGACGCCGTACGCGCCTGGCGCCACAACTGCGCGGTCACCGCTGCCACGGAGCCGAAAAGCATGGCCACCCCGGTCACGCCGAGACACATCGCCGCAGTGTCGATGAGCGAGAAACCGCTCGCGGTCATCGCCAGCGTCATCGTCACGGCGAGCACCACGTTGACCACGCCGACCAGAATCAGTGCCGCTGCGGTTCGTGCATAGCGGCCCACGACCGATGACAGCACCAACTCGGCTGCGCCGCTTTCCTCTTCGGCCCGGGTATGACGAATCACCGTGAGGATCGCGAGGATCGACGTGGCGACGATCAGCGTCAGCATCATCTCGTTCGCGATCATCGCGCCGAGGTCGGTCTCGTTGCGGCCGAACATCGGCCCGCCCATCATCATTCCCGCGGGCGTCCTCATCAGATCCACGCGCGTGAGCCGCTGCGCCTCTTCGGGATAGGCCAATTCCATGGCGGCCGGCGCGTAGGCCATCAGCATCGTCAGGACGCCGACCCAGACACTGAGCCGGAGCCGGTCCCGACGCAGAGCCAGGCGCAGCAGGTCTGCGGTGCCCGTCCAGGCGTTCGAACGGCCATGCCGCTGCGTGCGAGGCGCGGTCGCCGTCATCGTCGTCATCGCGTGGTCCCCCGATACTCGCGCAGGAACATGTCTTCCAGCGATGCCGGTGTGACGGTCAGGTCGAGGATGCCGAGCTCGGTCAGAATGCCCATTGCGCGGTCAAGATCGTTGCGGTCGACCGAGAAGACGTAGTGCCCGTCGGTGACCGCGAAATCGTGGACGAACGGCTCGGCCCGTAGGCGCTGGCCGTCGTTGCGGGTGCGTGCGGTCACGGTCGTGCGCATCAGGTGCCGCAGCTCGGCGAGGGTGCCGGCGCGCACCGTGCGACCGGCGCGGATGATCGTGACGCTGTCACACAGCTTTTCGACCTCGGCCAGGATATGGCTCGACAACAGCACCGCAGCGCCGCGCTGTACGACTTCACCCACGCACTCCTGAAACACCTTCTCCATCAACGGATCCAGGCCGGACGTGGGCTCATCCAGGATGTAGAGCTCGGCGGCGGTGGAAAAGGCGGCGATGATGGCGACCTTCTGCCTGTTGCCCTTTGAGTAGGTGCGGGCCTTCTTGTGCGGGTCGAGTTCGAAGCGCTCGATCAGCTGATCCCGGCGGGCGGTGTCCACACCGTTACCGCGCAGCCGGGCCAGGAAGTCGATCGCCTGCAGCCCGGTCAGGTTGGGCCACAACGTCACATCTCCCGGCACGTAGGCGATCCGGCGGTGCAGTGCCACCGCGTCATCCCAGGGATCGCCGCCGAGCAGCCGCACCGTGCCGCTGTCCGCCCGCAACAGGCCGAGCAACACGCGGATCGTGGTTGACTTGCCCGCTCCGTTCGGGCCGAGAAAGCCGGTGATCTGCCCCGGCGCGACCGTCAAATTCAGTCCGTCGAGCGCCTTGGTCCGTCCGAAAGCTTTTGTCAATCCGTGAACTTCGACGGCAGGTCCGTTGATGTCAGCCTGTCGCCGATGGTGCGCTGTCTGAGCCGTCATCGCGATCTCCTTCTTCCCCGGTGGTGAACGGGATGCCTTTCTCGCGCTGGGCGAGGAACGCGTCGTACATGGTCGAGTCGGCCATCAGCCCTTCGGTGTAGAGCTCGAGGGCAGGCAACACCATGTCCTCGCTGTAATCACGCAACACGGCCCGCAGATCGGTGGGGTTGTCGTGCAGCTGCAGATACAGCAGGAAGCCGCCTGCGCCGATCATCCCGAGGTACCGGGCTCGGGCGCAGGGGTCACGGCTCGGCTTGAGCACACCCGATCGAACGCCTTCGTCGGTGTACTGCTCGACCTGGTCGATCATGCGACGCCAGAACGACTTCGCCAGCTCGCTGCCGGACTGCATGCTGCGAACCAGGTACGCCATCAACGGCGCATAGGACTCGATCTCGGCCATCTGTGCGAGCCAGGTCGCCGGATCGCTGGTTTGCATCGACTCGGTTTTGACCTGGCGGATCTCGTCGGCGATGAAGTCGTCGCACGCCTTGCGCAGCCCGTCTTTGGAGCCGAAGTGGTGGATGACCAGCGCGGCCGACACCCCCGCCGCGTCGGCGATGGATCGCAGGCCGACGTTGAACCCGTGCTGGCCCCACTGGTCGATTGCGGCGTCGCGAATCCGGGCGACGGCCGTGAGATCGTTCGAAGCTGAACGCACGTTCAGTAGACTAAACGCACGTTTAGTCAGTGGTCAAGATGCGATAGCGAGCAGACGCAAACCAGCCTGGAAAGAGAGCAGTCCTGCGTACCCCAGCCTTTCGGCGTGGGCCCAGCTCGGCGAGAGAATTCAGTCGCGCGCGGCGGCGAGCAGGCCGTCGCCCAGTGGGATCAGCACCGGGGTGAGCCGTTCGTCCTCGGCGATCAGCCGGGTGGCCTCGCGCACGGCCGCCACCTCGGTGTCGTTGGCGGTGGCGTCGCCGGCCCGGCCGCCGAGTGCGGCGCGATGCAGCACGATCGCGCCGCCCGGGCGCAACAACCGGACGGCTTCGGCGACGAACTGCGGCTGATCCAGCGGATCGGCGTCGACGAACACCAGGTCGTACGACTCGTCGGCGAGGCGGGTCAGCACTTCTTGGGCGCGCCCGCTGATCAGCCGGCTACGCCCGGGTCCGATCCCGGCCTCGGTGAACGCCTGCTTGGCGATGCGCTGATGCTCGGGTTCGACGTCGATCGTGGTCAGTACGCCGTCTTCGCGCATACCCGACAGCAGCCACAGCCCGCTGACCCCGGCGCCGGTTCCGACCTCCACGACGGCCTTGGCGGAGGTCAGCTTGGCGAACACGCACAGCAGCGCGCCGACTGCGGGGGTGACGGCGCCTGCGCCGATGTCGAGGGCGCGTTCGCGGGCCGCGGCGACGATGGCGTCCTCGGAGATGGACTGCTCGGCATGCGAGACGATGGAATCGGCACGGCTGTGCGGTCCGATGACGTCGTCGGTGCCGGCCATGCCCGCAGCGTAGCCAACCGGTGCGGGCCAGCATCGCGACACGCCCGTTCCCGACGAACCGATCATGCGAATTTTCAGCAGGTTCGCGCAGGTCAAAAATGGGTAGAAAAGTTTTCTCAGGAAATGTTCAGTTTGCTCATATGCCAGGCACGGAACGGTCGGAGACGGTATGTCCCATGGAAAACGGCGGACGCTGGCATCCAGGGGACCAACCAGGGAATACCTATGCGGATCTCCGCGTTGCGGGCAGTAGCGAACCGCCGCACCGTGATGGCGGCTGTGACCAGGAGGATCTGACGACCACCATCAAGATGGCGCCGACTTCGATGTCCCACCTCGAACAGTTCGCGGACGGGGAATGGGTCGAGCCTTCCGACGAAATGACCGGCACCGCGGTGTTCGACGCCACGGGCGACAAATCGACCATGCCCTCATGGGACGAGCTGGTGCGCCAGCACGCCGACCGGGTGTACCGGCTGGCCTACCGCCTGTCGGGTAATCAGCACGACGCCGAGGACCTCACCCAGGAGACGTTCATCCGGGTGTTCCGCTCGCTGCAGAACTATCAGCCCGGCACGTTCGAGGGCTGGCTGCACCGCATCACCACCAACTTGTTCCTCGACATGGTGCGCAGGCGCGGCCGCATCCGTATGGAGGCGCTGCCCGAGGACTACGACCGTGTTCCGGCCGATGATCCCAACCCCGAGCAGATCTACCACGACTCGCGGCTGGGTCCTGACCTGCAGGCCGCACTGGATTCGTTGCCGCCGGAGTTTCGCGCCGCCGTGGTGCTGTGCGATATCGAGGGACTGTCCTACGAGGAGATCGGCGCGACGCTCGACGTCAAGTTGGGCACCGTGCGTAGCCGCATCCACCGCGGTCGGCAGGCCCTCCGCGACTACCTGGCCAATCACGGCGAGACCGGTTCGTCGGCTGGCCACGGCGACGCGGCCAAAACGGCCTGACGTTCGCGGGCATCCGCACAGCGCTCCGCGCTACATTCGAATGGACGCCGTGACACGCAGCGAGAGGAGCTGGGCAATGGTCGACCCGGGACACATGTTCCGCCGGGCCTTCTCGTGGTTGCCCTCTCAGTTCGCCTCCCAGAGCGACGCGCCGGTCGGGCCGCGAGAGTTCGGCTCCACCGAGCACCTCTCGACCGAGGCAGTCGCCGCCTTCGTCGACGGTGAACTGAGGCTGACCCCGCATCTGCGCGCCGCTCACCACTTATCGCTGTGCCCGCAGTGCGCCGCCGAGGTCGAGGCCCAGCGCCAAGCGCGCGCGGCGTTGCGGGAGTGCCGGCCGGTCGCCATGCCGAGCTCGCTGCTGGGCCTGTTGTCCGAGATCCCGCACCATGCTCCACCGGAGCCGCCCGTCGAGACGCAGCAGTCCCAGTTTGCTGACAGCACACAGCGTTCTCGGCGCAGGCGCCGGTAGGGTAAGTGCGACGACCAGCAGCGATCCGCGCCGGCACTCGCGGGCGCTTTCACAGAGGGTGATGACCGGGTGACCAATCTCGACCAGACCGGGCGCGAACGCCTGGAACCCCGCCCTGTCTCGCGGCCGCCCGTCGATCCGGCGGCGCAGCGCGCATTCGGCAGGCCCGACGGTGTCGACGGTTCGTTCGTGGGCCTCGACAAGTATCGCGACCAAGGCGAGTTCACGCCGACCAACCAGCCGCCCGACCCGGTGCTGGCCGAGGCGTTCGGTAAGCCCTATCCCGGCGGCGACTCGCTGCAGCGCCATCCCGCCGACACGGGCGCGCTCGAAGCCGAGCGGGATCAGGACACCGACTTGGCCGCCGACCCGTGGCGGGATCCGTCGGCGCCGGCCGCCCTTGGCGCCCCCGCCGTCCACGAGCCGCCGCGACCCCCGGCGAATGTCCCCACGGGCAAGTTGGGCGTGCGCGACGTGCTGTTCGGCGGCCGGGTCTCCTACGTCGCGCTGGCGATGTTGGCCATCATCGCGTTGGTGATCGGTTTCGCAGGCGGGTGGGTAGGCCGCAAGACCGCCGAGGTGGTCGAGGCGTTCACCACGTCGAAGGTCACGCTCGACACCACCGACAGCGGTCCGCCGCCCGAAGGCCACATCGCCAAAGTCGCTGCTGCCGTAGCTGATTCGGTGGTCACGGTGGAGGCGACCAGCGATCAGGAAGGTTCGCAGGGCTCCGGCGTCGTCATCGATGGGCGCGGGTACATCGTGACCAACAACCACGTCATCTCCGAAGCCGCGAACAACCCCAGCAAGTACAAGCTGAAGATCGTCTTCAACGACGGCAAAGAGGTGCCCGCCAACCTCGTTGGCCGCGACCCCAAGACCGACCTGGCCGTGCTGAAGGTCGACAACGTCGACAACCTGACCGTGGCGCAGATGGGCGACTCGGACAAGTTGCGCGTCGGCGACGAGGTGATCGCCGCGGGCGCTCCGCTGGGTCTGCGCAGCACCGTCACCGCCGGAATCATCAGCGCGCTGCACCGCCCGGTGCCGCTGTCCGGCGACGGTTCCGACACCGACACCGTCATCGACGGTCTGCAGACCGATGCGCCGATCAATCACGGCAACTCCGGCGGCCCCCTCATCGACATGAACGGCAACGTGATCGGCATCAACACCGCCGGTAAGTCGCTGTCCGACAGCGCCAGCGGGCTCGGGTTCGCGATCCCGATCAACGAGGTCAAGACGGTCGTCGACTCGCTCATCCGCGAGGGCAAGATCGCCCACCCGACGCTGGGCCTGACCGCCCGCTCGGTCAGCAACGACATCGCCTCCGGCGCCCAGGTGGCCAACGTGAAGGCAGGCAGCCCCGCGGAAAAGGCGGGGATCCTGGAGAACGACGTCGTGGTCAAGGTGGGGGACCGGACCGTGGCCGACGCCGACGAATTCGTCGTCGCCGTGCGTCAGCTCAAGATCGGCCAGGACGCACCGATCGAGGTGATGCGCGACGGCCGGCGGGTCACGCTGACCGTCAATCCGGGTCCCGACACCACATAGCCGATGTTCGCCAATATCGGCTGGGGCGAGATGCTGATCCTGGTGATCGCCGGTCTGGTGATCCTGGGACCCGAGCGGCTACCCGGCGCAATCCGGTGGACGACGGGCGCGCTGCGCCAGGCCCGCGACTACATCGGCGGCGCCACCAGCCAACTGCGGGAAGACCTCGGGCCGGAGTTCGATGACCTGCGCGAGCCGCTCAGCGAGCTCAACAAGTTGCGCGGTATGACGCCGCGCGCCGCGCTCACCAAACATCTGCTCGACGGCGACGACTCGATCTTCACCGGCAACTTCGACCGCAAGCAGGCCGATAAACCGATCTCCTCGACGGAGCCGCCTGCGCAGACGGCGCCGCCCGCAGCACCGCAAGCGCCCGCGACGACACCGTTCGACACCGACGCCACATAAAGCGGTGAGAGCTCAGATGTAGTAGTCCTCGTCGCCGGACGGGTATCCGCCGCCGTTGGTGGCGATGTGGACATGGTCGAAGTGGTTGGCGGTCTCGTTGCCGTAGTCGGCCGTCCAGCTGGGTGCCCCGACGCCCGGGTAGAAGCCCTGCCGCCAGATCACATGGATCACACCCCAGCGCTCCGCGTTGGCCAACGCGATCCCGGCGATCTGGTTGCCGAGGGCGATGCCCTCTTCGCTGCCGTGGTTCGGGATCATCACGTCGATCGCCAAGCCGTTCGGGTGCCACGGCAGCGGGTCTTGGCGGTATCCGCCAATCGTCTTGACTTCGGGGAACAGCACGCTGATTGCGCGAGCCACCCGAATCGTGTTGACCTGCAACCCGTTTTCGGGCGTGATACCGGCGGGCAACGCGAACGGGGTCGCTGCCGTGGCAACGGGCGCGCTGGCCGCGAGCAACTCCGCTTCGGTGGGCGTGTTGACCCTGGGGGCGGCCGCTGGCGCATCCTGATGCACGGCCGCGGGCGGGGCGGAATGCTGCGCCGCGGGTTCGCCGGTCTGGGCGTAGAACAGGGCGACGGACAGCGTGATGGACGCGACGAGCGCCAGCAACTTGCCGCGCCCGTTGGCTAACATCGCCCTACCCACGAACAGCACTGTAACGCCTTGTCGGACAGGGTGTGACGGAGTTCGGGCTCGGACACGCGAGGTGTTATCGACCGGCCGGGTCCAAACCCAGCGACATGCCCGCCAGTCCGCGCTTGCGGCTCGACAGGGCATCGGCGACGCTGCGCAACTCCTTACCGGCCGTCGAGTCCGGTGCGGAGAGCACCAGCGGGACGCCGGAGTCGCCGGCCGTCACCAGTTCGGGGTCCAGCGGCACCTGGCCCAGCAACGGCACGTCGGCGCCGATCGCGCGCGACAACCGCTCGGCGACCTGTTTGCCGCCGCCTTCGCCGAAGATCTGCATGGTCGTGCCGTCGGGCAAGGTCAGCCCCGCCATGTTCTCCACCACGCCGACGATGCGCTGACGGGTCTGCAACGCGATCGCTCCTGCCCGCTCGGCCACCTCGGCAGCGGCCAGTTGGGGCGTCGTGATCACCAGGATCTCCGCGCCCGGAATCAGCTGGGCCACCGAGATCGCGACGTCGCCGGTGCCCGGCGGCAGGTCGAGCAGCAGCACGTCAAGGTCACCCCAGTAGACGTCGGCGAGGAACTGCTGCAGCGCACGGTGCAGCATCGGGCCGCGCCAGACCACCGGGGTGTTGCCCTGGGTGAACATCGCGATGGAGATGACCCGGACGTCGTGGGCGACCGGCGGAACGATCATCGACTCCACCTGGGTGGGCCGGTCCGTAACGCCCATCATGCGGGGAACGGAGTGCCCGTAGATGTCGGCGTCGAGCACTCCGACCGACACGCCACGCGCGGCCATGGCCGCAGCGAGGTTCACCGTCACGCTGGACTTGCCTACGCCACCCTTACCGGAAGCCACCGCGTAGACGCGGGTCAGCGAACCGGGCTGGGCGAACGGGATGACGGGCTCCCGCGAATCACCACGCAGTTGCTTGCGCAGTTCGGTGCGTTGTTCATCGTTCATCACGTCGAGGCTGACCCGCACGGCGCCGGTTCCCGGGACGTCGGCGACGGCCCGGCTGACCTGATCGGAGATCTCGGTCTTCTTCGGGCACGCAGCGGTGGTCAGGTAGATCTCGACATGGACCGCCCCGTCAGGTTCGACGGTGACGTTCTTGACCATTCCGAGTTCGGTGATCGGCCGCCGCAGCTCGGGGTCGATCACCTTGGCCAGCGCGCGACGAATCGCGGCTTCCAGGTCAGCGGGTGAATTAGACATCACCATCGAGTCTAGGCCGACTCGACGGCGGCCCTTAACCGACGGGTCCGGGCGCCGGACCCGGCTGGGCCGCCGGACCCGGCTGGGCCGCCGGGCCGGGCGCGGGTGCTTGAGCCGGGCCTGGCGCGGGTGCCTGAGCCGGACCGGGTGCGCCGACGGGAGCCGGTGCGCCGATTGGAGCGGGTCCGGGCTGCGGAGCACCCAGTGGTGCGGGCGGCCCCAACGGCGCCGGTGCGGGCGGAAGCATCGGGTTGGCTATGGGTGGCCCACCGAGTGCCGGCTGCAGCGGTGGCGCCGGGTTGTCCTCGATGCAGAACACCGCGCACTCGGGCCGTTGTGGCTGCATCCACGGCGGTGTCCACGGCGGCGGTTGCGCGGGCGCCTGCGGCGTCGCCGGTGTTTGCGGTGCCGGTCCCGGCAGGGGGCCGAGTCGCTGACCAGGGACGAAGCCCGGCATATTGCCCATCCGGCTGGCTACCGAGTCGCGCTCGAGCAACGGCATCAACGCCAACGGATCGCCTTCTGGCAATCCCAGAGCGTTAAGGGGCAGACCCGGCCCGAGGCCCTGGTACTCCTTCAGATCGGTGAGGTGCACGTTGGCGGGGGTGTCTTCCAACGTCGGGACCGATCCAGTGATGGGAGGCAGATCCATCGGCACGACGCCCGTCGCGTACGCCGCGGCCCAGCCCAGCACGTTGCGCGCGTAGGCCACCGAGTTGTTGTAACGCAGGATCGCCGACATGACGTGGTTCGGGTCTCGCAGGTTCAGGTTGCCGCTGCACAGATAGCGGGCGGCGGCCAGTGACGAGTCGAACAGGTTCTGCACTTCGGCCTTGCCGTCGCCGTCGCCGTCGGAGGCGTACCGCGACCAGGTGCCGGGCAGGAACTGCATCGGTCCCATTGCGCGGGCGTAGGTGACGCGGTCGGCCACGCGGCTCTGCACGATGATCTCGTTGCCGGGCAGCGTGCCGTCGAGCGTGGGCCCGAAGATGGGGCGGATGGCGGTGCCGCGGGCGTCGGTCGCGCCTCCGTTGGCGTGCATCGACTCGATGCGCCCGATACCGGCCAACAGGTTCCAGCTCAGGCCGCAGCCGGGGTAAGCGGACGCCATGATGCGCTCGGCGTTCCGGTACGCCGACAAGGCCATACCGGGAATGCCCAGTGCGCCAGGAGAATTCACCACCGCGGCGGGCGGGGGAGCCGACACCGTCGAGGCGGCGATGTGGAAGGCCATCGGTTCCTTGGCGACCGCGACCACCGATGCGCCCGACCGGGCGCCCGGTGACGGCTCGACAGCGGCCAGTGGCGTCACCGCGGCATCCGAGGTCGGGGTCTGCGGGGACGGCGCCGAGGCGCCGACGCTGCCGGCCAGGATGATCGGGGTGATGATGGCCACGCCGAGACCGGCACGCATGCGATTGGCGGATGCCAGCTTCTGCACGTGAGGGCCCGGGATTCGCCGCAGACGCCCCGTTTGGCGCCGCACGGCCTTGAGGGCGGCGGCTCCTCCCCTTATGTGCACTCAACCGTCCTATGTTTGCGATCGCTTGTGAACCAAGTCACCATACCTATCAGATAACCGCCGCGTTACAGCAATTCGTTAGCTACCTGCACTCGACTTTTTCGGCCGGCGCTCGCCCGGGTCGCTCCGGCCGGCTTCGTCGTCGCCCGATTCGCCCGGCGGGTGCTGCAGGGTGGCCAGCATTTCGCGCATCTCGTCGAGTTCTCTGCGCAGGTAGTCGCGGGTGACCACCTCGCCGATCGCCAACCGCAGCGCGGCCAGTTCGCGGGCCAGGTATTCGGTGTCGGCCTTGGTCTGCAGGGCGCGGCGGCGGTCTTCGTCCAGCGACACGCGATCGCGGTTTTCCTGGCGGTTCTGCGCCAGCAGGATCAGTGGCGCCGCGTAGGCCGCCTGGGTGGAGAACGCCAGGTTGAGCAGGATGAACGGATACGGGTCCCAGCGCAGCCCGACCGCGAACAGGTTCAACGTGATCCAGACGATCACGAGGATGGTCTGCCACGCCAGGTAGCGCCCGGTGCCCAGGAACCGGGCGATGTTCTCGCTGAAGTTCCCGACCGCCTCGGGGTCGACGTTGAACGAGAACCGCCGCCGGGTGGCCAGCGGCGTATCGAGCCGGCTGCGGTCGGTCATGAGGTTCCTTCGGCGCCGGTGAGCTCGGGTTCCTCGGTCTCGCGCCAGTCGTGGGGCAGCAGATGGTCGAGCACGTCGTCGACCGACACGGCGCCCAGCAGGTGGTTCTCTTCGTCGACGACCGGCCCGCACAACAGGTTGTAGGCGGCGAAGTAGCGCGTCACCGCGCCAAGCGAGTCGTCAGGGGACAGGTTGGGCAGATCGGTGTCCACGATTCCGCTGACCAGATCGGCAGGCGGCTCGCGCAGCAGGCGCTGCAGGTGCACACAACCCAGGTAGTGACCGGTGGGCGTGGCGGTCGGGGGGCGGGTGACGAACACCAACGAGGCCAACGCCGGGGTGAGGTCCGGGTCGCGGACCCGCGCGAGTGCCTCGGCGACGGTGGTGTCCGGGGCCAGCACCACGGGTTCGGACGTCATCAACCCGCCCGCGGTGTCGGGGGAGTGCGCCAGCAGACGGCGGACATCCTCGGAATCCTCGGGGTCCATGCGGCGTAGGAACTGCTCGGCGTCGGTCGGCGTCATCGACCCGAGGAGGTCGGCGGCGTCGTCGGGGTCCATCGCCTCGAGGACGTCGGCGGCGCGGTCGGCCGGCAGGCGCCTGAGCACGTCGAGCTGGTCGTCTTCGGGCAACTCCTGCAGCACGTCGGCCAGCCGCTCGTCGTCGAGGGCGTTGACCAACTCGTAGCGGCGTTTGGCGGGCAGCTCCCGGATCGCCTCGGCCACCTCGACGGCGCGCTGCCCCTCGAACTGATCGAGCAGCTGCGCGACGCCCTGGCCGGGCATCGCCAGACCCGACGGTGTCAGGCCCTGAACGTGCTGCCAATCCACCACGTGCACGTTGGCTCGCCTGCCAAGGCGCCGGTGTGGGCGGACTGCGACCTTGGTGACCATCCAGTCGCGGGTGCGCGTCTGCTCGATGCCGAGATCGACGACGATCACATCGACGTCGGCCAGCTGCGGCAGGTCCGGATCGTCGACGCGGACGCGGGTTTCGATCACCTGTCCGAGGACGAGCACCTCACCGGGGCGCTGGGCGAACCGGCGCAACGACACGCTGCCGGTGGCAAGCGTCACCGCACCGGGATCGATCGACGTCACCCGCAGAATCGGTACGAAAATCCTTCGCCGCGTGAGCATTTCGACAACCAAGCCGAGTACGCGGGGTTGCTGGCGCACCAGGCTGATGCTGACCACCACATCACGGACACGGCCGATGGACTCGCCGTCGGGGCCCAAGACCACCATCCCCGCGAGACGAGCCGCATAGACCCTGTTGACCGCCGCCATGCATCAAAGGGTAGAGAGTGTTGTTGTGGAAAACCGGTATCGACCCCGCCGAACGGTCCTTTCCGTTCCCGGGAGCAGCGCGAAGATGGTCGAGAAGGCGAAAACCCTGACCGCTGACGAGGTGTTCCTCGATCTCGAGGACGCCGTCGCGCCCGACGCCAAAGCCGAAGCCCGCACCCGCGTGGCGACCGCTCTGGCGGAGCCGGGGTGGGCGGGCCAGCTGCGCGGTGTGCGGGTCAACGACTGGACGACGCCGTGGACCTACGCCGACATCATCGAAGTGGTGGCGACCGCGGGTGCCGCGCTCGACATCGTGGTCCTGCCCAAGGTCAGCGACGCCTCCCACATCCAGGCGCTGCACCTGTTGCTGAGTCAGCTCGAGGCGACCCACGACCTCCCGGTCGGCCGCATCGGTATCGAGGCGCAGATCGAGAATGCGCAGGGCCTCACCAACATTGACGCGATCGCGGCCGCACCACGGGTGCAGGCGTTGGTGCTGGGACCCGCCGACATGGCGGCCAGCTTGAACATGCGCACGCTCGAGGTCGGCGAGCAGCCCGAGGGCTACGACGTCGGCGATGCGCACCATCACGTGCTGATGCGCATTCTCGTGGCGGCGCGGACGCACGGGGTGCTCGCGATCGACGGTCCCTATCTGAAGATTCGCGACGTCGACGGCTTCCGCCGCGTCGCCGGCCGTTCCGCGGCGCTGGGATACGACGGCAAATGGGTGCTGCACCCCGACCAGATCGTCGCGGGCAACGAGATTTTCAGTCCCCGGCAGAAGGATTACGACCACGCCGAGCTGATTCTCGAGGCCTACGAGTGGCACACCTCGCGCGCAGGCGGAGCCAGGGGCGCGGCCATGTTGGGCGACGAGATGATCGACGAGGCGAGCCGGAAGATGGCCCTGGTGATCGCCGGAAAGGGCCGCGCCGCAGGCATGCAGCGCCAAGGCGAGCCGTTCCGTCAGCCGCAGTGACGCTCAGGCCCACAGCCCTCCGGTGGCGAGCAGGCTCAGGTAAAGCAGTATGTATACGAGGAAGCCTGCGACCGCCAGGCCGCCGATGATCGTGCCCGCCAACGCAATTCCGAATCCGTCCTGTCCGGTGTGCTTGGTTTCGCGCATCGCCATGATCCCGAGGATCACCCCGACGATGCACGTCACGCCGCAGCAGAACACCCCGACGAGGGAGCACACCAATGCGCCGATCGCCATCCCGTTCGTGCCCGCAGGATGGATCGACCGGTAGGGGTCGTATCCGTAACCGCCGAGCGGGTAGTAGCCCTGATAAGGGTTAGGAGCAGCCGGATAGGGCGGCGGATAACCCGGTGAGGGCGGCGTATCGAGCGGCGGCGGCAGCCCCGCATCGGTGGGGTAATCCACCGGTGCGAACGGATCAGGCCTGCCGGTGTTCCGGACCCCGTCCTGGTCGCCGCCGCTCACCGGGTCAGGTGCTCAGCATGGCGATGCCGAAGACGATGTTGAGCAGCAGCGTCGCCGCGCCGACGGCGATACCGGCGATCGCCAATCCGCGGCCCCCCTCACCTGAGTTCTTGACCTGGTTCAGCGCCACGATGCCCAGCACGATGCCGATCAGCGAGCCGACACCACAGAGGACGCCGATCGCCGAGGCCACCAGCGAGCCGATCGCCAGACCGTTGGTCTTGTCCTGCGGCATGCCGTAACCGTCGGCATACCCGGGTGCGCCGTATCCCGCGTACGAGGGCGGAGCGCCGTAAGGGGAGGGCGCGCCATAGGGCGGCGGCGGTGGATAACCCTGGCCGGTGTTGGCCGGGTCAGGGTAGGGCGGAGGGTAGGCATGTATCTTATAGACATCTCCGAGCCCAGGAGACTAGGGATGATCTCGTATGTGGTCTTATGTCGTAATACCATCAGCAAAAGTAGTCGCTTTCACTCCTCTCCCTGACCTAGAGTGTCGTTCTCTCTTCTTTGTACGTTAGCGTCTTACACTCCCTGAAGTACCTATGTGC